>CALFXR010000025.1 GCA_937958475.1 uncultured Mesorhizobium sp. | reverse complement strand
CGATCTCCGAGACCGTCGATGCGCCCGAGCGCGAGATCACCAGGTGCGCGGCCGCCAGACGCGCCGCCATATCGTTGAAGAAGGGGGCGATCTCGGCCTCGACGCCGAGCGCGGCATAGGCCTTGCGCACGGACGCCTCGTCCTCGCTGCGCGCCTGCTGCGTCACTTTCAGGCGGCGGCGTTCCGCCTCGGGCAGCGCCGCGACCGCGGGCGGTATCGCCTCGGAGAAGAATTGCGCGCCCTGGCTGCCGCCGAACACCAGCAGGTGGAATTCGCCGCCAGCCGCCGGCACGGCGTAGCGTGTCCGCGAGGCCTCGATGATCGCCGGTCGGACCGGATTGCCGGTGACGACGGTTTTCGCCGCATGCGCGCCCTCGGCAATGAGGAAGCCGCCGGCGATCGCCGTGACCCTGGCGGCCAGCGCCCGGTTGGCGCGGCCCATCACCGCATTCTGCTCATGCACCATCGTCGGCAGGCTGCGGCGCGTCGCGGCATAGAGCGGCGGTAGCGTCGGGTATCCGCCGAAGCCGACCACCGCCGCTGGCTTGATCCGCCCGAGCAGCGTCGAGGCCTGGCGCACGCCGCGCCAGATGCTCCAGAAGGACCGCGCCAGCGCGATCGGGTTCTTCGAGCCGATGGTAGCCGAACTCAGCGGATGGATGTGGTCTGCCGGGAACGAACCGGCATAGCGGCCGGCGCGCTCGTCGGTGGCCAGATGCACGGACCAGCCGCGCGCCTTCAATTCGTGCGCCAGCGCCTCGGCCGGGAACAGATGCCCGCCGGTGCCGCCCGCCGCCAGGAGGATCGTGCCCTTCGCCATCTATTCCGCCGGCACTTCCCGCGGCGCCCGGGCGGTATAGTTGAACTGCTGGCGTTTCTCCGGCCGCTTGCGCGTCAGCGCCAGCACCATGCCCATGGCGATGGCGATGGCGATCAGCGACGAGCCGCCGTAGGAGATGAACGGCAGCGTCATGCCCTTCGCAGGCATCATCTGCAGGTTGACCCCCATGTTGATGATCGACTGCAGGCCGAAATTGACGACCAGCCCGGCGACCGCGAAACGGGTGAAGTCGTCGTGCTCCTTCAGCGCCGTGGACAGGCCGCGCAGCACGACGAAGGCGAACAGGCCGAGGATGAGGAACAGCAGGACGATGCCGAACTCCTCGCCGGCCACGGCGAAGACGAAGTCGGCGTGGCTGTCCGGGATGATGCGCTTGACGGTGCCCTCGCCCGGGCCGACGCCGAACCAGCCGCCGTTGATGACAGCCTCGCGACCCATGTCCACCTGGAACGTGTCGCCTTCCCCGGTGAGGAAGCGGTCGACGCGACCGGCGACATGCGGGAATACCGAATAGGCGGTGACCGCGCCGGCCGCGCCCAGGGCGCCGAGAGCGATGATCCAGATCCACGGCAGCCCGGCCATGAAGAACATCGCGCCCCAGGTGCCGAGAACGAGGATGGTCTGGCCGAGGTCGGGCTGCGCGACGAGCAGCGCCAGCACCAGGCCGAGCAGGATCATGGCGAACAGGTTGCCGGGGATGTCGGGCTGCCGCCGATGCTCGGCGAACAGCCAGGCGCAGATGACGACGAAGGCCGGCTTGAGGAACTCCGACGGCTGGATCGACACGCCGGCGAGCGACACCCAGCGCCGCGCGCCCTTGACCTCGACGCCGACGAAGAGGACCGCGACCATCAGCACGAGCGCGACGCCGAGCATGACCACGGCGAGGCGCCGCACCTGCCGCGCGTCGAGGAAGGAAACCGACAGGAGCGCCGCCAGCGCCGGGATCATGAAGACGATCTGGCGCGTGGCGAAATGGAAGGAGCCGAGGCCGATGCGCTCGGCGACGGCCGGGCTCGCGGCGAAGGACAGGATGATGCCGAGACCCATCAGCGACAGGAACGCCGCCAGGAACCAGCGGTCGATCGTCCACCACCACGTCGCGACGGGGCTGCGGTCAAGGCGGCTGGTCATCGGCGTTCTCCCCGAATCGGCTCTATGCCCGGAATAGCAGACACGGCTTGCCTGAAGGCTTCGCCGCGCACCTCGAAGTTGCGGAACTGGTCGAAGCTGGCGCAGGCGGGCGAGAGCAGCACGACGGTTTCCGCCTCGTCCTTCGCCGCGTCTGCGGCGGCATGCTCGACGGCCGCCGCAAGGGTGCCCGAGATCTCGTAGGGCGCCGCCTCGCCGAGCGTCGCGGCGAAGGCGGGGGCCGCCTCGCCGATCAGGTAGGCCTTGGCGATGCGCGGGAAGAACGAGCGCAGCGGCTCGATGCCGCCCTCCTTGGGAAGTCCGCCGGCGATCCAGTAGATCCGCGGGAAACTGGACAGCGCCGGCGCCGCCGCGTCGGCGTTGGTCGCCTTGGAATCGTTGACGAAGAGCACCCTGCCCTTGCGGCCGACCTGCTCCATCCGGTGGGCGAGCCCGGGAAAGCTCTCGAGGCCGGCCTGGATTTCGCCGAGGTCGAGACCGACCTTCAGGCACGCGGCGACCGCGGCGAGCGCGTTCTGCGCGTTGTGCTGGCCACGCAGCGAGCCGATGTCTTCGAGGAAGCCGATGCGCTCGTAGCGCCCGTGCACGGCCTCCATCAGGTCGGTACCGTCGGCGAACAGGCCGTCGGTGAGCGGCAGCCGCTTGGAGATGCGCACCACGTCCTTGCCTGCGCGCTCCAGCCGGTCGGCAATCTGCGCGCAGTAGCTGTCGTCGACGCCGACGATCGCGGCGTCGCTGCCCGCCACCAGGCGCTCCTTGATGGAAGCGTAGTGCTGCATGGTGCCGTGGCGGTCGAGATGGTCGGGGGTCAGGTTGAGCAGGATGCCCGCCGTCGGGTTGATCGAGGGCGACAGGTCGATCTGGTAGGACGAGCATTCGACGACGTAGAAGCGGTCGTCGGCCGGCGGATCGAGCGTCATCACCGCGCGGCCGATGTTGCCGCCCATCTGCGTGTCGCGCCCCGCCGACGCGAGGATATGCGCCGTCAGCGCGGTCGTCGTCGACTTGCCGTTGGTGCCGGTTATGGCGATGAATGGCGCCTTCGGCGCAACCGCCATGCGCTCGCGCACGAACAGTTCGATGTCGCCGATGATCTCGACCCCGGCCGCGCGGGCGAGGTCGACGCTCCAGTGCGGCTTGGGGTGGGTCAGCGGCACGCCGGGCGACAGCACCAAGGCCGCGTAGCCCGCCCAGTCGGCGGCGCGTAAGTCGCCGGTGGCGATGCCGGCCGCGGCCGCCTTGGCGACGCTTTCCGGATTGTCGTCCCAGGCGAGAACCGTCGCCCCGCCGGCGGCGAGCGCCTGCGCCGTCGCCATCCCCGAGCCGCCGAGCCCGAAGAGCGCGACCCGTTTTCCCTCGAACGACCGCGCCGGGATCATCGCCGCCTCAGCGCAGCTTGAGGGTGGACAGCCCGACCAGGGCCAGCACCACGGCGACGATCCAGAAGCGGATCACGATCTGGCTCTCGGTCCAGCCGAGCTTCTCGAAATGGTGGTGGATCGGCGCCATCAGGAACACGCGCTTGCCGGTCATCTTGAAGTAGCCGACCTGGATGATCACCGACAGCGCCTCGATGACGAACAGGCCGCCGATGATCGCCATCACGATCTCGTGCTTGGTGGCGATCGCGATGGTGCCGATCAGTCCGCCCATGGCGAGCGAGCCGGTGTCGCCCATGAAGATCGCCGCCGGCGGCGCGTTGAACCAGAGGAAGCCGAGGCCGGCGCCGATCACCGCGCCGAGCACGACGGCGAGCTCGCCGGTGCCCGGAACGAAGTGGATCTGCAGGTATTCGGCGAAAACCGCGTTGCCCGACAGATAGGCGATGATGCCGAAGGAGGCCGCCGCGATCATGATCGGCACGATGGCCAGCCCGTCGAGTCCGTCGGTCAGATTCACCGCGTTGCCGGCGCCGACCACGACGAAGGCGGCGAATGGCACGAAGAACCAGCCGAGATTGACGATGAAGTCCTTGATGAACGGGAAGGTCAGCGACGACGAGAACGGCTCCTGCCCGGCATGCATGATCACCCATGCGGCGATGCCGGCGATGACGAACTCGATGGCGAGCCGCGCCTTCCCGGAGAAACCCTTGTGCGTCTGCTTGGTGACCTTGAGATAGTCGTCGTAGAAGCCGATCGCGCCGAAGCCCAGCGTCACCAGCAGCACAACCCAGACATAGACGCTGGAGAGGTTGGTCCACAGCAGCGACGAGCCGACGATGCCCGACAGGATCATCAGGCCGCCCATCGTCGGCGTTCCGGCCTTCTTGAAATGCGTCTGCGGCCCGTCGGCGCGGATCGGCTGGCCCTTGCCCTGGCGGATGCGCAGCGCCGCGATTATCGCCGGGCCGAAGATGAAGACGATCAGCGCCGACGTGATCAGCGCCCCGCCGGTCCGGAAGGTGATGTAGCGGAAGATGTTGAAGACCGAGATCTGGTCGGAGAAGGCGACGAGGAGCGTCAGCATGCGTCTATTGTTCCCCCAAATACCTCATGCCGGCGCCTTCCCGGCGTGCGCCGGGTATCGGGCGACGAGGGCGTCGACCAGCTTCGAGAAGCCGATGCCCTTCGATGACTTGACCATGACGGCGTCGCCCGGACGCACCGCGTCGAGCAGCACCGGTTTCAGCGCCTCGACATCGGCGCGGTAGTCGTGGGCGATCCCCTCCGGCAGCGCGTCGGCGAGCGCCTTCATCTCCGGTCCCGCGAGCAGGACGAGGTCGGCGCCGCCCTGCTTCACCGGTTCGGCCAGCGCGGCGTGCAGCTTCGCCGAATGGCTGCCCAGTTCCAGCATGTCGCCGAGCACGGCGATGCGGCGCCCGCCCTCCGCGACCGGCGTCGCGGCGAGCAGCGCCATGGCCGCCTGCATCGATGCCGGGTTGGCGTTGTAGCTCTCGTCGATCAGCGTGAAGGCGCCGCCGGCCAGCGCCAGGCGATGGCGGCGGCCGCGCCCCTGCTCGGCTTCGAGGCCCGCGAGCGCGGCGGCAACCTTGCCGACGTCGGCGCCCACGAGGCTGGCGGTGCCGAGCACGGCGAGCGCGTTCTGGACGATATGGCGGCCGGGGGCGCCGATGCGCGCCTCGACCTCGGCATCCCCGATCCTGGCGCGGATCGTCGAGGAATCGGCGCCGAGTTCGCAGTCGAGCAGGCGGAAGTCGGCGCGCGCCTCCTCGCCGAAGCCGAGGATCCGCTTGACGCCCTGCGCCTTCGCCAGCCTGGCGAGGAGCTTGTAGCGCTGGTCGTCGCGGTTGAGCAGCGCCGCGCCGCCCGGCTCGATGCCCTCGAAGATTTCCGCCTTGGCCGCGGCGATCTCGTCGAGGTTGCGGAAGTGGCCGAGATGGGCGGCCGCGATCAGCGTGACGATGGCGACGTGCGGCCGCACCATCTTCACCAGGGGCCGGATCTCGCCCGGATGGTTCATGCCGATCTCGAAGATGCCGAAATCGCAGTCCTGCGGCAGGCGGGCGAGCGTCAGCGGCACGCCCCAGTGGTTGTTGAACGACTTGTCGGAGGCGTGGACCGAACCCACCGCCGACAGCGCGTGGCGAAGCGCCTCCTTCGTGCTGGTCTTGCCCGCGGAGCCGGTCACCGCGACGATCTTCGCCCGGCTGCGGGCGCGCGCCGCCCGTCCGGTCTTTTCCAGCGCGGCGAGCACGTCGGACACGACGATGATCGGCGCCGTCAGGCGGCCGAGCGACGGAAGCCTCCCCTCGGCGACGACGAGCACCCCGGCGCCGGCCTTCACCGCCGCGGTGGCGAAGTCGTGGCCGTCCATCTTCTCGCCCTTGACGGCGAAAAAGGCGTCGCCCGGCTGGAGCGAGCGCGTGTCGATCGAGATGCCGCCGACGCCGGCGGGAAGTTGCCCGTGCGGCCGGCCCTCGGTGGCCTCGACCAGCTCGTCGGCCGTCCACAGCACGTTCATGCCGAAACCTCGGCGAGCGCGCCGCGCACTTCCTCGTGGTCGGAGAAATGCACGGTCTCGGCGCCGATGGTCTGGCCGACTTCGTGGCCCTTGCCGGCAACGATCAGCGTGTCGCCGGCATTGAGCAGGGAAACGCCCTTGCGGATCGCCTCGCGCCTGTCGCCGATCTCGATGGCGCCCGGCGCCGCGGCGAGGATCGCTGCGCGGATCGCGGCGGGAACCTCCGAGCGCGGATTGTCGTCGGTGACGATGACGACGTCGGCAAGGCGCGTCGCGATCTCGCCCATGATCGGCCGCTTGCCGCGGTCGCGGTCGCCGCCGCAGCCGAACACCACGATCACCCGGCCGGTGGTGAACGGCCTGACGGAGGCGAGCACGTTCTCCAGCGCATCGGGCTTGTGGGCGTAGTCGACATAGACCGGAGCGCCATGGTCCTTGGTGCCGACCAGGTCGAGACGGCCCGGCGCGCCCTTCAGCCTTTCCAGCGCGGCGAACGCCTTGTCCGCCGGCGTGCCGGTCGAGATGGCGAGGCCCGCCGCGACCAGCGCGTTGGCGATCTGGAAGTCTCCGGCGAGCGGCAGGTCGATCTCGTGGATGACGCCGCCGGCCTCGACCTCGGCGCGTTGCCGATGGCGTTCGTGCTCGACCCGCTTCAGCGTGAGGAAATCGCCGTGGCGTCCGACGGTGAGCACCATCAGGCCCGCGGCCCTGGCATGGGCCACGGTCGCCTCGCTCCACGGATCGTCGGCGAAGATCACCGCCGGCGCACCCTTCGGCAGCAGCGCGTCGAACAGGCGCAGCTTCGCTGCGAAGTACTCCTCGACCGTCGGGTGGTAGTCCATGTGGTCGCGACCGAGATTGGTGAAGGCACCGGCCGACAGCCGCACGCCGTCGAGGCGGCGTTGGTCGAGGCCGTGGCTCGACGCCTCCATCGAGGCGTGGGTGACGCCGGCGCGCGCGAGTTCGTCGAGCAGGCGGTGCAGCGCGACCGGATCGGGCGTCGTCAGCGAGCCGTATTCGTCGCGGCCGGGCGCGACGACGCCGGTCGTGCCGATGCTCGCCGCGGCGAGGCCCTCGTGCTCCCAGATCTGGCGGACGAAGGCCGCGACCGAGGTCTTGCCGCTGGTCCCGGTGACGGCGACCATCACGTCGGGCTGGCGCGGGAAGAAGCGGGCGGCGCAGAGCGCCAGGGTGCGGCGCGGGTCGTCGACCTCGATCACGGGGACCGACAGCGCCGCCTTCACCGCGCCGCGGGCCGCGACGACCGCAGCCGCGCCGCGCCGCTCGGCCTCCGCCGCATAGGCGGCGCCGTCGGCCTTCGTTCCGGGCACGGCGACGAACAGCGTGCCGGCCGTCACCTCGCGCGAATCGGACGAAACGCCGGTTACGGCGACGCCGCCTGTGCGGGCGACGCCGGCGGGCAGGATGCCGACAAAATCCTTCAGTTCCATGGAAATCCAGTCAACAGGAAACGCGCGTCTTGGCCGGAAAGCGGCAGAATCACTCAGTAGGAAACGAGCAACGGCTTATCTTCATGGCCGAATTCGGGCTTGACGCCAAGAAGCGGCGCGGCGCGGCGGATGATGTTGGCGACCGTCGGCGCGGCGTTCGATCCGGCGGTTGCGCCCATGCCCGGCTTCTCCGGCTTCGGCTCGTCGATGATGGTCAGCACGATGTATTGCGGGTCGTCCATCGGGAAGGCGGCGAGGAAGGCGTTGAAGCGCTTGTCGGACGAGTAGCGGCCGTTGACGACCTTCTCGGCGGTGCCGGTCTTGCCGCCGACGCGATAGCCGGGCACCTCGGCCTTCTTGCCCGACCCTTTCTCCGCGTTGAGCCGATAGAGGTAGCGCATGTCCTCGCTGGTCCGCGGGTTGAGCACCTGGGTCGTGACCGCCGCGGCCTGTTCCTCCGTGCGTGGCAGGAAGGTCGGCGGCATCAGCCTGCCGCCGTTCATCAGCGCCGCCGCACCCACCGCCGTCTGCAGCGGCGTCGTCGACATGCCGTGGCCGAAGGCGATGGTGATCGAATGCACCTTCTTCCACACCTTCGGCTCGGTCGGCCGCGCCACCTCGGGCAGTTCCGTCTCCAGGCGGTCGAGCAGGCCGAGCCGCTTCAGGAATTCGCGATGGCCCTCGATGCCGACGACGTCGGCCTCGCGCGCCGAACCGATGTTCGACGAGTAGATAAAGACCTCCGGCACGGAAAGCACCCTGCCCTTGCCGTGGAAGTCGCGGATCGTCTGGCGGCCGATGGTGATCGGCCGCGTCGCATCGAACGTGCTCTTCAGCGTCACCTTGCCCGAGTCCAGCGCCATCGCGGTGGTGAAGCTCTTGATCGTCGAGCCCATCTCGAAGACGCCCGCCGACATGCGGTTGAGACGGTCCTTGTCGAGCGCGTTGACGGGGTTGTTCGGATCGAAGTCCGGCAGCGACGCCATGGCCAGCACCTCGCCGGTCTTGACGTTGAGGATGACGGCGCCGGCGGCGATGGCGTGGTACTTGTCCATCGACCGCGCGAGTTCGTCATGGACGATGTGCTGGACGCGGATGTCGATCGACAGCTTCACCGGCTTCAGGTCGGCAGCGACGGCGAGACCCGAGGCCTGCAGGTCGGCGAGGCCCTGGTCGTCGATGTATTTCTCCAGGCCGGCGATGCCCTGGTTGTCGATGTTGGTCAGGCCTAGGATGTGCGACGCGGTCGCGCCGCCCGGATAGAAGCGGCGCTTCTCGGTGCGGAAGCCGATGCCGGGAATGCCGAGCTGCATGATCGCGCTCTCCTGGCGCGGCGTCAGCTGCCGCTTCAGCCAGACGAAGCCGGTTCCGCTCTTCAGCTTGTGATAGGTCTGCTCGGCGTCGATGTCGGGCAGCACCGTCGCCAGCTTCTCGATCACTTCGTCGGCGTCGACGATGCGCCGCGGCTCCGCGAACAGCGACGCCGTCTTGATGTCGGTCGCCAGCACCTCGCCGTTGCGATCGACGATGTCGGGGCGCGAGGCGGTGACGCGCGAGACCGGCCCGCTCGAAGCTTCCGGATCCTGGAGGCCGAGATAGACGAGCCGCCCGCCGATCGCTCCGTAGACGGAAAAGAACAGCGCCATGGTCAGCAGCACGCGGTTGCGCGTGCGTCCGCCGGTCGACAGCCTCGCCGCGTCGACGACGATCGCCCCGGGAACGGCGGTCGCGGAAGCGGCCGACTTCGCCGACTTTTTCCAGCCGAGCTTCATCGCACCACGCCTCCGGTCACCGTATTGTCCCTGGCGCCCTCCGCCATGCCGCCGAGCCGCCCGGTGGAGAGGTCCTCGATGGTCAGCGGCCGTTCCGGCAACTCGTCGAGCCCGACGATCTGCTGGGCGCCGACCGGCTCGAGGGCGAGCTGCCCGTGGTATATCTCGGTGAGGCGCTGCAGGCGCGAAGGTTGCGTGAGCAGGCTCCAGTCGGCCTTGAGCAGGTCCATCGTGTCCTCCTCGAAGCGGATTTCCCGCTCCAGCCGACGGACCTCGGACAGCCAGCTCTCCGCCTCGTGCTTGGTCTGGTAGGTGAACGCGGCCGCGGAAACCATCACGGCGATCAGCACCATGTCGCTGGTCCGGAACATGTCTAGTCTCCGCCCTTGCTCGCGTCGGGCAGCCGCGGCAGCCCGAAGATGGAAAGATCTTCCGCGCGCGCCGGCGCGTCGGTGCGGACGGCGGCGCGGAGTTTCGCCGACCGGGCCCGCGGATTGACCTCGATCTCGCGCTCGGACGGCGACTTGGCCTTGCCGGCGCTGGCGAAGGTCGGCGCCCTGGTCATCGCTTCCGGCAGGTGGCGGGAGCCGGCGGCGTTTGCCGAGCGGTCGACGATGAAGCGCTTGACGATGCGGTCCTCGAGCGAATGGAAGGTGACGACGACAAGGCGGCCGCCGGGCTTCAACACCCGCTCGGCGGCCATCAGCGCGCGCGCCAGTTCGCCGAGTTCGTCGTTGACGAAGATGCGCAGCGCCTGGAACACCCGCGTCGCCGGGTGGATGCGGTCCTTCGGATTGCGGCCGATATGGGTCTCGATGGCGTCGGCAAGTTCCAGCGTCCGCGTGAAGGGCCGGCTCTCGCGGCGCTTCTCGATCATGCGCGCGATCCGTCCGGCGTGGCGCTCCTCGCCGAGGAAGCCGAAGATCCGCGCGAGGTCGCCGACCTTGAAGCGGTTGACGACGTCCGCCGCAGTCGGACCGCTCCGCGCCATGCGCATGTCGAGCGGACCGTCGGCGCGGAACGAGAAGCCGCGCTCGGCCTGGTCGATCTGCATGGAGGAGACGCCGATGTCGAGGACGACTCCGTCGGCGGTCGCGACATGGGCGTCGAGTTCGGAGAACGGCGCCTGCACCAGCCTGAGCCGGCCGTCCGCCTCGCGCTCGAGCGCCCTGCCCGCCTCGATGGCGTCCGGGTCGCGATCGATCGCCAGCACTGAGGCACCGCTGTCGAGGATCGCCCGCGTATAGCCGCCGGCGCCAAACGTGCCGTCGACGACGAGATCGCCCGCCGCCGGCGCCAGCGCGGCGAGGACCTCGTCGAGCAGGACCGGGATGTGGCGGGCCGGTCCGCCAACGGCATCTGCGCCGTGGCCCGCCATCATCCCGTTTCTCCGGACGGCCGCGTGGCCGCCGCCGACTGCCTGAGCGAGAGAAGCCGCGCGCGCACCGCTTCGGCGTGGCTGCGCAGCCGCCCCGGCTCCCAGATCTGGAAGAACTGCCCGCGGCCGACGAACGCCACCTCGTCCGCGATCCCCGAATGCTCGCGGATGAAGTCGCTGACCGTGATCCGGCCGTCCTGGTCCAGCTTCAGGAACATGCCGTCCCCATGGCAGAAGAAGGACATGTCGTCCGCCGTCTGCAGGAACGGATCCTCGATCGCGATCCGCGCCTCGTAGCGGTCGAGCAGATCGAGCCCGCCGACGTCCAGCGCCGGCACGTCCAGCGCCCTCAGCGCGTAGAGATCCTGGTAGCCGCGCTTCTGTACGACCGCGCGGAACGGCGCCGGCACCGAGACACGGCCCTTGGCGTCTATCCTGTTCACAGCGCTCGATAGAAAGCGGTCCATACTCGCCTACGGCCGCCTTCGCCGCGTCCCTCGTCATACCGTTGTCCGCGCCGCCGCGGCACGGTCCCTTCGGCTCCCGCACGATCCTTTCCGAAAAACGCTGCGCGCGCCGCCTGCCGGGCCTCTCGGCGACCGGTTGCGAACACGCTTCACCGTTTACGGAAACGAGATCTTGATTGGGTTTCTGGGATAGCATGGGCTGGTATGGGCGTCAACGGGAATGCACTTTACTTCGCGCCTTGGGCCGTTGCTTTCGACCGCGCGTGGGACCGAGATCCGGTTATCCTCCATTAGCCCTAACGAATGTTTACCGGCCCCCTTAACGGCTGGCACCGCGCCTTCGCCGACCTGCCGCCTTGCACGGTCGGCGGACGCGACCTACAGCGTGTCGCAACACGGAGATGGACGATGGACGAGGCGGAATTCTCGCGGGCCGCGCGGCTCGCCCACCTGCGCGGCGCGGCCCTCGCCAAGGGCGATCCCGTCGCCCTGCCCCTGGTCATGGCCTCGACCTACCATTTGCCGGGCGATCCGGAGGGCGCCAGCCACCATTACGGTCGCCCGGACAATCCGACGATCGAAGCGCTCGAAGGGGCGCTGGGCCTGCTCGAAGACGCCGAGGCGATCGCCTTCCCTTCCGGCATGGCGGCGATTTCGGCCGCGTTCTTCGCCCTGCTGAAGGCGGGCGACCGCGTGCTCATCCCGTCCGACGGCTACTACACCACCCGCCTCGTCGCCGACCGATTCCTGACGGCCTTCGGCATCGCGACCGAGACCCGCCCGACGGCGTCCTTCGCCGACGGCGGCTTCGCCGGCTACCGCATGGTCTATGTCGAGACACCGTCGAACCCGATGCTCGACATCTGCGACCTCGCCGCGATCGCGCGCGAGGCGCACGCGGCGGGCGCGCTGGTCGTCGCCGACAACACGACGATGACGCCCTACGGCCAGCGCCCGCTGGATCTCGGCGCCGACATCGTCGTGGCCGCCGACACCAAGGCGCCGAACGGCCATTCCGACGTGCTGTTCGGCCACGTCTCGACCCGCGATGCCGAGGCGGCAGCGGCGATCCGTGCCTGGCGCAAGCTCGCCGGCGGCATCCCCGGCCCGTTCGAGGCATGGCTCGTGCATCGCGGCCTGGAGACCCTGGAACTCCGCTTCGACCGCATGTGCGGCACCGCGGAGATGCTGGCGCCGCGCATCGCCGGACACCCTGCGGTCGCGTCCGTCCGCTATCCGGGCCTGCCGGGAGACCCCGCGCACAATCTGGCGCGCACCCAGATGAGCCGTTTCGGCTTTCTCGTTGGATTGACTCTGCAATCCGCCGCCGCGGCCGAGCGCTTCATCGCCGGTTGCCCGCTGATCCAGCCGTCGACCTCCTTCGGCGGCGTTCACACGTCCGCCGAGCGCCGCGCCCGCTGGGGCGACGCCGTCGCGCCCGGCTTCGTGCGCCTGTCGGTCGGCTGCGAGCCGGCGCAGGATCTGTGGAAGGCGATCGAGGCCTCGCTCGACGCGCTGGCGGACTGAGCGGACACCGCTTTCCCCGGCGCGGTTGCCGCGGCGCGCGAAGTCGTTGAATCGACCTTTCAGCCGGCGGAATCGATTGATTCGTCGACGAGCCCAACCGACTGGCCGGGCTCGCCTTTCTCTACCTGCCTTTCCAGTTCCACCTCAAACGCTGCTGCGGGCGCGCGCTACTGGATGGCGCCGCCGAGGATCTGGACGTCGACCATGCCGCGTCCGTCGGCCCGGCCTTGTTTGGTCGCGCGAACCTCGAGCAGAGCCCGCCCGTCATAGGTCGACGGCGTGCTGCCGGGCGCCCGCCAGGAAAACACCGCAAGTCCTGCTTCGTCCGTGACGATCCGCGTCGGCGAAGTGATCGTGCCTGCCGTCGCGCCGGCCGTCACGCCGACATTGGCGAGCGGCCGGCCGAAGCCGTCGGTCGTCTTGACCAGCAGCCGGCTGTTCTTGCCGGCCCCGACGGCGGCGCCGCCATCGATATAGGCCGAGACCACGATCGGCGCGCCGGAACCCCATGTCCGCAGCCACGAATAGATCCGGTCGCTGGTATCGATCGCGACGTCCTGAATGTCCCCCGGCGCCCAGCCGAGCGGCAGGCTGTAGCGATAGGCCGGCCGGTAGGCGTCCAGGTCGCGGCTGGTCCCCGAACTCACCATGCCGTCGCGGTACCAGACATACACGTGGTCGTCGCTGGCGATGCCGATGCCGACGACGTCCGCGGGGGAACGGCCCGGCGCCACCGTGAAGCGGTCCGGCGGTCGATAGGCCGCGAGATCCCCGGTGGTGCCGGCGCTCACCGTCCCGTCCCGGTACCAGGCATAGACATGATCGTCGCTGGCGATGTCGATGGCGAGAATGTCGTTCGGCGTGCGGCCGCCGGGGATCGCATAGGGATAGGGCGTCCTGAAGTCGTCGAGATCGGCGCTCGTGCCCGAACTCACTGTCCCGTTGCGGTACCACGCGTAGACGTGGTTGTCGGAGGCGATTCCGATGCCGACGATGTCGGCCAGCCGGTTTCCGCCCGGCAGGAGGACGTTGAAGGGAGACGCGTGGCGGTCGAGATCGGCGCTCGATCCGGCGATTGCGACGTCCTGCGAAGTCAGACCAGGCGACTGCCGCGGCGGGATATCGACATAGACGCGCGCCAGGCGGGAAGCCGGCGGTATGTGCCAGATGGAGATCGCGCTCGGGGTGCCGTCGCGCCACACGAGTTTCCCCGGCGTCGAGTTCCAGGTCGGTGCGTAGGCGGTGGCCGGCTTGCCGCCGTCGAAGAACGCGTCCGCGAAAGGCACGCAGTCGCCCGGCTGGACCTTGAGGGACGGCGGCAAGCCGCCCGCCCAGACGAAATCGATCGTCCTGCGTCCCCAGTCTCCGGAACCGTCACGCTCGGAGACGCGCCAGACCGCGATCCCCATCTCCTTGCGGAAGTCTTCGTGCGACTGCCCCGGCCAGCGGTTCTCGACGATGAAGTAGTCCTGGGCACCCCGCGCCGGGTCGTGGAGGATCAGCGCCTGGGGAACGCTCTCGACGTCGGCGAGGTCGTACCAGCCATCCTCCGTCACGACCGTCGGCTTCAGCCAGCCGAGCTTCATCTTCGCCCAGGGATCGAGATGAGTGCCGTCCGACCAGCCGTCGCACATGAGCGATCCGGCCCCGACGCCGGGGTAGCCCTTGTCGTCGGCGTAGAGATCGGACAGCTTGAGGATCTGATGGCCCATTTCGTGGGCACTCATGATCCACGGCGATTGGTCGCCGGTGCGCGCGAGTAGCCCCATCTGCACGCCTTGGGAAAGGCTGGGGACCTTGACCACCGCCGGATCGGTCTCGCGGCCCCGGCCGCTTTCGCCGGCGTAGATCCAGATCACCGCCAGTTCGTCGATCGTCACCTTGCCGTCGCCATTCCTGTCATAGGTCTTGAAGCGGAAGGGCGTCATCAGCTCGATCTGGCGGATCAGCCAGGCGCCCTTCCTGCGCAGGGTCGCCTCGTCGTCACCGGCATGCACCCACGCATAGCTCGATTCGTCGATTCCCGGCGTACTGGTATCGTCGCGCGCGACGAGCCAGCCCGTCACCATCGCTTCCTTGATGTTGAAGTTCCCGTAGGAGACTTCGTTGAAGTAGGTGCTGACGCTCTTGCGCGGGCCGAAGAAGAAGTTGCGGATGTCGGCGGCGGTGCGGGTCGGCGTGTCTCTGGAATCGTTGGCGCGCAGAAGCACCACGAGGACCGGCAGCGTGCCGCGGACCGGCTTCACGCCGGCGAAGGGTTTTGTGAAATCAGCAGCGGAGGAGGCGCCGGAAACCGTACACAGAGTCGCGGCAACCAAGGCGACAAGGACGCGTGCAAGGACTGCAAGACGCCGGGCATCTGCACGGCTCGGCGCGAACCGGATCGACATGGCTTCCTCCCGTCATGCGACAATTGCTTGCCATCATGTCTCCGGGTCCGCGCCGCGCATTGATTTTTATCACCGGTGCCGGCGCCGGAATCTCTGCAGCGGACGGGCGACCGCACCACCGCAATACGCCACCGCGGGCCGGTTCGTAAAAAGGCAAGCTGCCAGCTGGCCTGTAAGCCGGGTTCTGTAAGGCCGCGGCGTCCGGAGACGCCGCGACGTGGCGACCATTCATCTTGGGCGCATGTTGCCATGCGCCTCGCGCAACCCACCCGGATGGCGGGGCTGGAAACCGCCCTGAGGGTCGCCCCTCGTGCCATCCCTATTCGGTCTTGCTCCCGGTGGGGTTTACCGTGCCGCTCCTGTCGCCAGTCGCGCGGTGGGCTCTTACCCCACCCTTTCACCCTTGCCGCGAGCGGCCCGGTCCGGAGACCGGCGTCGCGGCGGTTTGCTTTCTGTGGCACTTTCCCTGGGGTCGCCCCCGCCGGACGTTATCCGGCACCGTGTTTCCATGGAGCCCGGACTTTCCTCACATGCCACCTTTCGGCGTAGGCACGTGCGGCCGCCCGGCCAGCTGGCAGCCGTATAAAGGGGTTCGCCGGCCGAAATGCAACCGCGAAAACTCGACGCGCCGGCATATTCCCCGGGCGCGGCGGCGGCGCGTGTCCGCCGCCGCGCGCCCCGGCGCGGTCAACCGCCGGCGAGATGGCGCTTCACCTTCGAACAGTAGGCGGCCGAGACGGGGTTCATGCGCCGCGCCGCATGGCCGGCATTGTAGCGCAGGATCGTGGCGCAGGTGTCGCCGCCGCCGAGCTCATGGGCGCGCGCCAGGTACTTGATGCCGTAGCGGATGTTGGTGTCCGGGTCGAACAGCCCCTTCGCCGAGCCGCTGTAGCCCATCATCCGCGCCGTCGCCGGCTTGATCTGCATGAGGCCGATCTCGCCGGCACTGCCGCGCGCGCCCGGGCGATAGTTGCTCTCGACGCTGATCACCGCGTGCGCCAGCGACGCCGGGATGCCATAGGTCGCGGCATAGCGGGTGATGATCGTGTCGTAGCTGCCGGCCGCGCCCTGCGCCGCGGGCGCGGCGGCCGCGACGGCGCCCGGCAGTTCGATCCGCTCCTTGCGGGCAACCGCCTTGATGCGCGGCCTGACGCGGGGCTTGGCCCGCGGCGCCGCCTCGGTCGCCACCGACGCGGTGGTCGTCGGATCGATCGCGATGCCGGAGCCGTTGTCGCGGCCGATGCGGAACTCGAAGCCCTGCGCCGCGTCCGGCTTCTTCGCGTCGGCTTCCCCGGCGGTCTGGGCGGCCTCCGCCGCCGCGGGAGCAAGGGACGCGACCGCGGGAGCCTCCTGGGCATGGGCGGCAAAGATCGGCATGCCCGCGGCGAGCGCCGCGGCGATGGCAAGTCTGGTCATGTGGTTTTTTTCTCTCGTGGCGCAGGGCTTCGCCCAAGCGCGGGGGGTTGGCATTCGGGCACGGCCTGCAGGGCGGGCCGCCCGCGTTCTTCTTCCGGCATAGCCCTCCGCCCGCCGGTTGCGTCCTGCCCTTTGCCTGCCGAATTGGGATCGACGAAGGCGCTTCAAGTCACTTTGGATGACCGGCTGTTACATGCCCGCCCGAAAGCGGGGGAAGCAGGCTACGCGACGACCCCGGCGAGCCCCGACAGCAGCCGGTGCAGCGTCTCGATCGTCGAACGGTCGGCGACGCCGTCGACGCGCGCCGGCCGGAAATGCCGCTGGAACGCCTCGACGACGATGCGCGTGGTGGCATCGTAGGTTCCCGAGATGTCGACCCCGTAGCCGTAGATCGCCAGCATCGACTGCAGCGCCTCCACCGGGGCGCCGCGGTCGCCCTCGGCGAGGAAGCGGCCGCCGCCGATCGGCGCCGGCGCGACGAAGTGGCCGACACCGGCCGCCGCCAGACGCGCCCAGGGAAACTTCTCGCCGGGATCGATCTTGCGGCCGGGCGCGGTGTCGGAATGGGCGAGCACGCGTTCCGGCGCGATCGTGTGTCGGGCCGCGATGCCGCGGCACAGCCCGATCACCGCCTCGATCTGCACGTCGGGGAAATCCGGATAGCCGAAAGTATGGCCCGGATTGGCGATCTCGATGCCGACCGAGAGCGAATTGATGTCGGTCTTGCCGCGCCATGAGCCGCGTCCGGCATGCCAGGCGCGGTCGGCCTCGCGCACCATCTGCACGATCCTGCCGTCCTCATGGACGAGATAGTGCGCCGACACCTCGCTCGCCGGATCGCACAGCCAGGCTTCGGCTGACTGGGCCGATTCCATTCCCGTGTAGTGGATCAGGATCATGTCCGGCCGCGAGACGTCCCGGCGCGGGCCGAAGTTCGGCGACACGCGGATCTCCGCCCGGTCGTGATCCGGGAGGAATCCGCTCATGCCGTCCTCAACCCTCTTTCGATGATCTCGTAGGCGGCGTTGATCGCCGCGATCCGCGTCGTGGCGATGGCGATGAATTCGGCCGGCATCCCGCGCGCGATCATCCGGTCGGGATGGTTCTCCGCGACGAGCTTGCGGTAGTGGCGCTTGACGTCCTCGAACGGCCGGTCGCGCGCGATGCCGAGGATGACGTAGGGATCGGCGTCGCCCAGGTCGACGTGGCGGGCGAGGATGCTCTCGTAGTGGCGTTCGTCGATCTCGAAGATTTCCGCGATGCGCTTGAGGAACCGTCCCTCGCGCTCATGCAGCACGCCGTCGGCCTTGGCGATGTGGAACAGCCCGTCGAGGATGTCGGTGAGCATCCCGCAGTTCGGCCGGCCCGTACCGCACAGCCGTGCCATCTTCTCGGCATAGGCCTCGTAGCCCGCCGTGTCCGCCTTGGCGATGTCGAACAGCCGCGCGACGTTGCGCGTTTCCTCGCGCGGCACGGCGAAGATCTCCTGGAAGGCGCGGATCTCGTCCTGGGTGACGACGCCGTCGGCCTTGGCCATCTTCGCCGAAAGCGCGATCATGGCGACCGAGAAGGCAACGTTGCGACGCAACTGGGGATCGCCCTGGACGAAAGTCCGGACGGCATCCGCCATGTCCGCGACACCGGAGCGGGCCGAGGTCGAGAGGCGGCTGGCGAACTCGCCGAGTCTTTCCCAGATCGACATTGCCGCTACATAAGGCGAAAGCGCGCGATTGGCGAGATGCCTTTGGCCGCAGGCTGGCGGCGATCGGGACCGCAGGAAAATGGGACCGGGCTTTCGCCCGGCCCCGCTCCTGGGAGGAGGTCTGGAATGCGCCGCCTACTCGGCCGGCGCAGGAGCCGGTGCGGGCTGCAGCGTGTCGTCCGCCGGCTGGTCGGCGGGCGCCGAGGGAGTGGCTTCCGGAGCGGCGGGAGCGGTGCCCATCGGCTGTTCGTCGGCCGGCGGCTGCACGCTCTGGGTGGTGGTGTTGTCGGTGCCGTCGCTGCACGCAGCGACCGTCAGCAGCGCCAGGCCGGAAAGCGAAGCGAGAATCAACTTCTTCATGTCTTCTCTCCTTTGTCGAAAACTCCGGCCTTCCGGGCCGGGCAGTCGCGGAGAGAATGCGCGGCGGCGCAGGCGGTTTCGTCACTTCAGCTTTCCGCGATTAACATTGCGTCAGGGCGGGTTTGCCGCGCGCGGGATGAATCGGTAGCGTGCCGGCCCGCGGCGGTAGTGTCGGAGGTTATTCTTGAGCACGGGCAGGTGGGACTTCTGGATCGACCGCGGCGGCACCTTCACCGACGTCATCGGCCGCGACGCGTCCGGCCGGCTCCACCCGCGCAAGCTGCTCTCGGAGAATCCCGGCGCCTATCGCGACGCCGCCGTCCAGGGCATCCGCGACCTGCTCGGCCTGAAGCAAGGCGAGCCGATCCCCGCCGGCGCCGTCGGCGACGTCAAGATGGGCACCACCGTCGCCACCAACGCGCTGCTGGAACGCAAGGGCGACCGCGTCCTGCTCCTCGTCACGAAGGGCTTTCGCGACGCGCTGAGGATCGCCTACCAGGCGCGGCCCGACATCTTCGCCAAGGAGATCGTGCTTCCTGAGCAGCTCTACGAGCGCGTCGCCGAGATCGGCGGGCGCATCCGCGCCGACGGTACGGTCGAGCAGGCGCTCGACGAAGCCGCCGTCGAGGCCGCCGCGCGCGCGGCCCGTGCCGACGGCATCGACGCCGTCGCCATCGTCTTCATGCATTCGTGGAAGTACCCCGGCCAGGAGCGCCGGGCGGCCGAAATCGTCCGCGCCATCGGTTTCGGCCAGGTCTCCGTCAGCCACGAAGTCTCGCCGCTGGTCAAGCTGGTCGGCCGCGGCGACACCACCGTCGTCGACGCCTATCTCTCGCCGATCCTCGGCCGCTATGTGCGCCGGGTGGCGGAGGAGCTGGGTACGGCGTCTTCCCTCCCCCTTGAGGGAAGGGTAGCCGCGGAGCGGCCGGGTGGCGTCAAAGCGGCCGGCCACGACGTCTTCTCCTCCCTTGCGGGGGAGACGTCGGCGGAACCGACAGAGGGGGTAACCACAGAAGGCACCGCCGGAATGGCGTCGCACCAGGCGGAGGCTACCCCACCCCGCCAGCCTGCGGCTGGCCACCCTCCCCTCGAGGGGGAGGGATCCCCTCGCCTGATGTTCATGATGTCGTCGGGCGGCTTGACCGACGCCTCCCTCTTCCAGGGCAAGGACGCGCTGCTCTCCGGCCCAGCCGGCGGCGTCGTCGGCATGGTCGAGACGGCCAAGCTCGCCGGCTTCGACAAGGTCATCGGCTTCGACATGGGCGGCACCTCGACCGACGTCGCCCACTATGACGGCGACTACGAGCGCGCCTTCGATACGGAAGTCGCCGGCGTGCGCGTGCGCGCGCCGATGATGCGCATCCACACGGTCGCCGCCGGCGGCGGCTCGATCCTGCACTACGAGGCCGGCCGTTTCCGCGTCGGCCCGGATTCCGCCGGCGCCGCTCCCGGCCCTGCCTGCTATCGCCGCGGCGGCCCGCTCGCCGTCACCGACGCCAATGTCATGCTCGGCAAGCTTCGACCCGACCTCTTCCCGGCGATCTTCGGGCCTTCCCAGGACCAGCCGCTGGACGTCCAGGCGGTGCGGGAAAAATTCGCTGCGCTCGCAGCCGAGATCGGCGACGGGCGCAGCGCCGAGGCCGTCGCCGAAGGCTTCGTCACCATCGCCGTCGAGAACATGGCCAACGCCATCAAGAAGATCTCCGTCCAGCGCGGCTACGACGTCACCGAGTACCTGCTCAACTGCTTCGGCGGCGCCGGCGGCCAGCACGCCTGCCTGGTCGCCGACGCGCTCGGCATGGGCGCCATCCTCGTCCACCCGTTCTCCGGCCTGCTCTCGGCCTACGGCATCGGCCTCGCTTCGGTCTTCGCCTCGCGCCAGCAGGCGCTGCTCGCCCCGCTCGCGGAGACCGCGCGGCCGGCGATCGAAGGCCTGATCGCCACGCTGCGCGAGGCGGTGTTCGCCGAACTCGCCGCGCAGGGCGTCGTCGCGGAAAGTGTGGCCTGGCGGCCGATCCTGCACATCCGCTACGACGGCACCGACACCGCCCTTCCCGTCCCGCTCGGCGGCGGCGAGCTGGAGACGGCGCGCCGCGACTTCGAGGCCGCCCACCGTGCCCAGTTCGGCTTCGTCTACGAGGCGAAGCCGATGATCGTCGAGGCCGTCGGCGTCGAGGGCGGCGACGCTTCTTCAGCGCGACACGAAGAAGCGGAATCGAAAACCGAGCCGCGCGACGCAAGTCCTTCCGCGACAAGGAAGATCTTCTGCGAGGGCGCATGGCGCGAGGCCGGGATCTTCCTGCGGCGGGACCTGAGGCCGGGCGACCGCGTCGCCGGGCCTGCCCTCGTCGTCGAGCCGCACCAGACGATCGTCGTCGAGCCCGGCTGGCGTGCCGAGATCACGGCCCGCGACCACGTGCTCCTGCGCCGCGTCGAGGCGAAGCGCCGCGCCGCCGCGCTCGGCACCGAGGCCGACCCGGTCATGCTGGAAGTGTTCAACAATCTGTTCATGTCGATCGCCGAGCAGATGGGCGTGACGCTGCAGAACACCGCCTATTCGGTCAACATCAAGGAGCGGCTCGACTTCTCCTGCGCCGTCTTCGACGCTTCCGGCGCGCTGGTCGCCAACGCGCCGCACATGCCGGTGCATCTCGGCTCCATGGACCGGTCGGTCGAGACCATCATCCGCCTCAATGCCGGCAAGGTGCGTCCCGGCGACGTCTTCGCCCTCAACGCACCCTACAATGGCGGCACGCATCTGCCCGACATCACCGTGGTGACGCCGGTGTTCGGCGAGGAAAAGATCCTCTTCTGGGTCGCCTCGCGCGGCCACCATGCCGACATCGGCGGCATCGCGCCCGGCTCCATGACGCCCCTCGCCACGACCGTCGACGAGGAGGGCGTGCTCTTCGACAATTTCCACCTCGTCGACAGGGGCCGCTTCCGCGAGGCCGAGCTGCTTTCGATGCTGACCGACCATGCCTGGCCGGCGCGCAACCCGCAGCAGAACGTCGCCGACCTGAAGGCGCAGATCGCCGCCAACGAGAAGGGCGTCGCCGAGTTGCGCAAGATGGTCGCCCATTTCGGCCTGGATGTGGTCGAAGCCTACATGGGCCACGTCCAGGACAATGCCGCGGAAAGCGTGCGCCGCGTCCTCGACCGCCTGCCCGACACGGCCGCATACGAATACCCGACCGACACCGGCCAGGTGATCAAAGTGAAGATCAGCGTCGACCGCGCCGCCCGCACCGCGACCGTCGACTTCACCGGCACGTCGCCGGTGATGAAGAACAATTTCAACGCGCCCGAGCCCGTCGCCCGCGCGGCCGTGCTCTACGTCTTCCGCGTCATGGTCGAGGACCAGATCCCGATGAACGCCGGCTGTCTCAGGCCGATCGACATCGTCATCCCCGACGGATGCATGCTGCGCCCCGCCTATCCGGCGGCCGTCGTCGCCGGAAACGTCGAGACCTCGCAGCACGTCACCAACGCGCTGTTCGGCGCCATGGGTGCGATGGCCAACGCTCAGGGCACCATGAACAACCTGACCTTCGGCAATGCCCGCCACCAGTATTACGAGACGATCTGCTCGGGCTCGCCGGCCGGCCGCATGAACGACGGCAGCGGCTTCGCCGGCACGTCGGGCGTGCATACCCACATGACCAACTCGCGCCTGACCGACCCCGAGATCCTCGAGCTGCGCTTCCCGGTCCTGCTGGAAGACTTCCATATCCGCGAAGGCTCCGGCGGCGGCGGCCGCTTCCGCGGCGGCGACGGCACCAGCCGCACCATCCGCTTCCTCGAGACGATGGACTGCGCCATCCTCTCGTCCCACCGCAACCGCCCGCCGAAAGGCCTCGACGGCGGCGGCGACGGCCGGGCCGGCAGCACCACGGTGCGCCGCCGCGACGGCCGCGTCGAAACGCTGAAGGCATGCGACCAGACCGTGGTCGAGGCCGGCGAAGCCGTCACCGTGACCACGCCGACGCCCGGTGGATATAGGGAAGGCTGAGCCCCCTCCCGCGCCCCTGTCACGGCACTGTCACGGCCGCGCGATACCCGCATTCGCCATTGAGCGATGGGGATTCGCGCCATGACTGACCTCTCCGCAGACCGCGGGCTGTTCCGCAGGAACCCGCGGCTCGGCCGCGCCATCTACCAGAACCGGGCGCTGTCGAGGGACGGGCTCTCCGAACGGCTGTTCGCGCTGGCCTTCTCCGGCCTGGTCTACCCGCAGATCTGGGAGGACCCGGACGTCGACATGGAGGCGATGGCGCTCGGCGAAGGCCACCGCGTCGTCACCATCGCGTCCGGCGGCTGCAACGTGCTCGCCTATCTGACCCGCTCGCCTGCCGAGATCGACGCCGTCGACCTCAACACCGCCCACGTCGCGCTGAACCGGCTGAAGCTCGCCGCCGTCCGCCACCTGCCCACCCATGGCGACCTGCTGCGCTTCTTCGGCGGCGCCGGCACGCCGGCCAACACGCTCGCCTACGACCGCTACGTCCGGCCGCGCCTCGACGAGACCTCGCGCGCCTACTGGGAGAAGCGAACCTGGCGCGGCCGCCGGCGCATCGCCGTCTTCGAGCGCAACTTCTACCGCACCGGCCTGCTCGGCCTGTTCATCGCCGCCGGCCATCGCATGGCCCGCCTCCACGGCGTCGATCCCGCCGCCATCATGCAGGCCACCTCGCTGCGCGAGCAGCGGCGTTTCTTCGACGAGTATCTGGCGCCGCTGTTCGAATCTCCGCTTCTGCGCTGGTCGACGTCGATGAAGGCCTCGCTGTTCGGCCTCGGCATCCCGCCGGCGCAGTATGATTCGCTGCTCTCTTCGGGCGACGGCACCATGGCCGGCGTGCTCTCGGTGCGCCTGGAAAAGCTCGCCTGCCATTTTCCCATCCGCGACAATTATTTCGCCTGGCAGGCCTTCGCCCGGCGCTATCCCCAGCCCGGCGAAGGCGCACTGCCCGCCTATCTCGAGCCCGCCAACCACGCCGTGCTGCGCGCCAATGCCGGGCGCGTCGCGGTCCATCATTTCGGCTTCGCCGAACTCCTGCAAAGCAAGCCGGCCGCTTCGATCGACCGCTTCGTCCTGCTCGACGCACAGGACTGGATGAGCGACGCCCAGCTCGACACGCTGTGGACCGAGATCACGCGCACCGCCGCTCCCGGCGCCCGCGTCATCTTCCGCACCGCCGCCGCGCCGACGCTGCTGCCCGGCCGCGTCCGCCAGAGCCTGCTGTCGCGCTGGCGCTACGAGGAGGAGGCCTCCCGCGCCTTCACCGCGCGCGACCGCTCCGCCATCTACGGCGGCTTCCACCTCTACGTGCTGGACGCCCGATGAGCTCGGCCGAAGACGGCCGCGAGCGCGACGGCGGCCACGCCGCGCTGATGGACGGCGTCTACCGCTGGCAGCGCCACATCTACGATGCGACGCGCAAATATTACCTTCTCGGCCGCGACCGCATGATCGCCGGCCTCGACGTTCCGCCCGGCGGCGCCGTGCTCGAGCTCGGCTGCGGCACCGGCCGCAACCTGTCGCTCGCTGCCCGCCGCTATCCGCGGGCGCGGTTCTACGGCCTCGACATCTCCGCCGAGATGCTGGCGACCGCCGACGCGACGCTGTCGCGCCGGGCTTTCCGCGACCGCATCGCGCTCGCCCGCGCCGACGCCACCCGCTTCGATGCGCAGGCCCTGTTCGGCAGGGCGGCGTTCGACCGGATCTTCGTCTCCTACGCGCTGTCGATGATCCCCGGCTGGGAGCGGACCGTCGATGCCGCGCTCGCTGCGCTGTCGCCCGGCGGCAGCCTCCACGTCGTCGATTTCGGCCAGCAGGAGCGCCTGCCGGGCTGGTTCGCCGCGATGCTGCGCGCCTGGCTGGCGCGCTTCCATGTCGCGCCGCGCGCCGACCTCGTCGCCACGATCGCCGCCCGCGCCGAGGCGGAGGGGCGCGCGACCTCGTTCCGCCCGCTCCACGGCGGCTACGCCTGGCTCGTCGTCGTCGGGCCGCGCTCCGGAGCCGAACCGCGCCGCCGTTGACGCGCGTCAAGGCCGCGATGCCCCGACGGGCGTCAGATGCCCCGGTCATCCGGAGGCTGGACCATGCGGACGAAATTGCATGCCCGCGTCATTCTGCTCGCGGTTCTGGGGCTCGCATCCGCGGTCTTGTCAGCCGCGGCGGCGGAGCCGGGCTACTGGCGTTGCAGCGGCGGCAGCTGGGTGGCTGTCGGCGAGCCGCGGACGCCGGCGCCGTCGCGCGCCTGCGGCGTCGAACCCGCCATCCCTAGCGACCGGGCGGGTTGCGAACAGGCGGGCGGCACCTGGGGTCCGGCCGGCATCTTCCCGAAGCCGATCTGCAGCGTCCCGACCTCCGACGGCGGCAGGACCTGCGCCGACGACGGCGAATGCGAGGGCCGCTGCCTCGCCGCACTCACGCCGGGACAGCGGAACCAGGTGCAGAACGGCGGCAGGATCGAGATCCTCGGCGCCTGCACGCCGGTCCGGCCGGTGTTCGGCTGCATGGCGATCGTCGAGAAGGGCTGGGTCGCGGGCATCCTCTGCGCCGACTGACGTCCCGGCCTCGTCTCCCGTCGGCAGCGAGCCTACGGCAGCGCCTTCGCCAGCGCCGCGACCATCGCCTGCGGCTTGTAGCGGAGCTTCGACGGTGTCAGGCCGAGGCGCACCACGACCAGCCGCTGCGAGGGGATCAGGGCCGTCGACTGGCCGTCATGGCCGAGGAACCAGAATGCGTCGGCCGGCAGGTCGAAGCCCTTGTCGGGGTCTTCGCCCTCGGGCGTTCCCGCGTCGGGACCGTGCAGCCACACCTGCCCCTGTCCGTATTCGCCCTTCGACGCCGCGGCCTCTGCGCGCATCGTGTCGACAAACCCCTCCGGCAGGATTCGCGTATCGTTCCAAACGCCGTTCTGCTCGATGAACAGGCCGAAGCGGGCCCAGTCGCGCGCCGTCGCATAGAGGTAGGAGGAACCGACGAAGGTGCCGCGGGCATCGGTCTCCAGCACGGCGCTGGTCATGCCGATCGGTCCGAACAAGGCGTTTCGCGGCCAGGTGAGCGCGTCGGCGCCGAGCGCCTCCTGCCAGGCGCGGGCGATCATGACGGCGGTGCCGCTGGAATAGTTGAACAGCGTTCCCGGCGCCGCGACCGCCGGCTTGTCCTTCGCGAAGCCAGCCATGTCGGGCTCGAGGTAGAGCATCCGCGTCACGTCGGTGACGTCGCCGTAATCCTCGTTGAATTCGAGGCCGCTCGACATCGCCATCAGGTCGGCGAGCTTGATCGCCTTGCGCGTATCCGCGGCCCACGACGCGAAGACCGGGGCCTGGTCCAGCGAAAGCTTGCCGGCCTGGACCGCCGTGCCAACGATCGCGGCGTTGACCGACTTGGTCATCGACCAGCCGAGCAGCGGCGTCTTCTGCGTGAAGCCCTCGCCGTAGCGCTCGCCGACGATGCGGCCGTTCTTGACCACCACCACGGCGCGCATGCCGGGCCCGGTCATCGCCGGATCGTCGAGGATTTTCAGCACCTCGGGGTCCTGGGAGGCCTCGACGGCGATGCCCTCGGGCCAGATCCCCGTGGTCAGGGCCGCCGGCGTGTCGACGGCCGGCGTCGGCGGCACCGCATCGAGATCGCCGTCGGCGACCGTGGCGCAGCCGAATCCGTCATGGGCGACCGCCATCGAGCGGCCGAACACGCCGAGCAGGCCCGCCGTCACTGTCTTGCGGTCGGCATCGACGTCGACGTCGATGAACTTCAGGATCGGATGACCCGGCGCCTGCACGTCGAGTTCGAGCACCCGCCCGGCGTCGCGCCCGGCGACGAAGACGTTGGAGCAGACGATCTTCGCCGAATAGCCGGCGGCGACGCGAATCAGCGCCGGCGGCGCCAGGTAGAGCCACGCCGCCACGCCTGCGAGGACGACGACCACGAGACCGAGAAGCCCCTTCAAGAGTCTGGAAATGAAACGCATCACGCCCCTCGCCGTCCCGTTCCGCCTTCGTACCGGCCCCACAAATGCCGGAATTGTCCTGCCAGATTTCTACCACCTTTTCGACGCGATCAACGGAAAATAAACCTTGGTCGCCGATCACCGATGCATGCCGTGCCGCTGTCCTGCGTGATGGCACGGCGACGGTGTTCTCCTGTCGAGGAGGGGTGGGGATCCTGCGGGGGAGCACCACTGCCACGGCCAGTCTTGAAGGAACGGCGATGCGGCGTCTCGCAGCCCTGATGCTCCTTGCGGCCCTCGGCGCCTGTTCGGCGATCGACTACGACATTGCGCCGCAGGCGGACTCGACGGCGCCGTCGAAGGTCTCCTCCTACGGCATGGTGGCGATCCGCGCCCCGCGTTTCGGGGATAACGACCCGCACGACTGGACCGGCCGCACCCCGTGGCACTACGACGTCCACGGCATCGACGTGTCGAAGTACCAGACGGGCGTCGACTGGACGAAGGCGCGGTCGAGCGGCGTCTCCTTCGCCTTCATCAAGGCTACCGAGGGCGGCGACCGGGTCGACGACAGGTTCGCCGAGCACTGGGCGGGCGCCCGGCGCGCCGGGGTGCCGCGCGCGGCCTATCATTTCTACTATTTCTGCCGTCCCGCCGCCGAGCAGGCCGCCTGGTTCATCCGCAACGTGCCGCGCGAGCGCGGTTCGCTGCCGCCGGTCCTCGACATGGAATGGAATCCCTCCTCGCCGACCTGCAAGCTGCGGCCGGACCCGGCGACGGTCAGGAGCGAGATGCGCACCTTCCTTTCGATCGTCGAGCGCCACTACGGCAGGAAGCCGATCATCTACACGTCCATCGACTTCTTCGACGACAACGGGCTTTCCGGCTTCAAGGGCTATCCCTACTGGCTGCGTTCGGTCGCCGGCCATCCGACCGACAAGTACGGCAGCCACCCCTTCACCTTCTGGCAGTACACCGGGACCGGCGTCGTCCCCGGCATCAAGGGCAACGCCGACGTCAACGTCTTCAACGGAAGTGCTTCGGCCTGGAGCAAATGGCTGAAGGCGAATTCGATTTGAGGGTCGTGCCTGCCTGGTTGCGCGGTCGCGTCGGGATCGGCGCTGCGCTGCCGATGCGACGTCCGATCGACCGGAAAGTGACGCGTGCCGGCGTCTTGCTGGCCGCCGTCGCCTGTGCCGCCACGCTGGCCGGTGTCGTCGGGGCTGCGGCCGATCCGGCCTCGGCCCGCACATGCGGCGGCGAGTTCTCTGCCTGGAAGGCGATCGTCGCAGCGGAAGCCGCCGCCGCAGGTGTCGGCAGGACGGGACTGGACGCGCTTGCCGGCGCCTCGGCCGACCCGAAGGTGCTCGAGCGCGACCGCGCCCAGGGCGTCTTCTCGCAATCCTTCGTCGAGTTCTCGCGCCGGATGATCAACGACTACCGGCTGAAGAACGGCGCCGCCAACCTCAGGAATCACGCCGAGACCTTCGCCCGCGCCGAGCGCGAATTCGGCGTGCCGGGCCCCGTCGTCACCGCGTTCTGGGCGCTGGAGACCGATTTCGGCGCCGTGCAGGGCGACTTCCTGACGCTGAACGCGCTGGCCACGCTCGCCCATGACTGCCGCCGGCCGGATCTGTTCCGGCCGCAACTGGTGCCTCTTCTCACGCTCATCGACCGCGGCGTGCTTCCGGCCGACGTGCGCGGCGCCTGGGCCGGCGAGATCGGCCAGACGCAGATGCTTCCCTCCGACTACCTCCTGCGCGGCGTCGACGGCGACGGCGACGGTCTCGTCGACCTGCGCCGCAGCGTGCCCGACGTGATCATGACCACGGCGAACAAGATCCTCTCGCGCGGCTGGAAGGCCGGCCAGCCGTGGATCCGCGAGGTTCGGGTTCCCGACGAGATGCCTTGGCAAGAGACCGGCCGCACCAACAAGCTGCCGCTGTCGCAATGGAGCGCCTGGGGCGTCACCGAGCGCAGCGGCGCGCCCCTCGCCGACGGAGGCGGGCTCACCGCCGGGCTCGTCCTGCCGATGGGCCGCAGGGGCCCGGCCTTCCTCACCTTCGACAATTACGACGTCTACCTGCAGTGGAACCAGTCGGCGATCTACACGCTGACCGCGGCGCACCTCGCCGCGCGTTTCGCCGGCCAGCCGGCCTTCGATCCGCGCGACCCCGAGCCTGGCCTGTCGCGCGACGAGATGAAGGCGCTGCAGGCGAAGCTCGTGGCGCTCGGCTACGACGTCGGCGGCGTCGACGGCATCCTCGGCACCATGACGCGCGAGGCCGTGCGCTCCGAGCAGAAGCGCCTCGGCCTCGCCATCGACGGCTGGCCGACGAAGGCGATGCTGGCGATGCTGTAGGAGCGGCGGGGCGACATTCCGCCCGGCACGCCCTGGACGGCCCCGGCGCGCGCAGCGCGGCAAAAAGCGACACGCTCCCGGTCCCGGCGTACTGGCGGGACGCCGGGCCTTGTGCCAGCTTGCCCGCGAGGGAGCCGGCCATGAGCAGCGACGTGGAGCAGAAACCCATCGGCATCGTCCAGGCGCTGGCGCTGCTGCTCGCCTGCCAGTTGGCCGGCGAGGTGCTCGTCACGGCCATGCGGCAGGTCGTGCCGGGCGTCGCCTTTCCCGGCCCGGTGGTCGGCATGGGCCTGCTCTTCGTCGTCCTGGTTTTGCGCGCCGGGCCCGGGCGGTCCCTCGAGGCGACCGGCGGCGCGCTCCTGCGCAACCTGTCGCTGCTCTTCGTCCCGGCCGCCGTCGGCATCGTCCAGCAGGGCGAGGTGATCGCCGCCTTCGGCCTGCCGCTCATCGCCGCCCTGCTCGCCTCCACGGTGCTGACGCTGCTCGTCACCGTCTACGCCTTCCTCGCCGTGGCGCGCTGGTCCGAGCGGCGGAGGGCGAAATGAGGCCGGAGATCGTGCAGATCTGGGTATACCTGTCGGCCTCGCCGCTCACCTGGCTGACGGCGACGCTCTGCGCCTACTGGATCGGCGACGCCGTCTCGGCGCGCTTTTCCCGCCACGCGCTCGCCAATCCGGTGGTCATCGCCGCCGCCCTGCTCTCGGCGCTGCTGGTCGCCACCGGCACCGGCTACCGGAGCTTCTTCGACGGCGCCCAGTTCGTCCATTTCCTGCTCGGCCCGGCGACGGTGGCGCTGGCCATCCCGCTCTACCGCAACCTCGCCACGGTGCGCCGCGCGCTGCTGCCGATGGCGGCGGCCCTCGTCGCCGGCTCGGTGACCGCGGCCGTCAGCGCCGTCGGCATCGCCTGGCTGTTCGGCGCGCCGCACGAGGTGCTCGCCTCGCTGGCGCCCAAATCGGTCACCGCGCCGATCGCCATGGAACTGGCCAAGAGCCTCGGCGGCGTGCCCTCGCTCACCGCCGTGCTGGTCGTCGCCACCGGCATCACCGGGGCGGTCGTGGTGACGCCGCTGATGAACGCGCTGAAGATCCGCGACTACGCCGCGCGCGGTTTCGCCGCGGGCGTCGCCTCGCACGGCATCGGCACGGCGCGCGCCTTCCAGGTCAGCGAGCTCGCCGGCACCTTCGCCGGCATCGCCATGGGGCTCAACGGCGCGCTGACCAGCCTGCTCGTGCTGCTGTGGCTGGCGATCGCCGGCTGAGCTTCGCGCCGCCGCTCACACCCTGTCGAAGCGGTCCTTGTCGCGCGGCAGCAGCATCACGGCGGTGGCCAGGAAGGCGAAGCCGAAGGTGACGCCGAACGACATCGCCAGGATGAACAGCGCCACGTCGCGCTGGCTGGAATGCATGACCAGCTGGCCGAAGCCGCCGACGTTGAACCAGATCAGGCCGGCGGCCACCAGCCAGCCGATGCCGACGCCGATCAGCGAGTTGACCAGCACGAAGCGGATCAGCTTCGGCATGCGCGGCTTGCGGGATCCGTTCGGCACCACGCCCATCGTCACGCCCCCGCCATCGTTTCCAGGCTGGCAAAACCCTGCGGCGCATCGCCCTCGTCGAACGGCGTCGTCACCTCGACGAACGTGTCGGGATAGAAGCCGTTGAAGCGCGTCCTCAGCGACAGCGAATAGGCGCCGATGTGGCCGATCTCGACCCAGTCGCCGGTGTCGACCGTCTCCGGCAGCCAGAACGGTCGCGACAATATGTCGACCGAATCGCAGGTCGCGCCGCAGACGCGGAACGGGACGATCGTCGCTTCGTCGCCGTTGCGCGTGCGGATCGCCGGGTCGGGGATGAAGCGCGCCGGCAGCGTCAGCTTGCCCGTCCACGAATCCGACAGCGAGGCCCAGATGCCGTCGTTGATGTAGAGCCGCCGCCCCTTTCGCAGCAGCACGCGGACGATCAGCGAAAACGCGCGCGCCACGATCACCCTGCCCGGCTCGGCGACCAGCGGCACGCCGTCGAACTGGTATTCCTGGAGATCGCCCCTCAGCCGCGACATGATCTGCCCGAGCGAAGGCATCTCCGGCGCCTTGCCGCGCGGGTCGTGGCCGTATTCGGCCGGAAAGCCGCCGCCGACGTCGAGGCCGGCGAGCGCGAAGCCGACGCGGTTCCTCACCCAGTCGGCCGAAGCCAGCGCCCGCTCGTAGGTGTCGGGGTCCTGGATCTGGCTGCCGACGTGGAAGCACAGCCCGACCTTGTAGCCGGTGCGCTCCAGCCGCTGCGCCAGTTCCACCGCGTAGGCCGGCCCGGCGCCGAATTTCTTCGACAGTTCGTAGGCGGCCGACCCCTTCGTCTGGATGCGCACGAACACCGTGATCGCGCCGGGATCGATGTCGAGGGCGCGCACGACGCGGGTCAGCTTCGCCACCTCGTCCTCGTGGTCGATCGCGACCGTGCGGATGCCGTATTTTTCCAGCGCCAGCCTGATGTCCGACTGCGCCTTCACCGGGTGCATGTAGAGCATCTCGGCGTCCGCCGAGACGGCGCGCACGGCGGCGAACTCGCCGGGCGAGGCGACGTCGAAGGCGTCGACGCCGGCCTCGACCAGCGTCTTCAGCACCATCTGCTCGCCATTGGTCTTCACGGCATAGGCGGTCTTGCCGGGGAACATCTCCATGAACCGCCGCGCATCCGCCTTCAGCACCTCGGGCCGGAAGCAGTAGACCGGATCGTCCGGCCGCATGGCCAGCGCGGCGGCCCGCGCATTCTCGAATCGCTGCACTCGACGCTCCTGCTTTCCCCGCCGCGCACTCTAGATAGGTCACGCAGGCGGCAATGTGAAACCGAAACCGTGCGGCCGCCCGTCGCGTCCCCCCGGTCGATTGCGCCAGCGCGCGGGGCCCTTTGCGGCAGGACGCGGAAATCGGGTGGCGGTCCGGCTCTTCCGTGCATATTGCCCTTCCCGCATCGAAGATGACGGAGAGACCGATGACCGCACCCACCACGGACCGCACCGCGCCGGCCATGTCGCTCCGCGACTGGACGATGCTCCTTCTGCTGGGGGCGATCTGGGGCGGTTCCTTCTTCTTCGCCCGCATCGCCGTGGCCGAGATCCACCCGCTGGCGCTCGTCCTCTTCCGCGTCGCCATCGCCGGCACCGCGCTCCACCTCTATCTCGCCGCGCGGGGCATCTCCTTCGCCGTCGCCCTGCCCCACGCTGCCGGCTTCCTGCTTCTGGCCGTGCTCAACAACGTCATCCCCTTCTCGCTGATCTTCGCCGGCCAGACCGAGCTCGGCGCCGGCCTGGCCTCGGTGCTCAACGCGACGACGCCGTTCTGGACCGCGCTCCTCGCCAGCCGGCTCACCACGGACGAGAAGCTGACCTGGAACAAGGTCCTCGGCATCCTCTTCGGCATCGCCGGTACGGCCGTGATGATCGGTCCCGATCTCGCCACCGGCCTCGGCGGGCCGGCATGGGCCAAGTTTGCCCTGATCGGCGCCTCGGTGTCCTACGCCTTCGCCCTGATGGTGGCGAAGCGCTTCCGCGCCATCCCGCCGGCGGTCGTGGCCACCGCGCAGCTCACCGCCTCGACCGCGGTGATGATCCCCGTCGTGCTGCTGGCCGTCGGGACGGACGGCCTGTTTGCGGCGAGCGCGCCGGTGTGGGCCGCCGTCGTCGCGCTGGCGCTGCTGTCCACCGCCTTCGCCTACATCCTCTATTTCGGGCTGGTGGCCTCGGCCGGCGCCACCAACGCCTCGCTGGTCACGCTGATCGTGCCGGTCAGCGCCATCCTGCTCGGCGTCTTCTTCCTCGGCGAGAGGCTCGATGCGGTCGAAATGGCCGGGATGGCGCTGATCGCGACGGGCCTGGTCACCATCGACGGCCGCCTGCTGCACCGCCGCTGAAGCCGCGTACGCCACATCGTCTCAGGCCGATATACGATTTTACCCACAGCCCCGGCGGGCGAAAAATCCCCTGCAATTCCAGTGCCAGACGGCCCCCGCGGGGACGGAATTTTCACAACCGCGTCGCATTGCAGCATATTTTGCGCTTGCCTGTTGCCGAAACTCACCTAGACTCCATGCATAGTCCGCAGAGGAGGCTATGACATGGGACTGACACGGCCTATCAACGCATTGATGATCTGTGCTGCGTTCGCCTTCATCGGAGCCCTCGTGATGGGGGTCCTGCCCTGAAACTCGGACAGACTGGAACTCTCAGGTAAACGGGAAGGCCGGGCGAAAGCTCGGCCTTTCTGCTTGATGAAGGGCATTCTGCTGATGGCCATGTTCCCGTAGCCGCGGCTTGGCCGATCGTCTGCGCCGAAAGGCGCTCACCAACTCCGTCGTCCCCCTCTGCCCGCCTGCAGGGCAAGGGAAAGTGCGAAGCGATTCGGCGCGGGCGCATCACGACGAGCCCCGCCGGCGCCCCACCAGCTACGCCGCCGCGGAGTCCGCCCTGCCCGTCTCGCGGCGGATGCCGATCATGTGGCAGACGGCGAAGGCGAGGTCGGCGCGGTTCATCGTGT
>CALFXR010000024.1 GCA_937958475.1 uncultured Mesorhizobium sp. | reverse complement strand
CTCATCGTCCGCCTCCCCGCCGCGCGCCGCCCGTCCCGCCCGCCCTGACGCCTCGTGGCCCGAGAAAAACCCTGGAATCCACGAATCCGCCATGCCCTGCCGGGCACGCTTGCGCTTGTCCGCCAACACGAGCGCCGCCGACGCCACGACGCTGACGACTCCCCCCATGTCGCGGAGGCGAGGAGGTCGAGCCGGATGCCCGTCTTGCCGAACGCAGCGGTCGCCGTGGCTCAGGCGCGCCCGCCGACGGCCTCCGGCGTGATTCCGGGCCAGTCCTTTCCCGCCGCTTCGGCCTCGCGCACCAGATTTTCGATCCGCCGCGCGCAGGGCGCATCCATGCCGTTGGCATTCGCCAGGCGCAGGATGGCGCCCTGGAAGGCGGCGATCTCGGTCGGGCGGCCGCGCTGCAGGTCTTCCCACATGGAGGAGCGCGCGGCGGGGTCGATGGCCAGCATGCGCCGGGCCAGCCTGACGAAGAGCGCGTCCGGCAGGCGCAGGAGGAAGGGCAGCAGCCCGGGGCGGATGGCACCGATGCGTGCGGGACGGATGCCGGCGCGTTCGACGACCGCCAGCGCCTCGGCGATCTGCGCGGCGAGCACGCGGCGCCATGCGCGATCGGCGAGCTGGCGCGCCAGCGGCAGGCCCGACAGCGCGTTGAGCGCATTGTTGAGGTTGAGCAGGAGTTTGCCCCAGAGAACGGCCTCGATGTCGCGCGTCTCGCGGACCGGAGAGCCGTCGACGTCGAGCAGCGAAGCGAGGCCGGGCCGCCCCGCTTCGATCAGCGTCTCGCCGCTGGTGGCGCGGCGAAACGACAGCGTGCCGTCGGCCTCGTCGGTGCGGACCACGTTGTAGGGGACCATGGCGCCGAGCACGCGGCGTCCCGCTCCCAGCCGGCCGCGCAGGACCGGCAGATTGCCGACGCCGTTCTGCAGGCTGACGACGACGGCGTCGGGTCGGCCGTGCGCGGCGATCAGATCGGCGATTCCGGCCGTGTCGCCGCTCTTCACCGTGACGAGGACGATATCGGCGCCGGCAAGGGCGGCGGCCGGGTCGGCGGTCGCCCGGATCGCACCGGGCGCGACGACCCGGGTGTTCCCGTCCAGGTCGACGACGCGCAAGCCGCACAACGCGGCGGCGACCAGTCCGGGCCGCCCGAGCAGGGTCACGTCGCGCCCGGCGAGCGCGAGGCAGGCGCCGACATAGCAGCCGATGCTGCCGGCGCCGGCGACGGCTATTCGTGGCGTCTTCGCGTTCATCCCGGATCCTGCGTCACGTCCGATCTGGTCAGGGAATGCGCCCACCGTCAACCGCGCGACAACCATCGCCGGAGGGTCCGCGCCGGCTTCACCGCCGGCGACGTGACAGGTCCGGCCGATTCGACTATCCATCGCCGCATGAACCTGCCCGTCGATCCCGCCGCCAATCTCGCCGCCCTGATCCGCTGTCCGTCGGTGACCCCCGAGGAAGGCGGCGCGCTGACCGCGCTCGCCGCGATGCTCGCGCCGCTCGGCTTCGCCATCGACCGGCCGGTGTTCGGCGAGGACGGCACGCCCGACGTCGAGAACCTCTACGCAAGGCTGTCGGGCAACGGGCCGCATTTGATGTTCGCGGGCCATACCGACGTCGTGCCCGCCGGCGACGAGGAAGCCTGGTCGCATCCGCCCTTCGCAGCGGAAATCGCCGGCGGCGAGATGTACGGCCGCGGCGCCGTCGACATGAAGGGCGGCATCGCCTGCTTCGTCGCGGCGCTGGCGCGCCACGTCGCCGAGCGCGGCGCGCCGAAGGGCTCGGTGTCGCTGCTGATCACCGGCGACGAGGAAGGCCCGTCGATCAACGGCACGACGAAGCTGCTCGACTGGGCCGCGGCGCGCGGCGAGACCTGGGACGCGGCGCTCGTCGGCGAGCCGACCAATCCGGAAGCGCTCGGCGACGCGGTCAAGATCGGCCGGCGCGGCTCGATCTCCGGCCTGCTCACGGTCAACGGCCGCCAGGGCCACGTCGCCTATCCGCACCTTGCCGACAATCCGATCCGCGGGCTCGTCACGCTCGTCGAGGCGCTGCTCCATCCCGCCTTCGACGAAGGCACGAAGGATTTCCAGCCGACCAACCTCGAAGTGACGTCGATCGACGTCGGCAATCCGGCGACCAACGTCATCCCGGCGCGGGCGACGGCGGCCTTCAACATCCGCTTCAACGACACCTGGTCGGCGGAGACGCTGCAGGCCGAGATCCACAACCGCCTCGACCGGGCCGTCGGCCGCAGGAAGCTGAGGCCCGGGCGCAAGGAGCCGATCGACTACGAACTCGTCTGGCGCGACCGGCCGAGCCATGTCTTCCTGACCCGCGACGACCGGCTGATCGGGGCGCTGTCGGGGTCGATCGAGGCGATCGTCGGACGCCGGCCGGCGCTGTCGACGTCGGGCGGCACGTCGGACGCCCGCTTCATCAAGGATTACTGCCCCGTGGTCGAGTTCGGCCTGGTCGGCAAGACCATGCACATGGTCGACGAGCGGGTTGCGCTCGCCGACCTGGAGACGCTGACCCGGATCTACCGGCGTTTCATCGAAGACTGGTTCGGCTGATCAGATGGCCGGCATGAACGACATCCAGCGCAGCCTCGCCGGCGCATGGCGGCTGATGACCGGCCGGGCCGACGGCTTGCGCCTGCTCGACATCTCGGCCGACGGCTTCTGGAACTCGTTCTTCGCCATTCCCGTCGCCCTGCCGGCGCTCGCCATCGGCTGGATCATGGCGGCGAACGGCATCGCCGCCGACGGCGACGGCGGGCGCCTGTCGGTCGTCGTGACGCTCGCCATCGTCGACCTTTCGGTGTGGATCGTGCCGCTCGTCGTCTTCGTCGCGGCGGCACCGCAGTTCGGACTCTCCGACCGCGTCGCGCATCTGGTGGTCGCCTACAATTGGGGCGAGGCGCTGATGAGCTGGCTGGCGCTGCCGGTGGCGCTCGTCATCCTGACCTTCGACGTCGGCCAGCAGACCAGCGACGCGCTGATGCTGTTCCTGTTCATCCTGCTCACGGTGCTCGGCTGGCGGCTGGTGACCACGGCGATCGGCCGCGGCCTCGGCGTCGGCAGCGCGGTGTTCGCCGGAATGTTCGTCGTTTCGCTGGTCGTGCTGATCACGCTGGAGCGACTGATGGGCATCTTCCCGGCCGATCAGTTGGCGGGATAGTCGACCCTGGCCAGGTAAAGTCCCTGCGGCGGCGCCAGGCCCGCGCAGGCGGCGCGGTCGCGGGCGGCGAGTGCCGCGGCGACCTGGGCGGGCGTCCAGGCGCCCTCGCCGACGCGCTTCAGCGTGCCGACCATCGACCGCACCTGGTTGTGCAGGAAGGAGCGCGCCGAGGCGCGGAATTCGATCATGTCGCCGTCGCGCGTCACGTCGAGGCGGTCGAGCGTCCTGAGCGGGCTCTTCGCCTGGCAGTGCGCCGAGCGGAACGTCGTGAAGTCGTGGCGTCCGACGAGTTCCTGCGCGGCCTCGTGCATGGCCGCCGCGTCGAGCCGCCTGGGCACCCACCAGACGCGGTTCTTCTCCAGCGCCGGCGGGGCGCGGCGGTTGAGGATGCGGTAGAGATAGTGCCGGCCGGTCGCCGAGAAGCGCGCGTCGAATGCGTCGTCGACCGGCGTCGCGGCGAGGATGACGACCGCCTCGTTCGCCAGGCCGAGATGCGCGTTCAGCGCGTCGCGCACCGTGTCTGCCGGCCAGGCGCGCGACAGGTCCACATGGCCGACCTGCCCGGTGGCATGGACGCCGGAATCGGTGCGGCCGGCGCCGCGCAGCGAGATCGTCTCGCCGCAGAAGGCGAGGGTCGCCTGCTCGATCGCCGCCTGCACGGAATGCTGCCC
>CALFXR010000023.1 GCA_937958475.1 uncultured Mesorhizobium sp. | reverse complement strand
CTCCACGGCGGTCGTCGTGCTCTGCGTCGCCGGAGCCCGGCGCTTCGCCTGACGGCGCTGGCGCCGATGGACGAGGCGGCATCTCATCCAGACCGTGGACTGACGACCACCGGGCACGCGCGGTGCAGACTATCGGTGGAACGGCCATCTGGCCCGTCGCGCGCCGTCGTTCTTCTCTGGTATAGTGGCCGGAGAACGAAGAACGCGCAAACAGTCGTCGATTTCCCTCGGTCATTTCAGAAAGCTGTTCGCGCGCCTCAACGGAGACGTCTGCGGTGTCCAATGGGCAAACCATCGAAGGACTGATCAACTGGGTTCGCCGGGAGGACTGGCGCGCCGAAATGGAGGCCGCATTCGACCACCATATCGGCGCCGCCTGCCGCAGCGCCGATATCGATCTCGATGAACTCGCGGCGATCGTCGGCGATAACGCGGTCGCGAACCTTTGGGGTTGCGCCTTCGAGGACTTCGTCTCGAGCGGACCCGAGGGGCGAAACGCCGCGGACGAGTACCTGAAGCGCCGCGGATGGAAGGAACCCGCCGGTACACGCGCCTACATCCAGGCGCTGCGTCATTCCAAGATGAGCCTTTACGAAGTCAGCGACATCGTCGTCGGCGAGAGTTTCCTGGCGCGAGACCTCGTGCGTGGCGGCGAACCGGTGAGGGTGTTCGAACGCAGCGCGACGCGGAGCCTGTCCCCGTGGGACCGGATCGCCGCCCGGGTGGTGACGGCTTCCGGCAGGACGCAAATTACGGGCGCCTTACTGGCGTTCGATCACCAACTCGCGGAAAAAGCGCTGGCGTCGCTCGATCGGGTCCGGAAGAAGGCCCGGGCCGAGGCCGTGAAACTGGCCCGTTCGCTCGGCCGCCAGATGGACGAAGACGAGATCGCCTCCATGACCGGGGTCGACGAAGTGCTCGCGGGATCGGCGTTCATGTTCAGCAACATGTGGCTGGACGACGTGCTCCGCCGCACCCTCAACCCCACATTGCCGAAACTTCAGAACACGGACGGAGATCCGCTCGAATTCATCACGCTGCATTTCCCCCTGGCCTCGAAAGCCGGACCGAAGGCCGTTCGTATGGCCTTGGACGGTGTGTCGTCCCTGCGCAAGGAGAACGACGTCTTCTGGAACTGGGTCGAGACCCGGACGCCCGCCGCCAAGCCTATGCAGAAGGCCACCCCCGCCCAGACCTTCGGCACGACCATGGACGACGGGGCGACCGTTCTGGGCAACGTCGAACTCCGCGGTAGGGTATTGACGCTGTCGGTGAACTCGGAACCGCGATCGGTCCGCGGGCGTGCTCTACTCGAACCGGTTCTCGCCGGACTCGTGCGCGCGCCGCTCACCGAGCGGCAAACCGTTGAACAGATGATGGAATCCAGACGCGACCGCGGGTCGCCCGCGGTCGAAGAATCACCGCTGCCTCCCGACGAACTGCGGAGCGCCGTTCACCAACGCATGACCGATCACTACCGGGAGACACTGGACGAGCCGATCCCGGCACTCGGTAACCGCTCGCCGCGCAAGACCGCGAAGACCGCAAAAGGCAGGGAGAGCGTGATCGCCTGGCTGAAGATGCTAGAAAACCGCACCGCGAGTCTTGGCGCGGACGATCCCATGGCGAGCTATGACTTTACCTGGCTCTGGCAGGAACTCGGTGTCGAAGAGCAACGCAGATGACAGGGGAGTTTTGTTCCGGGAGCGCGCCGGACCGAGACGGGGTCCGGCGCCATTCGCACTATTTCAGGTACCAGCCCCATTTCTGCGACGCATCGAAGGCGGTGACCTGCTTGACCTGCCGGAAAGCGTCGAAGCCCCATCTGCCCAATTCGCGGCCGATGCCGGAGCGCTTGTAGCCGCCCCACGGCGCCTCGGTGAAGGTCGGCTGCGAGCAGTTGATCCAGACGATGCCGGCGCGCAGCGCAGCCGCCACGCGCTCGCAGCGGTCGAGGTCGTCGGACATCACCGCACCGGCGAGGCCGTAGGGCGAATCGTTGGCCAGCCGCACCGCCTCCTCCTCCGTGTCGAACGGATTGACGCAGACGACGGGGCCGAAGATCTCCTCGCGCCAGATCCAGCTCGACAGCGGCACGTCGGCAAAGACGGTCGGCTCGACGAAATAGCCGGTGTCGCGGCCGGCCGGGCGTTTTCCACCGGCGACCAGACGGGCGCCCTCCGCCTTGCCGCGCTCGATCGCGCCGAGAACCTTGGCATGCTGGCCCTGCGAGACGATGGGACCGAGCAGAACGCCCTCCTCCATGCCGCCGCCGATGGTGATTCTGGTTGCCTCCGCAGCCAGCCGTTCGAGCAGCGGCGCGTAGAGCGATCTCTCGACCAGGATGCGCGAGGTCGCCGAGCAGACCTGGCCCTGGTTCCAGAAGATGCCGAACATGATCCACTCGACCGCCTTGTCGATGTCGCTGTCGGCGAAGACGATGAAGGGCGACTTGCCGCCCAGTTCGAGGCTGATCGCCTTGATGTCGGCAGCGGCCGCCCGCATCACCTTGCTGCCGGTCGGCACCGAGCCGGTGAAGGCGATCTTGTCCACGCCGGGATGTTCGGCGAGCGGCGCGCCGGCTTCCGGGCCGAAGCCGGTGACCAGGTTGAAGACGCCCTTCGGCAGGCCCGCGGCCTCGGCGATCCGCGCCAGCTCGACCGCCGTCATCGGCGTCAGCTCCGAGGGCTTCAGCACGATCGTGCAGCCTGCTGCCAGCGCCGGCGCCACCTTCCAGGCGGCCATCAGCAGCGGATAGTTCCATGGCACGATGGCGCCGACCACGCCGAGCGGCTCGTGGACCACCTTCGAGGTGAAGCGCGCGTCGCCGAGCGGGATCGGCGTCGGTCCCGCCGCCTCGGCGGCCTCCGCCATGTCGGCATAGTATTCGAAGCAGTAGGCCGCGTCGCCGACGTCCCACAGCGCCTCGGGCAGCGGCTTGCCGTTGTCGCGGACCTCCAGCGCGGCGAGGTCTTCCTTGCGCTCGGCGATCAGCCGGCCGATGGCGCGCACGATCGCGGCGCGCTCGCGGCCGCCCATGCGCGGCCAGGGGCCGTCGTCGAAGGCCCGGCGCGCCGCCTTCACCGCAAGATCGACGTCCTCGGCGGTCCCGCGGGCCGCTTCGGCGAACGGCGCTTCGGTCGCCGGGTCGATCACGGCGAAGGTCGTACCGCCGACCGCAGGTCGCCACGCGCCGTCGATGAAGAGCTCGGTTTTCATGTCGCGGTCTCCCTTGGAAGATCAGCCGGCGGGCCGGGGAACGAAACGGCAGCGGGCGGTAACCGTGCCGCCGGGCTCGAGCACGCGCGCGCCGGTCACGCCCCAGGGCACGGTCGGCGCATTGAAGGCGTTGGTCGTGTGGGTGACGGGCTCGATGCAGCAGAAGTCCTCGCCTTCCGGCGAGTAGATGCAGAGGAAGTCGAACGGGCTCTCCGCCTCGACGGCGAGCCCATGCGTGGGCCAGCACAACAGGGCCCGGCGTGACCAGCCCTCGAAGATGTTGTTCAGCCCGCGGGTGAGCGGACCGCCCTCGCGCATGGCCGCGATCGCCGGGGCCCGGCGGTCGGCGGCGTGCGGAACGCCCTCCTCCGACATCAGGTGCATCGACGTCACCCCGGTCTCGACGCGGAGATTCGCCGGATCGGCGAAGTAGGCATGGAGGCCGAGCCCGACGGGCATCGCCTCGTCGGCCTCGTTCATGACGTCGAGCGCGATCGACAGGCCGTCGGCGGCGAGCTCGTAGGTCTGCCGCGCGACATAGGTCCAGGGCCAAGCACCGGCGGCGTGGCGGTGGACGAGCACGGCGCGGTCGGCCGAGGCTTCTTCGACCTGCCATTCCGCCGTCCAGCCGAAACCGTGCAGCGCATGGACGAAGCCCATGCCCGACGGCGGCAGGTCGATTTCGCGGCCACCATGGACCAGCCGGTCGCCCTTCAGCCAGCTGAAGAACGGCACCATCGGGAAGCAGGCCGTCTGCAGCGGCGTCGCCGCGTCTTCCGCCGCCGGCCGCAGATAGTGCACCGGCGCTTCGCCGGCCGCGTCGAAGAAGGATGCCAGCGCGCCGCCGAGCGCCGGCGCGATCTCGGCGCGCAGCGCTCCCGCGGAAAGGACGATCCGCTCCCTGCTCATTCGGTCTCGATGCGCACGGTGAACTTGCGCTTCTCAAGTTCCGGGAAATAGCTCGCCACGTCGAAATACTCTTCGGGTGCGAAGACGCCCGGCCGCTGCGGTTTCGCCAGGATCAGCTGCGCGGCGATCGAGGCGTTCATCGAGGTCGCGGCGTCGACATAAGGCCCGTAGAGCGGGTCCGGCGTGACGACCACCTCGCAGCGCACCGTCGCCGCCTTGCCGCCGATACGCCCGCGGCCGATGGCGAAGTGGATCTCGTGGCTGTCCTGCGCCGGGATGCGGTCGCGGTTGCGCTCGATGTTGCGGGCGATCAGCGCCTCGAGCACCTCGAGCGGCTTCACCCTGGCGCCGCTGCGCAGCGTCACCTCGTCGGCGAAGTCGCCGAAGCCCGCCTTCACCAGGCCGACCCAGGCCTCGTGCTCGCGGTGCGGCAGATGCAGCTTCCAGGTGAATTCCTTGATGCCCTTGTCGCGGATGCCCTCGGCGAGCGGCACGGTAAGCTGCTCGGAATGCGGCGAGTACATGAACTCGCAGCGCCCCCAGGGCTCGGGCAGGTCGAGGAACTCGACGCCGGTCATCGGCGCGCAGGTGACGTGCCTGCCGT
>CALFXR010000022.1 GCA_937958475.1 uncultured Mesorhizobium sp. | reverse complement strand
GCATGCGCGAAACGCAAGGCGCGCTGGCGCGAGATTCGCGCCGAGGCGACCGGCTGCCCGCCGCTCCACGATACGGTCTGGGGCCGTCATGTCCTCGCCCAGCCGGTGGCGCTGGACGTGATCATGGGCATGGCGCGCGACGCCGGCGCCACCTGCATCTTCGACGCCGGCGACGTCCAGGCGAACGGCTTCCAGCTCGCCCGCGACGACGAGCCGATGCAGACGATCACGGAGACGGGCGCCTCCTACATGGGCTTCGCCGTCAGCGCGTTGGTCGCCTCCGGCGTCGCCGAGCATCCGCAGCGCGTCGTGGCGATCACCGGCGACGGTTCTTTCATGATGAACCCGCAGGTGCTTCTCGACGGAGTCGAGCACGGCGTACGCGCCACGATCGTCCTGCTCGACAATCGCAGGATGGCGGCGATCTCGTCGCTCCAGTTCGAGCAGTATGGCACCGACTTCGCCACCAGCGACGCCGTCGAAGTCGACTATGTGGCACTCGCCGGCGCGGTCGGCCGCGTTCGCGCGTTGAGCGGCGGCGACACGAAGGAGACGCTGAGCGAGGCGTTGGCCGAGGCGCTGGCCTATGACGGGCTCTCCTTCGTCCACGTGCCGGTCTATTTCGGCCGCGATCCGCGTGCCGGCCTCGGCGCCTACGGCAAGTGGAACGTCGGCAACTGGGTCGAGGACGTGCAGAACGCCTACCGGGCGCAGGATCTCTAGATGTCCTCCCAGGCGACCGATCCCGGAATGTATTGCGGTCGAAGCGCGGCTGTGTGCGAATGTCGCCGGTGCGAACCGGAGTGACGGCCATGCAGGAAGAGATTGTCCAGGTCGAGGAGAAGGCCGCCGAGCCCGACACGGGGTCGGCCGCCGGCACAGTGCAGTCTTTGCAGCGCGGACTGCAGATCCTCGACATGGTGGTGCAGTCGGGCGAGCCGCTAAGGCTCGCCGACATCGCCCGTGACCTCGAAATGGACCGGGCCTCGGCGTTCCGCCTGCTGCAGACGCTCGAGCGCAACAGTCTCGTCGCCAAGGATCCTCTGCGCAAGAACTACACGGTCGGCGGCCGCCTGCTGCAATGGGCCTCGACCATCGGCCAGGACGCCAGCCTGGTGGCGACGGCGCGGCCCTATCTCGAGCAACTCGTCAACCGGACCAACGAGAGCGGCCATTTCGGCGTGCTCAGCAAGGACCGCGCGCTGCTCCTCGACTATATCGGCTCACGCGGCACCATCGTCGTGCAGAACCGCGTCGGCGTGTTCGAGCCGCTGCACTGCACGGCGCTGGGCAAGGCGCTGCTCGCCTTCCAGCCCGCGGCGCGGCGCGAGGCGCTGATCGCCGGCATCCGGTTCGAACGCCACACGGAATCGACCATTGCCGATCGCGCGGGACTTGAGAAGACGCTGGAGAAGGTACGCAGCGACGGCGTCGCCTATGACGAGGGCGAATACAACGGCGTGCTCTACTGTGTCGCCGCGCCGGTCATCGGCCGCGACGGCGTCGCCGTCGGCGCCATCGGCGTGTCGATGGTCAAGCCGATCGCCGTCGGCTCGCCCGAGCACATCGCCCATGTTGCCGCGGAAGTCCGCGGCGCCGCGCGTGCGATGACCGCGGCGCTCGGCGGCGAGGACATGGCGCGCACCATGTTCGAGGGCGAAAGCCCTGCCCTACAACAACAACCCAGGAAAGCAGCACCCCCCGCGCGAAAGAACGGTGGCGGGGCGCGCAAGAACTAGAACGAGAAGGGAAACGCCATGGCTTCGGTCCAGATCGTCGACGTCCGCAAGGACTTCGGAGCAGTCAAGGTCGTCAAGGGCATCGACATCGACATACGCGACGGCGAGTTCGTTGCGCTGGTCGGTCCGTCGGGCTGCGGGAAGTCGACGCTGCTGCGCATGATCGCCGGTCTCGAGCAGATCAGCGGCGGCGAGATCCGTGTCGGCGCCAAGGTGATCAACAACGTGGCGCCGAAGGATCGCGACATCGCCATGGTGTTCCAGAACTACGCGCTCTACCCGCATATGTCGGTCGCCGAGAACATGGCCTTCTCGCTGAAACTGAAGGGCGTTTCGAAGAGCGAGATCGAGGAGCGGGTGAACAAGGCGGCGGAGATCCTGTCGCTGACGCCGCTGCTCGGCCGCTTCCCGCGGCAACTCTCCGGCGGCCAGCGCCAGCGCGTCGCCATGGGCCGCGCCATCGTCCGCGACCCGCAGGTGTTCCTCTTCGACGAGCCGCTGTCCAACCTCGACGCCAAGCTGCGCGTGCAGATGCGCGCCGAGATCAAGGAACTCTACCAGCGGCTGAAGACGACGACGATCTACGTCACCCACGACCAGATCGAGGCGATGACCATGGCAGACCGCATCGTCGTCATGCACGACGGCATCGTCGAGCAGATCGGCCAGCCGCTGGAGATCTACGACCAGCCGGACAACATGTTCGTCGCCGGGTTCATCGGATCGCCGGCGATCAATCTCTATCCCGGCTTCTTCCGCAGCGGCGACAGGTCCGTGTTCGAGACCGATGGCGGCATGCTCATCCCGCTCGAACGCGCCCCGGCCGGCCCCGACAAACGGCGCGGCGTACTCGGCATCAGGCCGGAACATGTCGCGATCGACCCGGAGGGCGCCGTCGGCCTCGCCGTCACAGTGACCGAGCCCACGGGGTCGGAGACCTTCATCCTCGGCAGGTCGGAAGGGGAGACGATGCGCTGCCTGTTCCGCGAGCGCGTCGCGCTGAAGCCCGGCGACACGGTACGGCTGCGCCTCGATTCGAACCGCATCCTGTTCTTCGACGAGGCGACTGGCCGCCGCATCTGATCCGGCGGGCGCAGTTCAGTTAGTCTTGGCTTACGCTCTCAGTCCCTGCAGAAAGTCGGGTGCCGCAGCGAGCGCGGTCCGGTACTCGGAGGCGAGCCGGGCCACGAGTTCGGCCGCCGCGGGCATGTCGTCGATGGCGCCGACGCCCTGGCCGGCGGCCCACAGGTCGCGCCAGGCCTTGGCGTCGGTGGTGCCGAAGTCGAGCTTGTCCGGCGGCGTCAGATTGTCGGGATCGCGTCCCGCTGCGGCAAGGCTGGCGCGCAGGAAGTTCCCGGGAACGCCGCTGACGGCGGGCGTATAGACGATGTCGGCGGCCTTGGCTTCGAGCAGCATCTCTCTCTGCCGCTGGACGGCGAGGCTCTCGCTCGTCGCCATGAAGCGCGTGCCGACATAGGCGAGGTCGGCGCCCATCATCCGGGCGGCAGCGATCTGCGCGCCGGTCGACATGGCGCCGCCAAGGAGCAGCGTGCCGGAGAAGATCCGGCGGATCTCGTGGAGTGCGGCGAAGGGGCTGATCGTGCCTGCATGGCCGCCGGCGCCGTAGGCGACGGCGATCAGGCCGTCGACGCCGGCCTCGGCCGCCTTCAGCGCGAACTTCAGGTTGGTGACGTCGTGGAACACAAGGCCGCCATAGCCGTGGACGGCCTCGATCAGGTCGCGGTTGAGCCCGAGCGAAGTGATGATGAGCGGCACCCTCTTCTCGATTGTGACCGCAAGGTCGGCGTCGAGGCGCGGGTTGCTGCGATGGACGACGATGTTGACGCCGTAGGGCGCGGCATCTGGACCGAGCCGGCCGCCGATTTCATCGAGCCATTCCGCATAACCGGCCGTGGTCCTCTGGTTGAGGGCCGGGAAGGTGCCGACGGCGCCCGCGCGACAGGTCTCGACAACGAGATCGGGCCCCGAGATGAGGAACATCGGCGCGGCGACCACGGGGATCGACAGGCGACCGGAAAAGAGCGCTGGAATTGGCATGAAGAAGATCCGGGCAGGCGAGGAGGGGAGCCGGCCCGCCGCTCGCGGCGGCGGGCCGGCTCGAAGGATCAGTACTGCTCGAAGCCGGTGCGCTCCTGGAAGGCGCCGGTCTTGGTGTCGTACTGGTAGACCGCGACGGCGGTACCCGACAGCTGGTTGTCGTTGTCGAAGGAGACCGGCGCGCTCAGTCCGCCGGTGTCGAAGTCCTTCAGGGCCTTCAGCTTCTCGACGGTGCAGGCGCGGGTGAGTTCCTGGCCGCACTCGCCCATGGCGTGGGCGAGCGTCTTCAGGCCGATGTAGGTGACGTAGGTGTAGCGGCTGATGCCGGCGAGTTCCTCCTCGGTCACGTACTTCTTCGCCATCTCCTTGAACTTGTCGGTCGATTCGCCGGTGAGCGCGACGTAGTCGGCAACCATGAAATCGTAGCCCGCCGGAGCCGAAAGCGCGGCAGACGCCGGAATGCCCTCGCTCCACACGCCGGCCGACTGGATGTTCATGTCGAGCTTGCGTGCTTCGGCGAGGATGTTGGCGGCGCCGGCGAAGATGCCGCCGTTGACGATGACGGTGACGCCGGCCTGCTTCATCTGCGCAATCTCGGCGGAGAAGTTGCTCGTGCCCTTCTTGAAGCGCAGGCGGATGCCGTCCTTCAGGCCGAAATCCTTCACCGCGCGTTCGTAGCCGGCCTCGATCTCCTTGCCGAAGTCGTCGTCTTGGCGGATCAGGCCGTAGACGGCGTCCTTCGACTCGGGCTTCGAGCTGATGTGCTTCAGCTGCGCGTAGAAGGCGTCGGCATATTTGGCGCCGAAGGTGAACACCGTCGGGCGCACCGGCTTGTAGACCAGTTCGGCGGGCGCGGTGGTGACGACGGTCGGCAGGTTGTTCTCCGTGATCAGCGGCATCATGGCGAGAACGTTGGCCGTGCCCGAAGTGCCGTTGAGGGCGAAGATGCCGTCGACTTCGATGAGCTTGGTCAGCGCCTGGAACGAGCGGGCCGGGATGTAGCCGTCGTCCTCGGTGATGACGGTGATCTTGCGCCCGTTGACCCCGCCGGCGGCGTTGATCTCGGCGGCGGCGATCTTCGAGCCGAGCGCCACGCCCTTGCCGACGAAGGCAGCCGGTCCGGTCATGATGTTGACGTCGCCGATCTTGATCTCGGTGTCGCTGACGCCGGGATCGGCGGCATAGGCCGCGGTCGACATCAACAGCGCAGCGGCAAGCGTCGAAATGGTTCTTGTCATGGCTTCCTCCCAGTTTGCGGCGGGCGCGTTGTCCTCAATACGCCAGCGGCCAGTTGCTCCAGTATTTCCGCGCGTCGCGCCAAACCCCGATCAGGCCGTCAGGCTTGAAACGGAGGAAGAGCACGATCACGACGCCGTAGGCGATGCCGCGGATCTCGTAGACGTAGCTCGTGTAGAGCGTCGATTGCGGGTCGCCGAACGTTTCGAAGAACAGCCGGATTGCTTCCGGCAGGAATGACAGGAAAATCGCGCCGAGCACTGCGCCGGCGATCGAGCCGAGCCCGCCGAGGATGATGATCGCGAGCGCCTCGATCGACAGGATGAGGGCGAAGACGTCGATGTTGATGAAGCGGATCTGCAGCGACAGCAGCCCCCCGGCGATCCCGACCACGAACGAACTCATGAAGAAGGCGAGCAGCTTGTAGCGGACCAGGTCGACGCCCATGACCCGCGCGGCGATGTCGTGGTCGCTGATCGCCATCCACGCCCGACCGATGCGCGTGCGCGACAGGTTGAGCGCGCCGAAGATGACCAGGATCGTCAGGCCGAGCGCGAGGTAGTAGAGCGGCTTGCCCTTCTGCAGATCGATGCCGAACAGCTGCGCCCCGTTGACGAACAGCCCGTTGGGACCGTGGGTCAGGCCTTCGGCATAGAGAATCACGTGGTTGATGATGAAGGAGAACGCGAGCGTCGTGATGGCGAGGTAGAGGCCCTTCAGCCTGAGCGACGGGATGCCGACGACGATGCTGATCATGCCGGCGACGAGACCGCCGGCGGGTAGGCTGATCCACACCGGCATGCCGTAGTCGGCAAGCAGGATGCCGTTGGTGTAGGCGCCGACGGCGAGGAAGCCGGCCTGGCCGAGAGAGATCAGCCCGGTTGTACCGGTGAGCATGTTCAGCCCGACCGCTCCGATAACGGCGATCAGCGCCGAGACCATCAGGGTCAGCTGGTAGTTGCCGATGACGAAGGGCAGGAGGAGGAGGGCCGCGACCGCCGCGACCGCCCAGCCCCATACGACCTTGCTGTCGCTGAGCGCGACGAGTTGGCCGGTACGTTCCTTGAAGTGTGCCGTACGCATGGCTCAGACCCGTTCGATTTCGCGGTTGCCGAACAGGCCGTAGGGCCGCACCATCAGCACGATGATGATGACGACGAAGCCCGAGATTTCCCGCAGGCCCTGTCCGACGTAGCCCTGGGCGAGGTTCTCGATGAGGCCGATGACGATGCCGCCGACGGCGGCGCCGATGACGGAATCCATGCCGCCGAGGATGACCGCCGGGAAGGATTTCAACCCCTGGAACCAGAGGTCGGGCGCGAGTTTGAAATTGGCTGCGAAAAGAATGCCGGCGATCGCGGCGATGCCGGACGACAGCATCCAGGCGAAGGCGTGGATGCGGCTGACGCTGACGCCGACCAGCAGTGCCGCGGTCTCGTTCGCCGCCACCGCGCGCATGGCGATGCCCATGCGGGTGAAGCGCAGGAACAGCCAGGCAAGCAGGGAGACGACGGCGAGCGCGCCGATCAGGTAGAGCTGGGCGGGATAGAAGGGAATGCCCGCCACCTGGACCACGGTGTTGGAGAGCCCGGCGGTGAAGTTGAACGGCTCCGAGCCCCAGATCATGATGGTGATGCCGCGCAGGATGACGGCGAGCCCGACGGTCACCATGACGATGGCGAAGACCGGCTCGCCGAGCATCGGACGGATGAAGATGCGCTCCAGCGTCAGCCCGATCAGCATCGATACGGGGATGGTGACGAGGATCAGCGGAAAGAAGGACAGGTGGAAGGTGTTGGACAGGCTGAAGGCGATGTAGGCGGTCAGCATGACCAACTCGCCCTGGGCGAAATTGACCACGCCGGTCGACTTGTAGACCAGCGCGAAACCCATCGCGATCAACCCGTAGGCGGCGCCGGAGACGAGGCCGGTGGAGACGAGCAGGAGCAGGAAATCCATCAGGCCGCGCTCCCGTAGATGCTGGCGATCTCTTCCTTGAACTTCTCCTCGATGATGCGGCGGCGGACCTTCATCGTTGCGGTCAGTTCGCCGTCGTCGTGATCGAGTTCCTTGGACAGGATGACGAACTTGCGCACGTTCTCGACACGGGCGAAGCGGTCGTTGACGCGGCGGATCTCCTGGTCGACGAGGTCGCGGACCTTCTCGTGCTGGGCCAGCGAGCGGTAGGTCGTGTACTGGATGTTCTGCTGCTGCGCCCACTTGCCGGTGGTTTCCAGATCGATCTGGACGAGCGCGGCGAGGAAGTTGCGCCCGTCGCCGAGCAGGATCGCCTCGCGGATGTAGGGCGAATCCTTGAGCGCGTTCTCGATGAGCGACGGCGTGATGTTCTTGCCGCCCGACGTGATCAGGATGTCCTTCTTGCGGTCGAGCACGCGCAGCTGTCCGTCGGCGCCGATCTCGACGATGTCGCCGGTGTGCAGCCAGCCGTCGGAGAAGGCGCGCGCCGTGGAGGTTTCGTCGAAGAGATAGCCCCTGAAGACGCTCGGCCCCCGAAGCAGCAGCTCGCCGTCGGGACCGAGCTTCTGTTCCAACCCGTCGATCAGTAGCCCCGACGTGCCGAGGTCGGTGGCGCCCGGGCGCTGTGAGTGGGAGACGCCGGCGCTCTCCGTCATGCCGTAGATCTGATAGACCGGCACGCCGAGGATCCAGAAGAACAGGAGAACTTCCGGCGAGACGGTGGCGCCGCCGCAGAAGGCGGTGCGTACCCGGTCAATGCCGAGGAAATGCTGCAGGCTGCGGAAGCAGACCAGCCACAGCAACGCGAACAAAAGGCTATCGGAAAGACTGACGAAGGTGCCGCCATTGGACAGTCGCCGCTCGGCGAGCGGCCGTCCGAGCGCCACGCAACGCTCGAAGACGCGCCGCTGGAGCGGGGTCGTGTCCTTCACACGGTAGAGGACGCTCTGTTGCATCTTCTCCCAGATGCGCGGGACGCCGAGGAAGCCCTTCGGCGCGATCTCGCGCAGATTGACGACAACGGTGTCGACGGATTCGGCGAAGGAGACGACGCATCCGGTAAGGAGCTGCATCACCGTGGAGAAGCTGCGCTCGGCGACATGGCAGAGCGGCAGGTAGCAGAGTACCGAATAGGTCTCACGGTCGAGGCCGTGGACGGAAACCACCTGCGCCGCGGAATGGAGCATGTTGGCGTGCGACAGCATCGCGCCCTTCGGCATGCCCGTCGTGCCCGAGGTGTAGACGATGATGGCGACGTCGTCCGGCTTGCCGCCTGCGATGGCGGCGTCGATGACCGGCCCGAATTCGGTTTCCTTCTTCGCGCCGAGGTCAAGCACGTCGGCGAACGACATCAGTCCGTCCTCCGCGTAGTGGCGCATGCCCTTCATGTCGACGGTGATGATGGTCGTGAGGTCGGGCAGGCCATCGCCGTTGCGACGCGCGTCGAGCACCTTGTCGGTCTGCTCCTGGTCGCCGCAGACCACGATGCGGGTGCGCGAGTGGCGGACGATGTATTGTAGCTCCGGCCACGGGTTGGTCGGGTAGATGCCGAGGCATGCGCCGCCGATCATCTGCGCGGCGAGGTCGGAATAGAGCCATTCCGGGCTGTCGTCGCTCGCCACCGCAAGGCGGTCGCCGGGGCGGAAGCCGAGTGCATGGAGCCCGATGGCGAAGCGCCGGGCGGTGTCGAAATAGCCCTTCCAGGTGGTGCGCCGCCACAGGCCGCGTTCCTTGACGCGCAGCGCGAGACGCTCGCCCTGGTGTTCGGCGTGGTGGCGCAGCACCTGGGGCATGGTCATGCCGGCGAGGCGTTCGATCTCGGCCTTCATGCGGCGCGCCTCGATCCGAGATAGGCCTCGACCACGGCGGGATTGGCGGCAATCTCCTTCGGCGTGCCCTCGGCGATCTTGCGGCCGTGGTTGACCACGCAGACGTGGTCGGAGATGTCCATGACGATCCCCATGTCGTGCTCGACCATGAAGACGGTCATGCCGAGCTCGTCCTTCAGGTCGAGGATGAAGCGGGCGATGTCCTCGCGCTCTTCCTGGTTCATGCCCGACACCATCTCGTCGAGCAGAAGCAGTTTCGGCGAGATCGCCAGCGCGCGGCCGAGCTCGACGCGCTTCTGCTGGCCGTAGGACAGCGTGCCGACCGTATGGTCGCGCAGGTCCTCGATCTCGAGGAATTCGATGATCTCCTCGACGCGCTCGCGCGCCCTGATCTCCTCGCGCCGGGCGCGACCCCAGAAGAACGCCGCCGATAGCGGGTCGGTCCTCAGATGGGTATGCATGCCGACGAGCAGGTTGTTGACCACGGTCTCGTGCTTGAACACGGCGAGGTTCTGGAAGGTGCGGGCGATGCCGAGTCGCGCGAGCGCATAGGTCGGCATGCGGGTGAGATCGCGGCCTCCGAACAGGATCCGCCCGGACGAGGGGCGAAAGACGGCGCTGATCAGGTTGAAGACCGTGGTCTTGCCGGCGCCATTGGGGCCGATCAGGCTGTAGATCTGGCCGGGCATGACGCTCAGGCTGACGTCGCTTACCGCGACGAGGCCGCCGAAGCGCTTGGTGACGGCGTCGAGTTCGAGCAGCGCGGTCACGATAGCCACCTCTTGCGCCGCTTGTAGTGCTTGACGTCGCGCATGCTCCTGCGCTTGCCGGCGGAGAGGCCGAGGTAGAATTCCTGGACGTCGTCGTTGGTCATCAACCTCTCCGCGGGGCCGTCGAGGACGATGCGGCCGTTCTCGATGATGTAGCCGTAGGAGGCGACCTGGAGGGCCAGCTGGGCGTTCTGCTCGACGAGCAGGACGGTCATGCCGGAATCGCGGTTAAGGCCTTGAATTGCCTCGAATATCGTGTCGACGATCTGGGGCGCCAGGCCGAGCGAGGGCTCGTCGAGCATGAGCAGGCGCGGCTTGCCCATCAGGGCGCGGCCGATGGCCACCATCTGCTGCTCTCCGCCGGACAAATAGCCGGAAATCTGTGCGCGTCTCTCGCGCACACGCGGAAACAGCGTGTAGACGCGCTCCAGCCCCTCTTTCGTCTCGCTGCGCGAGCGCGTGAAGCCCCCCATGACGAGATTCTCCTCGACGGTGAGGGTGGCGAACAGTGCGCGCCCTTCGGGGACCTGGAGAAGGCCGCGCTGGACGATGGTGCGCGGCGACAGGCCGGAGATCGTGCTGCCTTCCAGCTGGATCGAACCGGAGACGATCTCGCCCTCCTCCTGGTAGAGAACGCCGGAAATGGCCTTGAGGATGGTCGACTTGCCGGCACCGTTGGAGCCCAGCAGGGCGACCATGGCGCCCGCGGGAACCTCGAGCGAGACGTCGCGCACGGCCTCGATGGCACGGTCGTAGAGCACCTGAACGTTCTTCAGCGCGAGCACGGAAGCAGGCTCCGGACGAGCCGACGCCGGGGACGCGCCGGAACAAGATGAACATCGTTTATCAAGGCGCGTCGCACACGCGCGCTCGATGCCTCCTCCGGCACCCGCCGGGACCGCGCAAGCGGTCGAATCGGCGAGCGGAAGAGCCCTGCGACCGGTATCAACACCCCAAGAAACTCCCTCCCGTCATCCGTTCTCCCGTCCTCTTGCTCTTGTTCTTGTTCTGGCTTGCGTCGCGAGGGAGAATGATGAATTATCTTCATTAAGGTTGAGAGCCGGTGCTTTGTCAACGGCAAAAAAGCGGTTCGCCGCGGGCGAGGCAGGGATGCGGAACAAGGTTCATGTGCGCAACGGCGATGCTGCGGCCCGGGTCGGGCCGCCGCGGGCTGCGGGAGCCGGAAGATGACGAATCCCGCCGGACGCCGTCCCGTCTTCAGGCTGTCACGGGAAAGGCGCATGGCCGACATCATGCGCGCCGCCCGCGCCGTCTTCCGCGAGAAGGGCTACGAGGACGCGCTGATCTCCGACATCGCCGAACGCGCCGACGTTGTCGAGGGCAGCATCTACCGCTACTTCGAGAACAAGCGCGACCTGCTCGTGAAGGTCATCGAGGACTGGTACGAGGGCATGCTGTCGGACTACGACCAGCAGCTGTCCGGCATCAGCGGCACGCGCAACCGCCTGCGCTTCATGATCTGGCGGCATCTCGCCACGGTGCACGAGGATCCCGCGCTCTGCCAGCTGATGTTCCAGCACCTGCGCACCGGCGAGGACTACAGCCGGACGGCGGTCCACGACCTCAACCGCAAGTATACGCGCCGTACGCTGGACATCATCCGCGAAGGCATCGCATCGGGCGAGTTCCGCCCGGACATCCCGCTCAGGCTGGTGCGCGACATGATCTACGGCTGCGTCGAGCACCGGACCTGGGCCTACCTGCGCGGCGAGGGCGATTTCGACCCGACCGAAACGGCGAAGGCCATCGTCGACCTCGTGCTTGCAGGGCTGCAAAAGCCGACCGCGGCAGTTAACGTTCCCGCCGAATCGGTGCTGGCCGAACGCCTGGAGCAGGCGATCGGGCGTCTCGAGCGGCTCTCCGGCGCACGAGCGCCGGAAGCCGCCGCGAACAGCGGAGCGGCCGCACCGGAGGGAGCTGGCGCCGCATGACGAGCGAACGGACGAGGATCGACATCAGGAAGGCCGGCCGGCAGACCGTCTACGGCCTGTTCGCCGCGCAGGTGTCGCGCGATGCGAAGGCGACCGCGGTGACGCAGGGCGATCGGCGCATCAGCTACGGCGAACTCGACGGCCGGGTGAGGAAGCTCGCGGCGGCGTTGCGCGAGAGGGGGGTCGGCCGCGGCGACCGGGTCGCCCTGCTCTCGGAGAACCGGCACGAATTCGTCGAGATCGAACTCGCCGTCGCGCTCATCGGCGCGATCGTCGCCTGCCAGAACTGGCGGCTGGCCGCAGCCGAAATACAGCACTGCGTCAACCTCGTCTCGCCGGTGTTGCTGATCGTCTCCGCGCGCCATTCCGCGCTGGCCGGAAAACTCGTCCTCGACGTCCCGGTGTTCGTGCTCGAACGCGACCACGAGGCGATGATCGCCGCGTCGGAGCCGCTGGCGGAGGATCCCGAAGTCGATCCCGAGGACGGACTGGTCATCCTCTACACCAGCGGCACCACCGGCCTGCCAAAGGGCGCGCTGATCAGCCACCGGGCCGAGATCGCGCGCATGACGTTGCTGCGCATGGACATGCGCGCCACGGAGGAGGACGGCTTCATAGCCTGGGCGCCGATGTTCCACATGGGCTCGACCGACGAGGTCTACGGCGCGCTGATGTCGGGCGCGATCGTCCATGTCGTCGACGGCTTCGACGCCGAGGCGATCGTCTCGATCATGGAGAAGAACCTGCTCGGCTGGATGCTGCTGATGCCTGGCTCGATCGAGCCGGTGGTCGAGTTGCTGAAGGCCACCGGGCGGCGGCCGAAGGGCATCCGCGCCGTCGGCGCGATGGCCGATCTCGTACCGATGGCGCTGATGGCCGAGCTCTCGGCGCTGACCGGCGCCCCCTTCCTCAACAGCTTCGGCGCGACCGAGACCGGCCTTGCGCCGGCGTCCGCCGTGCTGATCCCGCCGGGCACGATTCCCGAACGGCTTTCCAAGCGCAAGAGTTCGCTCTGCGAGTTGCGCCTGGTCGATTCGCAAGGGCGCGACGTGCCCGACGGCGAACCGGGCGAAGCGGCGGTGCGCGGCCCGACCGTGTTCAGCGGCTACTGGAATGCCGAGGAGACCAACGCGCGCGACTTCCGCGACGGCTGGTTCCGCATGGGCGACCTGTTCAAGCGCAACCCGGACGGCAGCTACGATTTCGTCGACCGGGCCAAGTACATGATCAAGTCCGGCGGCGAGAACATCTATCCCGCCGAGATCGAGCGCGTGTTGCTGGCCGACCCGCGGGTCAGCGACGCGGCGGTGCTGCGCAAGCGCGACGAGCGCTGGGGCGAGGTGCCGGTCGCCTTCGTCTCGCGCAAGGACGAAAGCCTGTCGGAGAAGGACGTCGAAGCCTTGTGCCGCGCCTCGCTCGCCGGATACAAGCGCCCGAAGGAAGTGCATTTCATCGCCTTCGAGGATTTCCCCCGGTCGACCACGGGCAAGATCCTGCGCCACGAGATGGAAGCGAAGATGGTCGCGAACGGGGATACCAGAAGTCGATGAGCGATACGAACATGCCGGTGGCGCAGGGCGCGGTTGCCGACGACGTCTGGACCGCGATCCGGCCGAGCCGCTTCACCGGCCTGCTCGGCGAGATGCTGGTGGCGCGCAGGAACGGCGCGAGGGTCTACGGCATGCGCGTCGAGGACAAGCACGACAACTCCACCGGCCGCGCCCATGGCGGGCTGGTGATGGCCTTCTGCGACGAGGTCATGGGCCAGGAAGCGCACGATCCGAGCACGAAGGACATCTTCTTCACCGTCAACTTCGAATGCCAGTTCGTCAGCGGCGCCATGATCGGCGACTTCCTCGAGGTTTCGTGCGAGCGCATCGAGGCCGGTCGCTCGATGATCATCATGCGCGGCACCTGCCGCAGCGCCGGGCGGGTGGTGGCGACCTGCGCCGGCGTGTGGAAGCGTTCGAGCAAGAAATACGCGGAGAAGGACTGGTAGGATGGCCGACGTTTCCGAAGAAAGCCTGCGGCCGACCCGCTTCATCGATTCCGACTCTCCGGCGATCGTCGCCTTCGCGGAAGAGCATGCCGGCGTCGGCGACGACCGCGAGCGGGCGGTCAGGCTCTATTACGCCGTGCGCGACCACGTGCGCTACGACATGACCGCGTTCGGCCTCGATCCCGAGCAGTTCGTCGCCTCCGAATGCCTGGCCTCGCCGTCGGCGTTCTGCGTGCCGAAGGCCGTCGCGCTGGCCGCAGTGGCGCGCGCGGCGGGCATCCCGGCACGCGTCGGATTCGCCGACGTGCGCAACCACCTGACCTCGCCGCGCGTCAGCGCCATGATGGACGACGACGTCTTTCGATGGCACGCCTACACGGCGCTCTTCATCGACGGGAAATGGGTCAAGGCGACGCCCGCCTTCGACATCGTGCTGTGCGAGCGCCACGGCGTCATGCCGCTCGACTTCGACGGGCGCGAGGATTCGATCTTCCACCCCTTCGACGCGGCCGGGCGGCCGCACATGGAGTACATCCGCTTTCACGGCGAGTTCGACGACATGCCCTTCGAGCAGTTCTCGACCGAGATGCGCGCGGCCTACCCGCGCATGCTCGCGGCCCTGGAAGAGGAACGCACGGCAAGGGCGCGCGCCGGCTGACGGCGGCAACGACGATTCAACGGATACGGAACAGGACCAATCCATGACCAACAGCGTAGTGATCCTCGCCGGCGCAAGAACGGCGATCGGCACCTTCGGCGGCAGCCTCTCGGGCGAGGAACCCGGCGCGCTCGGCGCGCTGGTGGCGCGGGAGGCGATGGCGCGCGCCGGCGTCGAGCCGGGCGCGATCGGTCACGTCGTCTTCGGCAACGTCATCCCGACCGGACCGAAGGACGCCTATCTCGCCCGCGTCGCGGCGATCGGCGCCGACATACCGAAGGAAGTCCCGGCGATGACGCTGAACCGGCTTTGCGGCAGCGGTACGCAGGCGATCATCTCCGCTGCGCAGTCGATCATGCTCGGCGATACCGACATGGCGCTCGCCGGCGGCGCCGAGGTGATGAGCCGCGCCCCGCACTACCTGCAGACCGGCCGGTTCGGCCAGAAGATGGGCGACGCCACGATGGTCGACGGCCTGTCGGGCGTGCTCACCGATCCGTTCGGCAGCGGCATCATGGGCATCACCGCGGAGAACGTCGCCGAGTGCTGGCAGATCTCGCGCGCCGACCAGGACGCCTTCGCCGCCGAGAGCCAGCGCCGCGCCGCCGCGGCCATCGCCGAAGGGCGCTTCCGCGGCCAGATCCTCGCCGTCGACGCGACGGTGGGGCGCAAGACGGTGCGCTTCGACACCGACGAGCACCCGAAGCCGTCGACGACGGTGGAAAGCCTCGCTGCGCTGAAGCCGGCCTTCCGCAAGGACGGCACGGTGACGGCCGGCAACTCGTCGGGAATCAACGACGGTGCCGCCGCCGTGGTGCTCGCCTCGGAAGTTGCCGCCGAACGTGCCGGCCTGAAGCCGCTCGCCCGGATCGTCGGCTATGCCCATGCCGGCGTCGAGCCGGGCGTCATGGGCATCGGGCCGGTGCCGGCGGTGCGTGCGCTGCTGGCGCGGACCGGACTGTCGATCGGCGACTTCGACGTGATCGAATCGAACGAGGCCTTCGCCGCGCAGGCGCTCGCGGTGGCGCGGGAACTCGGCTTCGACCCCGACAAGGTCAATCCCGACGGCGGGGCGATCGCGCTCGGCCATCCGGTCGGCGCCACCGGGGCCCTCATCACCGTCAAGGCGATCGACCACCTGCACCGCAATGGCGGGCGCTACGGCCTGGTGACGATGTGCATCGGCGGCGGCCAGGGCATCGCGCTCGCCGTCGAGCGCTGCTGAAGCCTCAACCGCGCTTGCGCGCGAGGAAGGCCGCGATGGCGGCCTTCATCTCGGACGAGCGGCCGGCCTCGCCCTGGAGGTCGCGCTCGAGGTCGAGCTGCCGGTCGATGCCGTCATCCGCCGCCGCGACGATGAGGCGCTTGGTGGCGGCGACCGCGCCGGGCGCGCGTTCGGCGAGGCGCGCGGCGACGGCGTCCGTCTCGGCGCCGAGCGCGGCATCGTCGACGACGCGCCAGACCATGCCCCAGGCCAGCGCCTCCTCGGCGGAAATGCGGTCGCCGAGCAGCATGGCCGGTGCCGCGCGGACCCGACCGATCAGCCGCGGCAGGAACAGCGTGTTGCCGGCGTCGGGCACCAGCGCGATGCCGACGAAGGGCTCGTAGAAATAGGCGGAGCGCGCGGCGATGACGATGTCGCCGGCGAGCGCTATGCCCACCGCCGCGCCGGCGCAGGGACCGTTCACCTGCGCCACGATCGGCAGGCGGCTGGCACGCATCTCCCGCACCAGCGGGTTGAAGTGCTCCTCGAGCACACGATCGAGTTCGGGCACGTCGCCGGGCGCCAGCGTCGACAGGTCGTAGCCCGAGCCGAAGGCGCGGCCGGCGCCGGTGAACACGGCGACGCGGATCGCCGGATCGTCCTCGGCGCGCCTGAGCGCGTCGCGCAATTCGTCCGCGGTCTGGTCGCGGTAGGCGTTGAGCCGGCCGGGCCGCTCGACGGCAATGCGCGCGATCGCGCCGTCGTGGCGCGCGGAAATGTCCTCGTAGTCAGCCATCGTCGTCAGCCCTCCTCGATCTTCTGGCGCGGTTGAACCGTGCGCCGCGTCCCTTCGTCAACCGGAGGGCAATCGCATATCGCCCTCGCCCGCCCTCCGTTCGGACCGCCGCCCTTAAAAAGCGGGAGAACATCGCGCCTGATACCCCCACCCCTACCCTTCCCCACAAGGGGGAGGGGATCGCCGAAGCTGCCGCCTCCCGGTGAACAGGCGGAAGCGTTGCAAGGTTCCCCTCCCCCTTGTGGGGAGGGGTAGGGGTGCGTCCAAACCAAGACGCCTCCGGATTTCCCGCATGCGACAGCCCCTGCGTCAACTGCCCGCGGCTTCCCCGGCGGGCGTTCCGGACGCGGCCGCGTCCGGAACGCCCTGCGGCCTGGCTTGGGAGAGACGCCACGCAATCTGGGGAAGCCGGTCGGCGCCGAAGAACGGTTCGCCGTCGACGAGAAAGAAGGGAGAGCCGCAGACGCCGTCGGCCACCGCCCGGTCGACGGCGGCCGCGAGCAGGGCGCGGCCGGTGGGACCCTCGATCGCCTCGCGGGCGGCGGCGCCGCCGATCCCGCACTGGCGGGCGGTGCGTAGCACGACGGCCTCGTCGGAGATGTCCGCGCCTTCCGTGAAGAAGGCGGAAAAAGCGGCGCGGGCGAAGGCACGGGCCGTCGCGGGATCGTCGGCGGCGACGGCGTGGAACAGGCGCGCGGCGCGGTGGGCGGACAGCGGCAGCTTCTCGGGGTGCCGATAGGGCAGGCCGTGGAACGCCGCCGAACGGATCATGTCGGCGACGAGGTAGGCGCGCTTGGCGGGGACGTCCATCGGCGGCGCGATGCCTTGCGCCTTCAGCACCGCCCAGGCGAGGAAGGCGCGCCACTCGACGGTGCGGCCGTGCCCGGCCGCGATCCTCTCGATGCCGTCGGCGGCGAAGTAGGCGTAGGGCGAGGCGAAGTCGAAGTAGAAGACGATCGGCGCCATGGCTCAGAACCGGAAGACGCCGTAGCCCGGAGCGCCGAGCGGGGCGTTGAGCGAGGCCGAGATGGCGACGCCGAGCGCGTTGCGCGTGTCGACCGGGTCGAGGATGCCGTCGTCCCACAGTTCCGAGGTCGAGTAGTAGGCGGAAAGCTGCTCCTGGTAGGCCTTGCGGGTGTCTTCCCAGACGCGGTCGACCTCGGCCTGGTCGACCTGGCCCGAGCGCTTCATCTGGTTCAGCTTCACCTCGGCCAGCGTGTTGGCGGCCTGGTCGCCGCCCATCACGCCGATCTGGTGGTTCGGCCAGGAAAACAGCAGGCGGCCGTCGAAGGCGCGGCCGCACATGCCGTAATTGCCGGCGCCGAAGGAGCCGTTGCACATGACGGTGAACTTCGGCACGGCCGAGCACGACTGCGCCATGATCATCTTGGCGCCGTCCTTGGTGATGCCCTTGCGCTCGTATTCGCGGCCGATCATGTAGCCGGTGATGTTCTGCAGGAACACCAGCGGCGTGTTGTTCTGGTTGCACAGCTCGATGAAGTGGGCGCCCTTCAGCGAGCTGTCGTTGAAGAGCACGCCGTTGTTGGCGAGGATGCCGACCTTGTAGCCCCAGATGTTGGCGAAGCCGCAGATCAGCGTCGTGCCGTAGTTGGGCTGGTATTCGTGGAAGCGGCTGCCGTCGACGATGCGGGCGATGATCTCGCGCATGTCGAACGACCGCTTGATGTCGTCGGGCAGGATTCCGTAGATCTCCTGCGGATCGTAGGCGGGATCCTCGGGCGCCTCGCGCTGGCAGTCCCACTTCTTCGGCCGGTCCCACTGGGCGACGATCTCGCGGCCGATGTGGATGGCCTCGTCCTCGCTCGCGGCGGGGTAGTCGCAGGTGCCGGAGACGGAGGTGTGCATGTCGGCGCCGCCGAGCTCCTCGACGGTGACGTCCTCGCCGGTGGCGGCGCGCACCAGCGGCGGTCCGCCGAGGAACACCGCGCCGGTGCCGCGGACGATGACGTTGTAGTCGGACAGGCCGGGGATGTAGGCGCCGCCGGCGGTGCAGTGGCCGAACACCAGCGCCAGCTGCTTGACGCCCATCTTCGACAGGATCGACTGGTTGCGGAAGATGCGGCCGCCCATGTAGCGGTCGGGGAAGAGCTCGGACTGCAGCTGCAGGAAGCCGCCGGCCGAATCGCACAGATGGATGACCGGCAGCCGGTTCTCCATGGCGATGTCGAGGGCGCGGACGATCTTCTTCACCGTCAGCGGATACCAGGCGCCGCCCTTCACCGTCGGGTCGTCGGCGCGCAGCATGACCTCGCGCCCGGAGACGACGCCGATGCCGACGATGGAACTCGCCGAAGGCGATTCCCCGCCATAGGCCATGTTGCCGGCGAGCGAGGACAGTTCGAGGAAGGGCGTGCCGGGGTCGAGCAGCTTCTCGATGCGCTCGCGCGGGCGCATCTTGCCCTGCTTGGAAAGGCGGTCGAGGTCGCGCTGCGGGCGCACGTGGCGCGCCGCCTCCTGCTTCTCGCGGAAGGCCCGTGCCAGCGCCCGGTTGTGCTCGTCGTTGCGGCGGAACTCCGCGCCCGACGTGGAGATCATGGACTGGATCTTGCGCATCGCCTCAGGCCTCTTCCACCTCTTCGAGGCGGACGATCACCTCGTCCTTGTCGAAGGTCTCGCCCTCGCGCCGCAGCAGCGCCGCGATGCGACCGTCGCGGGGCGCCGCCAGCGCGGTCTGCAGTTTCATGCTCTCGATGGTCACGATCGTCTCGCCGCGGAGCACGTCCTCGCCCTGCTGCTTGTGCACGCTGACCACCGAGCCGGGCATCGGCGCCCGGACATGGTCGAGCCCGCCGCCGGCGCCCCCCGTTTCCGAGCGCGGATCGACGATGGCGGTGTCGAAGGTGCGTCCGTTGAGCCGGACGATCAGCCCGTCGCCGGCGTGGGCGCGGGTGAAATGCAGCGGCGCGCCGGCGATCTCGATGGTCTGGCGCCCGTCCTCCAGCGTGCCGGTGGCGGAGACCTCGTGCTCGCGGCCGTCGATGCGCACGACAAGGTGCGGCCGCCGACCGACGATCTCGATGGAATGGCTGTGCCCGTCGACGGTGATCCGGAAGCCCATGGTCAGTTCCTCCACCGGCCGATGGTCGCGTGCGGTTCGGGAACGCCGAAGGCGATGTCGCGAAACTCGCGGAAGCCGAGCGCGGCCGCGATCAGCACCGCGTCGAGCGTCGCGGCGGCGGGCTCGCCAGCGGCGAGGTCCGTGGCGTGCTCGGCGATGAAGCCGGTGTGCAGGTCGCCTCGTCGGAACGCCTGGTGGGCGAGTATGCGCGCCAGGTAGTCGGTGTTGGTCTTCACGCCAAGCAAGGCGAGTTCGCCCAGCGCATCGACGCTGCGCCGGATCGCCTCCTCGCGATCGCCGCCGTGGACGACGAGTTTGGCGAGCATGGAATCGAAGTCGGCGGTGATCTTCTGCCCGGTGTCGAGCGCGTTCTCGAAGCGCAGATGCGGCGCTTCCGGCACGCCGAGATAGCGCAGCGTGCCGGTCTCCGGCAGGAAGCCGCGCTCGGGATCCTCGGCGCAGATGCGGCATTCGATCGCGTGCCCGCGGACGCGCACGTCGGCCTGGGCGAGGGGAAGGCCGCGGCCGGCGGCGATCTCGATCTGGGCGCGCACCAGGTCGACGCCGGTGATCATCTCGGTCACCGGATGCTCGACCTGCAGGCGCGTGTTCATCTCGAGGAAGAAGAAGCGGCCGTCGGCGCCGAGGATGAACTCGACCGTTCCGGCGTTCTTGTAGCGCGCCGCCGCGGCGAGCTTGACCGCCGCCGTGCAGATGCTGTCGCGCAGCGCTTCCGGCAGGTTGGCCGCGGGAGCCTCCTCGATGATCTTCTGGAAGCGGCGTTGCACCGAGCATTCGCGCTCGAAGAGGTGGATGGCGTTGCCTTCGCCGTCGCCGAGCACCTGTACCTCGATGTGGCGCGGACGCTCGACATAGACCTCGGCGTAAATGCGGCCATCGCCGAAATAGCGCTGCGCCTCGCTGGAGGCGATGCGCGCCGCTTCCGCAAGCTCCGCGGCCGAGCGCACGATGCTCATGCCCTTGCCTCCGCCGCCGGCCGCAGCCTTGATGAGCAGCGGGAAGCCGATCCGTTCGGCGGCCGCGGTGAACTCCGCGAGATCGCCGGACGGCATGACCGAAGGCGCGACCGGCACGCCGTGCGCCTCCGCGAAGGTGCGCGCCGAGATCTTGTCGCCCATCAGGCGGATGGTTTCTGCATCGGGACCGATGAAGGCGATACCCGCTTCGGCCACGGCGGCGGCGAAGCGCGCATTCTCCGACAGGAAGCCGTAGCCGGGATGGATGGCGTCGGCGCCGCAGGCCTTCGCCGCGGCGACGATCTGGGCGATGTCGAGATGGGCAGCGACCGGCGTGTCGCCGATGATCTCGATCGACTCGTCGGCCAAGCGCACGTGACGCGCCCGGGCTTCGACGCGGTGGTGGATGGCGACCGAAGCGATGCCGAGTTCGCGCAACGTGTGCATGACTCGACACGCGATCTCGCCGCGGTTGGCGATCAGGATCTTGCGGAACGGTAAGTGCGCACTAACGGAAGTGGCGTCGACGGCGAGGTACTTGTTCATTGTCATCGATCCGTCGGCACGCCGTCGGCGTCGAGGGTTTCGCTCCAGCCGGCGAGCGGGCCGCCGGCCGCGAGCCACGCGGCGGGCACGGCGACGGGGAAGTCCATGAGGATCTGCGCCAGCGCCTTGCCCTGCGGGTCGTGGCGCAGCGACGCGATGCCGCCGCCGCCCAAGCCCTGGTGCAGCATGAAGTTCATGCCCGACAGGCCCGGCCAGTCGAAGCGCTCCACCTCGCCCTTCGCATAGTGGGCGAAGTAGGCGCGCACCGCCTGCGGGGTCAGCTGGCGGCGCAGCAGCGGCGCGAATTCCGGTCGTCGCGCCAGCACGCCGATGTTGGCGATGTCGCCCTTGTCGCCGCTGCGCCCGTGGGCGAGCGCGATCAGCGGGACGTGGACGGCGGAGTCGTCAGGCATACCCCCACCCCTTACCCCTCCCCACAAGGGGGAGGGGGATTCTGCGGCGCTGACGACCCCCTCCCCCTTGTGGGGAGGGGTAAGGGGTGGGGGTGACGGTTCGTTGGGCAGGAAGACGGGGACGGTCGTCTCCTCGCCGTCGAAGGCGAAGGAAACCGGGATGTCGGCCTTGTCGGCGAGGAAGGAGAACAGGCGGATGACGGGCTGCGGCTCGGGCCGTCCGCCGGCGAAACCGGTCAGCCCCTGCGCCATGGCGGTCGCCGCCGGATAGATCTCGCGGGCGAAGACCTGGAGGGCGTCGCGCGAATGATGGCGGACGCCGATCTTCAGGATGACCTCGCGCGTGCCCGCGGTTCGGGAGGCGGCGCCGTAGCCCGATTCCGCGCCGAGCACTTCGGTGGAGGTCTCGGCGAAGTCGGCATGGCCCGATTCCGCCATCAGCCGGCGGCAACGCGAGAGGATGGCCCGGCCTACCGCCTCGGCCTTGGCGGCCGCCTCGCGGCCGGCGATCATCATCGTCACCGTCGCCCGGTAGCCGTCGGCATAGGTCGCGGAGACCTTGTAGGAAGGCGTCGGCACGCGGCCCCTGGCGCCGCTGACCCTGACCCGGTCGGGACCGACCTGCTCGAGCTGCACGCCCGACCAGTCGCAGGTGACGTCGGGAAGGACGTAGGCGGCGGGATCGCCGACTTCGTAGACGATCTGCTCGGCAACGGTGGCGGGCGAGACGAGGCCGCCGGTGCCTTCCGGCTTGGTGACGACGAAGCCGCCGTCGGCGCCGCACTCGGCGATGGGGAAGCCCATGTCGTCCCAGCCGTCGGCGACGCTGCGCCAGTCGGTGAAGATGCCACCGGTGACCTGCGCGCCGCATTCGAGCACGTGGCCGGCGAGGCTGCCGGCGGACAGGAGGTCGAAGTCGGTCGGCCGCCAGCCGAACGCGTGGATCAGCGGGCCGAGGACCACTGCGGAATCGACGCAGCGCCCGGTGACGACGACGTCGGCGCCAGCGTCGAGCGCGGCGGCGATCGGGAAGGCGCCGAGATAGGCGTTGACGCTGGCCATGCGCTCGGGCAGCGGCGCGCCCGAGAACATCTCGCGCACGCCCGCTTCGCGGTAACGGTCAAGCCGGCCCGACAAATCGTCGCCCTTGACCACGGCGACCTTGAGGTCGACGCCGACCTCGCGGAACACCGCCTCCAGCGCCCTGCCGCAGGCTTCCGGATTGATGCCGCCGGCGTTGGTGACGACGCGGATGCGCTTCTCGGCGATCTCGCGGGCGAGCGGCTTCATCACCGCGCCGACGAAGTCCGTGGCATAGCCGAGGTCCGGGTTCTTCGCCTTCATGCGGGCGAGGATCGACATGGTGATCTCGGCCAGATAGTCGAGCACGAGATAGTCGATGCCGCCGCGGCGGACGAGTTGCTTCGGTCCCTCCGGGCTGTCGCCCCAGAAGCCCGCGCCGCAGCCGATGCGCACCGTCTCCTTCATCGCCTGCTCACTCCGCCGTCCAGTTGGGCGCGCGCTTCTCGTTGAAGGCGAGCATGCCTTCGCGGGCGTCCTTCGTGCGCGTCATGTTGGCCAGCATGAACTGCGCGTATTCGAGCGCGGCGTCCGTCGACATCTCGCGGATCTTGGCGAGTGCCTGCTTGCCCAGGCGGATGCCCGTCGGCGACTTGCCGGTGATGCGGTCGAGCAGCCATTCCGTCTTCGCGTCGAGTTCCGCGGCCGGCACGGCGTAGTTGACGATGTTGTCGGCGACGGCGTTGCCCGCGGTGATCAGTTCGCCGGTGAGGCAGAGTTCCATCATGCGGCGATAGGGAACGACCCTCAGCAGATAGGGCAGGATCATCATCGGGAAGATGCCGACCTTGACCTCGGTGACGCCGAGAAGCGCGTCCTCGCGCGCCACCGCGACGTCGCAGGCGCAGAGCAGGCCGAAGCCGCCGGCCAGCGCCGGCCCGTTGACACGGGCGACGAGCGGGAGGCGGCAGGCGTCCATGCGCCTGAGCAGCCGCGCGACGTAGTGGCGCGGATCGGCAGCGTCGATGGTGAACGGCGTTCCGTCCGCCTGCAACTGCAGGTCGCCGCCGGCGCAGAACGCCTTGTCGCCGGCGCCGGTGAGCACGACGGCGCGAATCGAGCGATCGGCCTCCGCCTCGTCCAGGCCGGCAGCTATCCCGGCCGCGACCGCCTCGTTGAGCGCATTGCGACGAGCCTCGCGATCGATCACGATCGTCATGACGGCGCCGTTGCGTTCGATTCGTGTGGGCTCTGACACCTTGGTCCCCGGATATCGCGTCGCCGCCTAGGTTGGCGGATGCATCGGACTTAAATGATTTCAATTCATCAGCGCTGTCAACAGGCGAAAACGCGATCGGCGGCGAAACCCCGTTCAAAAAGGCACAGATCGCCTGCGCCAATAAGATAGGGGAAAAATCGGCATCGAATTCGGTTGACAGGCGATCAGGGATATTTGATGAAGTTAGTTCATTAGTATCCGGCGGGTCGATGCGGGTGGCGCAGGATGCCCGGCGTTCGCGGGTGGAGCACGGGGAGGAGAGCGTGACCTTGCGGCAGACTGTCGATTCCGGGAGCAACAGGCCGCTGGCCTTCGACCTCGACGAAGAGCAGAGGGCGATCCTCGACCAGGCCGACCGTTTCGCCAGGAACGAACTCTACGACCTGTCGCCGCGCATGGACGCGGAAGAATGGTGGCCCGAAGAGGCGTTTCCCAAGATCGGCGACAACGGCCTGTTCGGCATCACCGTGCCCGAGCAGTACGGCGGCGCCGGCCTCGACCTGTTCGCCGCCGGCCTGGTTCTCCAGGGCTTCGGCCGCTGGAACCACGCCATGGCGCTGGCGTGGGTCGCGCACGACAATCTCTGCCTGAACAACATCTACCGCAACGGGACCGAGGAGCAGCGGCGCAAGTATCTTCCCGGCCTGTGCTCGGGCCGCAAGATCGGTGCTCTCGGCCTGACCGAGCCCGGCGCCGGTTCGGACGCGCTCGGTTCGATGCGCACCACGGCGCGGCGCGACGGCGACCATTACGTGCTCAACGGATCGAAGATCTACATCACCAACGGCCCGGTCGCCGACGTCCTGCTGGTCTACGCCAAGACCGACAAGGAGCGCGGTGCCCACGGCATCTCCGCCTTCATCATCGAGAAGGATTTCCCCGGCTTCAAGGTGGCGCAGAAGCTCACCAAGATGGGATATCGCGGCAGCCAGACGGCCGAGCTCCTGTTCGAGGACTGCCGCGTGCCGGCGGAGAACCTGGTCGGCGGCGAGAACCGCGGCATTTCCGTGGTGATGAGCGGGCTCGACCTCGAGCGCGCGATGATATCGCCGCTCTGCCTGGGCGTGGCCGAACGCGCGCTCGAGCTCTCGGTCGACTACGCGATGACGCGCAAGCAGTTCGGCAAGGCGATCGGCTCGTTCCAGATGGTGCAGTCGATGCTGGCGGACATGTACGTCCAGGTCGAAACCATGCGCACCTTCACCTACCGGACGCTCGCCGCGGCGGCGCCTCTGGAGATCGGCGGCGGCGGGCGCGGCGACATCCACATGATGACGGCCGCCTCCGTCATGTACGCCGCCGAAGCCGTACACAAGGTGCTCGACCTCGCCGTGCAGGTCCATGGCGGAACCGGATATATCTGGGAATCGGAGATCAACCGGCTCTACCGTTCGATCAAGCTCCTGGAGATCGGCGCCGGCACGACCGAGGTGCGCAAGATGATCATCGCCGGCGAGCTGCTCAAGGACCTGAAGCGTCATGGCTGATCCCGCGGCCCCCGCCGTCGAGAGCTTCGGGCTGGACGACGAGGCGCTCTGGGCGCACCCGACGATCTATGGCCCCACCGCATTCGCCGGGAAGACCGTGCTGATCTCGGGCGGCGCGGGCGGCATAGGCAGGGCCACGGCCTGGCTGTTCGGCCGCTGCGGCGCCAGGATCATCCTCGCCGGGCGCAGCGAGGCCAAGCTCGCATCGGCCGTCGAGGCGATGCGGGCGAAGGGGCTTTCCGTGAACGCCCACACGGTCGACATCCGCGAGCCGGAGAGCGTCGCCGATCTCTATGCCCGGCTCCGCGCCGAGGACGGTTTCGACATTCTCGTCAACAGCGCCGGCGGGCAGTTCCCGCAGGCGGCGATCGACTTCTCGGTGAAGGGCTGGAACACCGTCGTCAACACCAACCTCAACGGCACCTGGTACATGATGCAGGGCGCGGCCCGCGCCTGGCGCGATGCCGGGCGGCCCGGCAGCATCGTCACGATCGTCGTCGTCACGCGCCAGGGACTGCACGGCGTGGCGCATACGATCGCGGCGCGGTCGGGCGTGGTCGGCCTGACCCAGGCGCTGGCGGTCGAGTGGGCGCCCCTGAAGATCAGGCTGAACTGCATCGCGCCTGGCGTGATCGAGACCCCGGGATGGCGGGTCTACGATCCGAAGGCGCTGGAGGACTATCCGAAATCCAATCCGATGATGCGCGCCGGAACGGCCTGGGAGGTCGCCGAGGCGTGCGGCTACCTGGCGGGGCCGGGCGCGGAGTACGTCACCGGCGAAGTGCTCAACGTCGCCGGCGGTGCGCAGCTGTGGGGCGAGACCTGGACCATCGGCAAGCCGGACTACTTCCGTGTGTGAGGCGATGCGCCCGGTTCCGGGGTCGGACGCCGCGCGAGCCGGCCCGGCCGATGCCGGCGGGAGAACGTGAGATGAGCGTCTCCTTCGATCCTTTCGATACCGAAACGATCCGCGGCCGGATCGCCGCCTTCATCGCCGGCCAGGGCGTCGCCGAGGTCGCGGTCGGCCCGCTGCGCCGCTTCACCGTCGGCTTCTCCTGGGTGACCTTCGGCTTGCGCGCCTCGTGGCGCGACGCCGGCGGGACGGTCGAGCGCGACCTCATCCTGCGCGCCGGGCCGCCGAACGGCATCTTCGGCCCCTACCGCGCCTTTCCCGAGTTCACCACGCTCGGCGCGCTCGCCGGCAGCGGCGTTCCCGTGCCGAAGGTCTACTGGTACAGCGACGACACGGAGATCCTCGGCGCGCCGTTCTTCATCTGCGACCTCGTCCCCGGCGATGCCCCGATCCCGTGGACGCATGACGGCGGCCCGGCCTTCGACGACGCGACGCGGGTCAACCTCGGCGGGCAGTTCGTCTCGGCACTTGCCGCGCTGCACTCCTTCCGCTGGCAGGAAACGCCCGTCGCCGGCATCGGGGGTGAGACCGATGTCGCCCGCACCGCCGCCGCACAGATCGACACCTGGGAACGGCTGCTCGGCGAATGGTCGCCGAGCCGCGTGCCGATGCTGGAGCATGCCGCGATCTGGCTGCGCGCCCACGCGCCCGTCGCGGCGAAGATCGCCATCGTCCACGGCGACTTCCGCATCGGCAACTTCCTCGTCGCCGATGGCCGCATCACGGCGATCCTCGACTGGGAACTCGTCCAGCTCGGCGACCCGATGGAAGACCTCGGCTGGATCTGCCTGCAGGCCTGGCGCGGCCGCTCGCCCTACATGTGCCACCTCTTCACCCGCGAGGATCTGTGCGAGCGCTACGCGGCGCTGACCGGCGCGCCGGTCGACCTCGCCGCCGTGCGCTACTGGGAGGCGTTCGGCACCTACAAGCTGGCGGTCATGCACTACGGCGCCACCCACTGCTTCGCCGAGCGCGGCTTCAACGACCTGCGCATGGCGGGCATGGGCGCGCAGATCCCGCGCATGCTGCTGCAGGTGGAATCGGCGATGGAGCGCGCGGCATGAACATCGCCCTCGAACGCCTGCTGGAAGGCATCGTCGCCACGCTGCGCAACGACGTCATCCCCCATGTCGGCGACGCCTATGCCCGCGGCCAGGCCGTCGGCGTCATCGACCTCATCAACAACATCGGCCCGCGCATCGAATGGGCGCGGGCGCCGCTGATCGAGACGGTGGGCGAGAAGATCGCGCTGCTCTCGGCCGTGGCGACGCTTCTGCCGGGCGTGGCGGCGCCGCACGAAGCGTCCGCCGTCGAGAGCCTGTCGTCGGCCGAACTCGCCGCCGAGCGCGATCGCCTCGACGCGGCGATCGGCGACGCGCTGGCGCTCGCCCACGGCGCCGGCGAAGAAGGTAAGTCAGCACTTACATTGATCGTGCGCCACCTGCACGACGAGCAGGCCCGCGCCATGAAGACGACGCGCAAGCCGCTGTTCGCCGAGATCGCCAGCGGACGCGACGACAAGGACAAGTAGGGGAGGCGGCGCCGGTCCCGCGGGCCGACGTCAGAGGAGGGAGTGATGGCATACCGCATCGACGCCCGCATGCCGAAGCCGGAGGAGTGCGTCCAGCGCCTGATGCTCGAGCGCTGGGCGGCGGTGCAGCCGGACAAGGTCTTCGCGGTGTTCGCCGACGGCAGCGAGTGGACCTACGCGCAGACCCTCGACATCGCCCGGGGCACGGCGAACGCACTCAGGCGACTCGGAGTCCGCCAGGGCGACCGCGTCTTCGTCTGGCTGCCCAACTCCGCGGACTGCCTGCGCGTCTGGTTCGGCCTCAACCAGCTCGGTGCGGTGTTCGTGCCGCTCAACCTCGCCTATCGGGGCGGCCTGCTCAAACATGCGCTCGGTCTCGCGGAAGCCCGGCTCGGCATCGTCCACGCCGACCTCCACCGCCGCCTGGCCGACATCGAATTGAAGACCTTGCGCGAGATCGTCGTGCTCGGCGGCGAGGCGACGCCCGTCGATGGCCTCGCCGTGCACGGCGCCGATGTGCTTTCCCCCGACGACTTCTCGGCACCGCCGGTCGAACGCGAGATCGCGCCGTGGGACATGCAGTCGATCATCCTCACCTCGGGGACGACCGGGCCGTCGAAGGGCGTGATGTCGTCCTATGTCCACCTCTACAGCATGGCCATCTCGGCACCGTTCCTCGGCCGCGACGACCGCTACATGATCAACCTGCCGATGTTCCATTCCGGCGGCGTCATGCCGGTGACGGCGATGCTGATCCACGGCGGCTCGATCGCCATGGTCGACGCCTTCGACACCGACACGTTCTGGTCGACGGTTCGCGAGCGCAGGATCACCACTTCGATCCTGCTCGGCGTGATGGGCGGCTTCCTGCTCAAGCGCCCGCCGTCGTCGGACGACAAGGACCACCCGCTGCGCACCTGCACCTACGTGCCGCTCAACGACACCGCGCCGCAGTTCCATGCGCGCTTCGGCACCGACATCTACACCCACTTCAACATGACCGAGATCTCGATGCCGATCGTATCGGGCGCCAATCCGAGCGCACTGGGCAGCGCCGGACGCATGCGGGCCGGGGTGGACGTGCGCGTCGTCGACGACAACGACTGCGAGGTCGGCATCGGCGAGGTGGGCGAACTGGTCGTGCGCACCGACTGCCCGTGGGCGATGAACCATGGCTATGCCGGCAATGCCGAGGCGACCGCGGCAGCCTGGCGCAACGGCTGGTTCCACACCGGCGACGGCTTTCGCAAGGACGCCGACGGCAACTTCTTCTTCGTCGACCGGCTGAAGGACGCGATCCGCCGCCGTGGCGAGAACATCTCCTCCTTCGAGGTCGAGTCCGAAGTGCTGGCGCATCCGGCCGTGCGCGAGGCCGCCGCCGTGGCCGTGAAGAGCGAGATCGCCGAGGACGAGGTGATGGCGGTCGTCGCGCTGCGCGAGGGCGAGCCCTTCGATCCGGCCGAGCTGATCGAGTTCCTGCGTCCGCGCATGGCGCATTTCATGATTCCGCGCTTCGTCCGCATCGTCGACGCGCTGCCGCGCACGCCGACGGCGAAGATCGAGAAGGTGAAGCTGCGCGGCGAGGGCCTGACCGCGGACACGTGGGACCGCGAGAAGGCCGGTATCAAGATCAGGCGCGAGAAGATCGGGCGCGATCCGGCCTGAGGCCGGCGGAAAAGGAAATGGAGTCGGGCATGTTCGCCGAGCTTTCACACAGGACCAACGAACTGAAGGGCCGTCTCGAGGCCTTCATGGCCGAACACATCTACCCGAACGAGCGGGAGATCCTCGACGAGACGCGCGAGCGCCCCGCCCGCTGGAAGAAACAGGGGCTGATGGAGGAGTTGCAGCGCAAGGCCCGCGCGCAGGGCCTGTGGAACCTGTTCTACAACCACGGCCCCGAGGGCGTCGGGCTCTCCAACTACGAATACAGCCACCTCTGCGAGACCTTCGGCCGTTCGCTGGCCGCGCCGGAGGTGTTCAACTGCAACGCCCCCGACGTCGGCAACATGGAGATCCTGTCGATCTACGGCACGCCCGAGCAGAAGGAGCGCTGGCTCAAACCCCTGCTCGAAGGCGAGATCCGCTCCTGCTTCGCCATGACCGAGCCGCGCGTCGCCTCCTCCGACGCCACCAACATCGAGACCTCGATCCTTCGCGACGGCGACGACTATGTCGTCGAGGGACGCAAATGGTGGACGACCGGGGCCATGTCGTCGGGCTGCAAGGTCGCCATCGTCATGGGCAAGAGCGACACGTCGGCACCGAAGCACAGGCAGCAGTCGATGATCCTGGTGCCGATGGACGCGCCGGGCGTCACGGTGGAGCGGCCGCTGTCGGTCTACGGCTACGAGCATCCCCCGCTCGGCCATGCCGAAGTTGTCTTCGACAAGGTGCGCGTGCCGGCCGCCAACATGCTGCTCGGCGAGGGACGCGGCTTCGAGATCGCCCAGGGGAGGCTGGGACCCGGCCGCATCCACCACTGCATGCGCTTCATCGGGCTGGGCGAGCGCGCCATCGAGGCGATGTGCAAACGCGCCAAGGACCGCTCGGCCTTCGGTTCGACGCTGGCCGAGATGGGCGCCGTGCGCCAGGCGATCGGCCAGTCGCGCTGCGAACTCGAGCAGGCGCGGCTGATCACGCTGAAGGCGGCGTGGGTGATGGACCAGGCCGGCAACAAGGCGGCCCGCAACGAGATCGCGATGGCCAAGATCGTCGTGCCGACGGCGGTCGGCGCGATCATCGACAGGGCGATCCAGATCCATGGCGGCGCCGGCCTGTCGCAGGACTTCTTCCTCGCCGAGGCCTTTGCCGAGACGCGCTTCCTGCGCATCGGCGACGGTCCCGACGAGGTCCACCGCGAGGCGCTCGCCCGCGTCGAACTCGCCCGCCACTGACACGCATTTCCGGAAGGTACCCACATGACCATGAAGCCGCTCGAGGCCGGCGCCACCGCGATGTCGCAGGGGCGCACCATCGGCGAAGGCGACGTCAACCTGTTCGCCGGCCTGGTCGGCGACTTCACCCCGATCCATGTCGACGAGACCTTCGCCAGGACCTCGCCGCACGGCACGCGCATCGCCCACGGCCCGCACGGCATGGCCACCGCGATCGGCATGGCCACCCACACCGGCCTGTTCGGCGAGCGGGTCATCGGCCTGGTCAACATCAGCTGGGACTTCATGGGCGCGGTCAAGATCGGCGACACGATCCGCTCGAAGATCACGGTGGAAGGCGTGCGGCCGACCTCGAAGCCGGGGCGCAGCCTCGCCACCTACGATTTCGAGGTGCTGAACCAGGACGACCGGATGGTGCAGCGCGGCCGCATGCTGGTCGTGGTCAAGAGCGATTGAGGCGGCGACGGCCGGAGGAGAGACAATGTCCGATTTCATCATGCGTCCCGAGGACGAGTTCACCCACGCGCCGGGACCGGAGGTCAACTTCAACGAGAGCGTCTACACCAACGGCTTCGACACGAGGACGCGCGTCGGCGGCTGGATGCGCCTCGGCAACCGCGTCAACGAAGGACATGCCGAGCTCTCGGTCTGCCTCTATCTGCCCGACGGGCGCATCGCATGCCAGTTCCTGCGGCCGCCGGTCACGACGAACGACCGGTTCGACGCCGGCGGCCTGTCCTACAAGGTGATCGAACCCTTCGAGAAGGTGTCGATGGCCTATGAGGGCGAACTGCTGATCGTCGACGATCCCGAGGCGCTGCGCGACCCGCAGAAGCTGTTCGCCACGGGCAGGCGCCTGCCGGGATATGCCGGCTGGACGCACGAGGCGGTGTCGCCGGTGCATGGCGGCGAGCCGACCAGGGATTCCATCCAGACCATGTACGGCCGCGACTTCTCGCTCGGCCATTTCAACCAGCACGGGCGGGTGCGGGGCGAGATCCGCCTCGGCGACGAGCGCTGGGAAATCGACGGCCATGGCTGGCGCGACCATTCCTGGGGGCCGCGCTACTGGCAGGCGATCTACTACTACCGCCTGTTCATCGCCAACTTCGCCAATGGCGACGGCTTCATGCTGCTGAAGATCACCGACCGAAGCGGCCATGCGCGCCGGCTGGGCGTCCTCCTCGTCGACGGGCGCTACGAGGAGATCACCGACATGGACATCGCCACCGACTGGACGGAGGCGAAGGACCCGGCACGGGTGCGCATCGGCGTGCGCAGCGCCAATCGCAAAGCCGTCATCACCGGTGAGATCCTGCGGCTGGCGCCGCTGCGCAACCGGCGCAAAGCCGACGGCGAGGTGCTGGTGTCGCGCATCGCCGAAGGCTACACGCGCTTCGACTGGAACGGCCTCGAAGGCTACGGCATGACCGAATATATCGAGCGCATCGAGGACGGCGAGTATGCCGGCTACCCGCTGTGAGCCGGCGCTGCCGCCGATAGTGTCTCCAGCCGCTCGGCGACGGTTTCCAGCCGCCTGACCGTCGCGGCGAGCGGATCGGCTTCGGCAGGCGCCGCCGCCAGCCCGCGGTAGAGGATGTCGGTGATGCCGTCGGCGGTCTGCTCGAGGTCGAAGTCGCCCTCGTTGCGCAGGAACGCCCAGGTGCGGTGCTCGATGCAGCCGTAGATCATGTCGCGTACCAGCGAAGAGGAGACGTCCGCGCGGAACTCGCCGGCGGCGGCCGCCTCGCGCACGACATCGACGATGCGGTGCGTGTAGACCTGGTTGAGCTGGTAGAGCCGCGTCTTGCGGTAGTCCGGGTCGGGGCGCAGCTCCTGGAAGACGAGCCGGCTCAGCGCAGGTTCCTTGCGGATCGAGTTCAGATGGTGGTGAACGATGAAGCGGATGCGGTTCCAGGTCCCGCGCACGCCGGCGAACTGCTCCTCGTCACGCGCCAGCATCTCCTCGTACCAGTGCTCGACGACACGCACGAGCAGGTCGCGCTTGTTGGTGAAGAAGCGGTAGATGCTGCCTTCCACCACGCCGGCGCGTTCGGCGATGTCGGAGATCAGCGCATCGGCATAGCCCTTCTCGGCGAAGACCGTGCGCGCCGCCTCCATGATGTCGGCAATGCGTCGCTCCGCCGGAAGCCGGCTCACCCGCCGCCGCGTGCCCGATTGCGCCATTTCGCTCCACTCTCCGCTGCGCGTTCCCGCAGAAACCCGGGTCGCGATTCTTGGTAGGGTTTGCCGGCTTCGCACGCAAGGGCGGCGCCGCGCCTACGATGCGGGCGGAACGAAGGACTGGACGCGCTTCAGGCAGCGAATGGCGAAACTGGACCGCGAGTGCCGGATGCCGCGCACCTTGTAGAGCTTGCGCCGCAGGAACTCCTCGTATCCGGCGGTACCGTTCACCGCGACCTTGATCAGGTAGTCGTACTCGCCGGTGGTGAGATAGACCTCGAGCACCTCGGGCAGTGCCGCCATCGCCCGCCCGAAATGCTCCAGAACCTCGTCATCGTGCCGGTCGAGCGAGACCTCCACGATCACGATCTCGGAGGCGCCGAGCCTTGCCTGGTCGAGAGTGGCCGTGTAGCCGGCGATGATCCCGCTCTCTTCCAGCCGGCGAACACGCTGCCAGCACGGGCTCGGCGACAGGCCGACCTTCTCGGCCAGCTGCGCGTTGGGGATGCGGCCGTTGTCGACGAGTGCGGCGAGGATCGCCCGGTCAATGCGATCCAACCGCGGTTCGGCATCCATGTGAAACTTCCTTCTGCAAACATCGCATTGTGAAGAAGAACGTGCCGATATTTTACCTGGGCTGCAGGACTATGGAAGGATATTCTTCGCCCTTCCGGATATTCCCTTTACCGGGGAGGACACGGCATGCGGATCAGGTTCCAGTGCGACGACGCGGTCTCGATCCTGTCGCGCGTCCTCGATCAAATCCGGCGTCTGGGCCTCGACGTGACGGAACTCAGCGCCACATCCACGCAGGATCGCACGTCGGTCGCGATCGAGCTGCCGCAGGTGGCCGCGTCGGTCGGACGGACGCTGTGCGACAGGATCGCGCGGATCGGTGGCGTGCGCTGCCTCGACGCCGACCTCGACGGGACCGCCGTCGCCGGTCCGGGCGCGCCGACCGCGCGTGAAGCGACTTGCCTGGGAGTCACCGTCCATGGATGAAGCACCCCGTCTTTCACTTCATGTCCCCGAGCCGGAGGTCAGGCCGGGCGACACGCCGGACTTCTCCAGGGTCGTCATCCCGCGGGCGGGCACGGTGGAGCGTCCGCCGGTCGACGTCGATCCGAAGGAGATCCGCGACCTCGCCTATTCGATCATCCGCGTCCTCGACCGCGACGGCGAGGCGGTGGGCCCCTGGGCCGGCACGCTGACCGACGAGGAGGTGGCCGCCGGCCTGCGCCACATGATGACGTTGCGCGCCTTCGACGCGCGCATGGTGACCGCCCAGCGCCAGGGCAAGACGTCGTTCTACATGCAGCACATGGGCGAGGAGGCGGTTTCCTGCGCCTTCCGCATGGCGCTGGAGGACGGCGACATGAACTTCCCGACCTATCGCCAGGCCGGCCTGCTGATCGCCGGCGGCTATCCGATGGTCGAGATGATGAACCAGATCTTCTCCAACGAGGCCGATCCGCTGAAGGGCCGCCAGCTGCCGGTCATGTACTCGGCCAAGGAGCACGGCTTCTTCTCCATCTCCGGCAACCTCGGCACGCAGTTCGTCCAGGCCGTCGGCTGGGCGATGGCGTCGGCCATCCGCAACGATCATCGCATCGCCGCCGGCTGGATCGGCGACGGCTCCACCGCCGAGAGCGACTTCCACGCCGCGCTCGTCTTCGCCTCGACCTACCGGGCGCCGGTGGTCCTGAACATCGTCAACAACCAGTGGGCGATCTCGACCTTCCAGGGCATCGCCCGCGGCGGATCGGGCACGTTCGCGGCGCGCGGGCTGGGTTTCGGCATCCCGGCGCTCAGGGTCGACGGCAACGATTATCTCGCCGTCCACGCCGTTGCGAAATGGGCGGTCGAGCGCGCCCGGAAGAACCTCGGCCCGACGCTGATCGAGCATGTCACCTACCGGGTCGGTGCGCACTCGACCTCGGACGATCCGTCCGCCTACCGGCCGAAGACGGAATCCGACGCCTGGCCGCTCGGCGACCCGGTGATCCGCCTGAAGAACCACTTGATCCGCCGCGGCGTCTGGTCGGAGGAACGGCACAGGCAGGCCGAGGCCGAAATCATGGACACGGTCATCGCGGCGCAGAAGGAGGCCGAGGCGCACGGCACGCTGCATTCGGGCGGCAAGCCGTCGGTTCGCGACATGTTCGAGGGCGTCTATGCCGAGATGCCGCCGCATCTCAGGCGCCAGCGCCAGAAGGCGGGGGTGTGAGGATGAGTCGGTCGTGGGTCGTGGGTCGTCGGTCGAACGGCATGGGCGGGCGGTCTCAACGCCGCGCGGGGGTTACGAACGACGACCGACGACCGACGACCCACGACCGACTCCCGCCGGAGGCGTCGCCATGCCGCGCATGACCATGATCGAGGCGATCCGCTCGGCGATGGACGTCGCCATGGGCCGCGACGAGGCCGTCGTCGTGTTCGGCGAAGACGTCGGCTATTTCGGCGGCGTCTTCCGCTGCACGGCCGGGCTGCAGCAGAAATACGGCCGCGCGCGCTGCTTCGACACGCCGATCTCGGAGCTCGGCATCGTCGGCGTCGCGGTGGGCATGGCCGCCTACGGGCTGAAGCCCTGCATCGAGATCCAGTTCGCCGACTACGTCTACCCCGCCTACGACCAGATCGTCTCGGAGGCGGCGAGGCTGCGCTACCGCTCGGCCGGCCAGTTCACCTGCCCGATCGTCATCCGCATGCCGACCGGCGGCGGCATCTTCGGCGGCCAGACGCACAGCCAGTCGCCCGAAGCGCTGTTCACCCACGTTTCCGGGCTGAAGGTCGTGGTGCCGTCCAATCCGCGCGATGCCAAAGGGCTGCTGATCGCCGCGATCGAGGACCCGGACCCGGTGATCTTCCTCGAGCCGAAGCGGCTCTACAACGGCCCCTTCGACGGCCATCACGACCGGCCCGTGACGCCGTGGTCGAAGCACGAGGCCGGCGAGGTGGCGGACGGGCACTACACCGTGCCGCTGGGCAAGGCGGCGGTCCGCCGCGAGGGCTCGGCGGTGACGGTGCTCGCCTACGGCACGATGGTCCATGTCGCCCTGGCGGCGGCGGAGGACAGCGGCATCGACGCCGAGATCGTCGACCTGCGCACGCTCGTGCCGCTCGACCTCGACGCCATCACGGCTTCCGTGAAGAAGACCGGCCGTTGCGTGGTCCTGCACGAGGCGACGCTGACGTCCGGCTTCGGCGCGGAACTCGCCGCACTCGTCCAGGAGCATTGTTTCTGGCACCTCGAGGCGCCGGTGCAGCGCGTCACCGGCTGGGACACGCCCTATCCGCACGCCCAGGAGTGGGACTATTTCCCCGGCCCGCGCCGTGTCGGCGAGGCGCTTGCCGCCGCGATGGAGGCCTGACCATGGCTGAACACGTCATCAAGCTGCCCGACGTCGGCGAGGGTGTCGCCGAGGCCGAACTCGTCGAATGGCACGTCGCGGTCGGCGATCTCGTCCGCGAGGACGCCATCCTCGCCGCCGTGATGACCGACAAGGCGACGGTCGAGATTCCCTCACCGGTCGAGGGCAAGGTCGTCTGGCTCGGCGCCGAGATCGGCGACACGGTCGCCGTCGGCGCGCCGATCATCCGCATCGAGGTGGCGGGCGAGGCGGGGGCGGTGATGGCAACCGAGGAAAAGTCGGCTCCGGCGGCCGGCGAGGACGAAAGGGGTACCCCCACCCCTGACCCCTCCCGACAAGGGGGAGGGGAACGCGCAGCCGTACCGACCGCTGGAGACGCGGAGAGCAGGTCGTCGGAGCAGGACGCTTCGCCGTCCCCATCCCCCTTGCGGGAAGCGGCCAGGGCGACCGGCTCGGCAGCGGTACATTCCCGGGGCGCGCCGCGCGCCGAGGGCGAGAGGCCGCTGGCGTCGCCGGCCGTCAGGCTGCGGGCGCGGGAGGCCGGCGTCGACCTGCGCCAGGTGCACGGCTCGGGCCCGGCCGGGCGCATCGGCCACGAGGACCTCGACGCCTTCCTGGCCCGCGGTCCGCTGCCGGCAGCCGCGAGCGGTCCGGCGCGCAAGGACGGCGTCGAGGAGATCAGGATCGTCGGCCTGCGCCGCAAGATCGCCGAGAAGATGGCGCTGGCCACTTCGCGCATCCCGCACATCACCTATGTCGAGGAGATCGACGTGACCGCGGTCGAGGAACTGCGGGCGAGGCTCAACGCCGGCAAGCGGGACGACCGGACGAAGCTGACCTTCCTTCCCTTCCTGATGCGCGCCATCGTCAAGGCGGTCGGCGAGCAGCCGGCGCTGAATGCGACCTTCGACGACGAGGCCGGGATCGTGCGCCGGCACGCGGCGGTCCATATCGGCATCGCGGCGCAGACGCCCTCCGGGCTGATGGTCCCGGTGGTCCGTCATGCCGAGGCGCGCGACATCTGGGGCTGCGCGGCGGAGGCGGCACGGCTGGCGCAGGCTTCCCGCGACGGAACGGCGACGCGCGAGGAGCTGACGGGATCGACGATCACGATCACCTCGCTCGGCGCGCTCGGCGGCATCGCCACGACGCCGCTGATCAACCATCCGGAAGTGGCCGTCGTCGGCGTCAACAAGATGGCGATGCGGCCGATGTGGGACGGCAGCCAGTTCGTGCCGCGCAAGATGATGAACCTCTCGTCTTCCTTCGATCACCGCGTCATCGACGGCTGGGACGCGGCGGTCTTCGTCCAGCGGCTGAAGGCGCTGATCGAGACCCCGGCGCTGATCTTCGTGGAGGGGTGAGATGAAAGACATCTCCTGCAAGCTGCTGGTGATCGGCGCCGGACCTGGCGGTTACGTCTGCGCCATCCGCGCCGGGCAGCTCGGCGTCGACACGGTGATCGTCGAGAAGGCGCGGCCGGGTGGCACCTGCCTCAATGTCGGTTGCATCCCGTCCAAGGCGCTGATCCACGCGGCGGACGAGTTCCACAAGCTGAAGGCGATGGCGGCCGGAGCCGATCCCCTCGGCATCTCGCTGGCTTCACCCGCCATCGACCTCGCCAGGACCATGGCGTGGAAGGACCGCATCGTCGGCCGTCTCAACACCGGCGTCGCCGGCCTGCTGAAGAAGGCGCGGGTCAAGGCGGTCGAGGGCCATGCGCGCTTCCGCGACGGCAAGACCGTGGTGGTCGAGACCGAGACCGGCGAGCAGGTGATCCGCGCCGAGACGATCGTCATCGCCACGGGCTCCGCACCCGTCGAACTCCCGGGCTTGCCCTTCGGCGGCGACGTGATCTCGTCGACCGGGGCGCTGGCGCTGCAAAGAGTGCCGGCGAGCCTCGCCGTGGTCGGCGGCGGCTATATCGGGCTGGAACTCGGCACCGCGTTCGCCAAGCTCGGCGCGAAGGTGACCGTGGTGGAATCGATGCCGCGCATCCTGCCGCTCTACGACGCAGAGCTGACCCGTCCGGTCGTCCGCCGGCTGGAGAGCCTTGGCGTCACGGTGATGACGGGGGCGAAGGCGAAGGGCGTGGCCAAGGGCGGCGGCGCGCTGCTGGTGGAAACGGACGACGGGACCGAGGCGAGCCTCGCGGCGGAGAAGGTGCTGGTCACGGTCGGTCGCAAGCCGGCGACGGCGGGCTGGGGCCTCGACGAGATCGACCTCGACATGGACGGCCGCTTCATCCGCGTCGACGAGCAGTGCCGCACCTCGATGCGCGGCGTCTTCGCCATCGGCGACGTGACCGGCGAGCCGATGCTGGCGCACCGGGCGATGGCGCAGGGCGAGATGGTTGCCGAGATCGTCGCGGGCAACCGCAGGAACTGGGACCGGCGCGCCGTGCCGGCGGTCTGCTTCACGGATCCTGAAATCGTCTCGGTCGGCCTGTCGCCCGAGGAAGCGCGCAAGGCCGGGCACGAAGTCAAGATCGGCCAGTTCCCCTTCTCGGCCAGCGGCCGCGCCATGACGCTCCAGGCCGAGGACGGCTTCGTCCGCGTCGTGGCGCGCGCCGACAACCACGTCGTGCTCGGCGTCCAGGCGGTGGGCGCCGGAATCGCCGAGCTGTCGTCGGCCTTCTCCCTGTCGATCGAGATGGGCGCGCGGCTGGAGGACGTCGCCGGCACGATGGCCGCGCACCCGACGCTCGGCGAAGCCTTCCAGGAATCGGCGCTGAAGGCGCTCGGCCACGCGCTGCATATCTGACGGGCGGCGACACCGCCCTCGTCCTTCGAGGCTCGCTCCGCTCGCACCGCCGGATGAGGGCGGGG
>CALFXR010000021.1 GCA_937958475.1 uncultured Mesorhizobium sp. | reverse complement strand
CACCCCACGAATGCGAACCCCAGTTCGTCGCGCCGCCGTTGAAGGAGGCAGCCCAGGCCGATTCGGTGTAGCCCATCTGCAGGCCGCCGAGCGACAGCCAGGCCTGGTCGACCGAGGTAACGCCGTCGCCGCCGTAGTTGAACGTGCCGATGATGTTGCCGCCGCCGTCACGAACGGTGCCGATCTGGTTCTGCGGGTCCCAGGTCGACTGGAGACGGATGTAGCCGCGCAGCGTGCCCCATTCCGTGTCCGAACGGGCGTCGAAGTTGACGCGGGCGCGGGTCGACTTCGTCTCGTAGTCGTTACGGGAGTCGAGGCCGATCTGGTACCAGACGTAGCCGGAGATGGCCAGGCAGGTCTCGGTGCCGGGGATGTAGAAGAAGCCTGCGCCGTAGACGTCGCAGACGCGGACGTATTCGACGGGCTCCGGCTCCGCAACGACGACCGCATCGGCCGCACGTGCGCCGGAGACCGCGACCAGCGCCGCAGCCGAGCCGAGAAGAAGGCTCTTGATGTTCATTTTCTGACCTCCAGTCAAAGTTAAAAAACGGGTCTGGGTTTTTTTGCTGAAGGACAGCGTTCCCTGCCCCATCCCCTATCCTGAAAAAGGCGCTCGCGCCCCTTCTTCCGGTTCGACATTACTCATGACGGCCGTCCGTTCAACAATCATCGTGCCGCAGGGCCGCCCTCCGCCGTGCTATCCGGGATCGCTGTTGCACAAAAGACACGAAATGAGCGGTGCCGGTAAGGAACCGGTAACCATCGGGGCCTCTGCGAGCCGCCCGGCGGGCCGCCGGACAGGCCCGAATCCCGCCCCCAACCCGGGCCGGCCGGGACCAAGACGACTCGCCGGCTTCCGAGCTCCCCGACGGAATCGCGCATTTCCGCGGTTTTTCGCCCCGATCTGCCGTGGCGGGCGTGATTCTGACTGGAGGTCAGAAAATGAACATCAAGAGCCTTCTTCTCGGCTCGGCTGCGGCGCTGGTCGCGGTCTCCGGCGCACGTGCGGCCGATGCGGTCGTCGTTGCGGAGCCGGAGCCCGTCGAATACGTCCGCGTCTGCGACGTCTACGGCGCAGGCTTCTTCTACATCCCCGGCACCGAGACCTGCCTGGCCATCTCCGGCTACGTCTGGTACCAGATCGGCGCAGACTCCCGTGGCATCGATCGCGATCCCCGGCCGACTGGTGCATTCGTCGACCGCGTCGACGCCTGGGCCAAGTCGGTTCGCGCTCGCGTCAACTTCGACGCCCGTTCGGAGACCGAGTGGGGCACGCTGCGCGGCTACATCCGCATGCAGGCTGACTGGGACACGCAGAACCAGATCGGTGTCGTGTACGACGGCCCGTCGCCGGCCGACGCGATTGGTATCTTCAACTACGGCGGCGACGGCGTCGTGCGTCTCGACCAAGCTTGGCTGTCGCTCGGCGGCCTGCAGATGGGCTACACCGAATCGGCATGGGCTGCCTCCTTCAACGGCGGCGCGACGAACTGGGGTTCGCATTCGTGGGGTGGCCTCAGCTACGGCTACCAGCAGCGTCACCAGATCTCCTACACGTTCCAGGGCGGCAACGGCTTCTTCGGCACGCTGTCGATCGAAGACGACGGCAACCCGAACTTCGTGCCGGACTTCGTCGCCAAGGTCGGCATGACGCAGGGCTGGGGCGCGGTGTGGGCGAAGGTCGCCTATGACGAGGACATCGCTCCGGCTTCGGCCGCATGGCTCGGCGCTCGCGCCGCTGGCCTGTCGGGTGTCGACGGCTGGGCCGCGTCGCTCGGCGCGCAGATCAACGTGCCGAACATGCCCGGCTCGTCGCTCCGTCTGATCGGCTTCTACGCCAACAACGCGAACGCCTACTCCGCGGGTGCTCTGGGGTGGGGTGGCCGTTGGTCGGTGCTGGCGTCATACAACCACGTATTCTCGCCGAAGTTGAGCGCTTCGGTTGGCCTTCAGTATACCGCCGACACGAACTTCGCCACCGCAGGAAGCCCGAGCCGCTTCGACGCAGAGCTGTCCATCGTGGCTGTTCCCGTGCAGAACTTCGAAATTCGCACGGAGATCACCTACACGAAGCCGTCGACTACCAACGGCTACGCAAACGGCTTCCTCCGCTTCACGCGCTACTTCTAGTAACGCTGGATTTCGAATTTAATCTAGCTGCAATTTAGCGCTCAACAAAAATGAGCTCGGCGAAAATTCGCCGAGCTTTTTTTTGAATTCATCGAGCGTTGCTGTATATTGCGGTATTTTGCTGAGATATCGTGTCAATATACTGTCAGAATATGAACCATATATCTTATGTTAACCTATCATCCGCCACTTTTCATCGATTTGGCGGATATTGCGGCCATGACGAACATGAATCCAGACGCTGATTTCGGGTCCGGCCCGCACCTTTCGGCAACGCCGAAATACGTGATCGGCTACGGTTCAAGCCACCTCAAGATCGTCGATCAATACTCGCTGGCGCAGCTGTTCGACAAATATCACGCCTCCCTGTGGGAAGAAGGCTCGCATAAATACAATGTGACCTCCTTCATAATGGAAATTAACTTGATCCTGCGGGGATCGAAGTTTAGTGTCCTCAGTCAGGAAATGCTCGATAGTATAATCGAGTCACTGAGAACCCGCGGAAACAGCAACGCCACGATCAATCGGAAGATCGCGGCGGTGAGCAAGCTTCTGCGCAAAGCGCACAAGATGGGCGACATACACAGCCTGCCGGAGTTCCGGCGACAGAAGGAGCGCGCCGGCCGCATCCGCTTCCTCGAGCGCGAGGAGGAGGAGGCGCTGTTTGCGGCGATCCGCAGCCGCAGCGAGGACGCCTACAGGCTCTCCGTCTTCCTCGTCGACTCGGGCTGCCGGCTCGGCGAAGGGATCGGCCTCATCTGGAACGACATCCAGCACGGCCGGGCGAGCTTCTGGATCACCAAATCGGGGCGCAGCCGCACCGTGCCGCTGACGGCGCGTGCGCAAAAGGCGACGGAGATTCCGCGCGGCCGCCTGAAAGGGCCGTTTTCGATGCTGCAGCAGGTCCGCTTCCGCGCGGTCTGGAACGAGGCGAAGGCGGAGGTCGGGCTCGGCGCCGATTCGCAGGTGGTTCCGCACATCCTGCGCCACACCTGCGCCTCGCGACTGGTCCAGGGCGGCATCGACATGCGGCGCATCCAGATGTGGCTCGGCCACCAGACGCTGCAGATGACGATGCGCTATGCGCACCTCGCGACCAACGACCTCGATTCGTGCGCCGTCGTGCTGGAAAATCCGCCGCGCAGGCCGGGCGACACCGCCGCGGAAGCCGGCGGGGCGGCCGCGACGCCGTCAGCCGACGCTGCGGATGCCGGCCGCGCGGGAGGCGACGAGAATTCCTTCCCCGCCGCGGCTGCAGAAGGTTGATTGTACCGGCGGTTTTCTTTATCCACCGTCGCACCGGAGAGGTGGCCGAGTGGTCGAAGGCGCTCCCCTGCTAAGGGAGTAGAGGTCAAAAGCTTCTCGAGGGTTCGAATCCCTTCCTCTCCGCCACCCTTGTTCGCAAGGTCAATCATTTCAGTGCCTTCCGGTCGGTTTTGTCCAACCGTTCACAAAGGTTGGGTAAATTCTGTTCCCGGTCCGATCTGCCGGGCATGGTTTCGATCGCTTCGTCGGCGAGTCGCTGCTGATCGGCGGCGAGCGTGTAGCGCTCCACTTCCTTCAGCGTCTTGTGCCCGGTGACGGACTGGATTCGCTTCGTCGAGTTGCCCGCTTCGGCCAGTCGCCGCGCCGCCGCCTTCCGCAGGCCGTGCGCCGAGCGCCCTTTCAGCCCGGCCGCGTCGCACTGCTCGCGAAACCAGTTGCCGAAGCCGGCGGCGCTGTAGGGCGCGCCCTGCCCTGTCGTCAGGAACGTGAGGTTGTCGCGCGGCGCGTGCGCCAGCGCCTCCATCAGCGAGGCGTGCATGCGGATCGCCAGCGTCGCCCCGGTCTTCTCCTGCCGGATGGCGATCCGCTCGCCCTGGACGTGCTGCCAGCCCATGCGCACGACGTCGCCGCGCCGCTGCCCGGTGTAGAGCAGCAGCGCCATCGCCAGCCGCGGTTTCGTCCCGATCGGGTGTGTCGCCTCATAGGCTGCGATGTCCGCCTCGCTCCACGTGGCGAAGCCGGTCGACCTCACCCTGAAGCCGCGCACGCCGCGCGCCGGATTGCGCGCGATCAGCTCGATCTCGACGGCGAAGTCGAGCACGAGCTTCAGCATGCGCAGGAGGTTGTTGGCCGCGTGCGGCCGGTCGACCATGGCGCCGACGATCGCCTTGATGTGCTGCCGTTGCAGCTGCCGCACGGGATCTTCGCCGGCCACGCGAACGAAGCGTTCCAGGATGCCGCGATAAGTCGCCTTGGTCGCCTGCGACAGGCCGAGGAATTCCGGCGAGCGGTAGTAGGCGAGCACCAGCGCGGCCAGCGTGCCGGGCTTGTGACGGCCGGCGCCGATCCGGCGCGATGCCGCCTCGATGCCGGCGAGCGCGGCCTCGTAGCGCTCCCAGAACTCGGGAGATTTCAGCAGCTTCGCGACGTCGCGGTGATAGTCGCCGAGCGCCGGGGAAAGGTAGGCGGAAAACAGGCCCTTGCGGAAGCGCAGGCGAATCCTGCCGTGGCGGTCGGTCGCCGGCGAGACGTGAAGCGGCAGGCCGGCTCTACTTCTGCGGGTCATCGGTCAGAAACCTGTCCCATGGATTTTCGGCCTTGCCGCCGGCATGGGCGGCGCCGTCCGTGGTGACGACGCGCACGCCGTCCTTTGTGGTGAAGAACTCGGCGACGGTCAGCCCGGCCGCCTGCGCGGCGCGCAGCGCGCGGGCAATGTCCGCCTGGCGGAATGCAACGGTCGTCCTCGGCGCCATGGTTCGCTCCATTCGAAAAACGATCCCGCGGCCGGCGCCGGGTTGACAATGCCGGCCGCGGGTTCCGATCTGTCGCGACCCCTGGAACGCAGCCAAACGAGGAAGGCCGCATACGGGGGAGGATCACGACTTCTGGCGAAGGGGCGCGATCGGGGCGCCCCCACCGTTCCCCGTATCCCTTACCCGGCAGCGCCCGGATTGAAGTAGGCGGCGCGCCAGTCGAGCGGCGCGGCGCCGAAATCCAGCTCGCAGGTGAACACCATGCCCTGGCGGCCGACCACTTCCTCGCTCTTGACTCGCGGTCCCTCGTAGCCGTCGAGATATCCGTGGGTGAGGGCCGGCCGCGTCTGCGGGTCGGCAAAAAGCCACCAGCCGTTGCCGTCGTACTGGTTCTCGACCTGGGCCGAGAGCTTGCCGGCGAAGGGATTGACATCGCCGGTCGTCGCCGCCGAAAGCGTGGCGACCAGCTGCTCGGCGACTGTCTCCAGCTTCGGCCCGACCAGCAGCACCGCCGGCGTCACGCCGGCCATCCCGGTGCCGTTGACGTTTTTCTGCATCCGCATCGCCATGCGCGCCGCGCCGAGCGTGGTCACGTTGGGCGCCGCGCCGCTCGCCGCCTTGTTGTTGCGGGTCGAGTGGAAGAGAGGCGTGCCGTCCTTCAGCGTCGCCCCGGCGAAGCTGTTCGCCGAAAGCAGGGCGAAGAACTCGACCGATTCGCGCGCCGCCGCGCTCTGCGCGAAGGCCAAGAGGAAGTCGGACAGGGCGCCGAGGTCGTCGTTGACGATCGCCTGCCGGCTGAACGCGATCGCCTTCGCGTAGCTCTTGAGCGCGAACTCGACCGCCTCGGTGTCGAACGTGCCGAAGGTGATCTCGCCGCCCTCGGCGATCTTGTCCAGCATGGGCGCCTCGCCGGGCCGGATCATGGTGTTCTTGCGGAAATCACGGACGTTGCGCAGCCGCGACAGCGTCTTCAGCGGGCTCATATAGGCCGGGAAGCGCTGTTCCAGCACGCGTTGACCGCTGTCGAGCAGCAGCGAGGGGAAGTCGCTGGTCGCGTGGCTGCGAACCATGTCGCGGCCGAGCATCCGCTCGGCGACGTCGGCGTCGTTCATCGAACGCGTCGAAAGGCCGCTGGATTCGAGAAGATGCCGGCCGAGTTCGACGAGGCGATGGCGGGCGAAGGGGCGCGCGCCTTCCGGCGGCTTGCCGCCCAGCCGCGCCGTCAGTTCGGCGACGATCGCCTCGTTGCCGCCCTGGCGGGTGTCCTGGCGGGTGTGGCTGCGCTCGGAGAGTATCGGGCTGGTCTTCGCCCCCCGGCTGGCGTCGGCCAGCATGTCGAAGACACGGGTGCGCGCCGCGTTGATGGTGCGGCATTCGTCGAGCATCTCGTCGACATCGGCCTCGGCGAGGCCGGCGTCGATCGCCTGGCTGCGCAGCTGCTCGACCTGCCGGTCGAAGCTGCGGCTGACCTGCAGGCTGTCGCGCGCGGCGGGGCGGGCGCTGCGGGTGCGGGTGTCGCCGTCCTGCTCGTCGTCGCGGGCCGTGTCGAGGTCGTCTTCGTGGTTCGTGTCGAGGTCGTCGTTGACGTCGTTGCGTCGGATGCGCCTGGGCATGGAGGAAGTCCTTTCAGCTGATCTGATTTTTGCGTTCGGGTCGGCCGGCACTGCCACCAGGCTGACTTCGTAGGGTTCCCAACGGTTGACGATCACTTCGAATGTGCCGTCGGCCCGTTTGCGCTCGCTCGCCTTGAGCACCCGGTATCCGACGGAAATCTTGTTCAGCGAGTTCTCGGCGATGCGCGCCGCGGCGGCCTCGCCTTCCGGGCTCGCTGAAAGGCGGAAGCGGGCATGAACCTTCCCGCCGGTGATCCATGAATCCTCGATCGTGCCGAGGATCGCTTTCACTGTGGAGCGGTCGTGGCTGTCGAGTAGCGGGCCGCCGGCGAGAAGGCGAAGGTCGGCCGCCTCGGGCGTGCAACGCAGGATCTCGACGACGCCGGGGAATATCGCGACCGGATGCTCGGTGGCGACGACCGCCTCGAAAGTGCGCGTCTCGGCGTCCCAGCTCTTCGGCGCCACCCTGGCCGTCTTCATCAACCGGGCGCCCTCGGCATAGCGCTTCGAAAGATCGACCGGCGTGCGCCGGGCGCGGGTGCGGTCGGTTCTTGCAAGGGCGGGGGTCATCAGTGTCTTGCCTCCTTGGTTGCGGCCTCCGCGTCGCGGCGCCAGGCTTCGATGATGTCGCGCGAATTCGCATAGGCGACGTTCCACGCGATCAGCACGAGAAACAGCGGAACCGGGATGCCGAGCACGGCGGCAACCTCCTCGGCGAAGATGTCGCGGCCTTCCTGCTCGGCCTTGAAACAAACGAGCTTCGAATGGGCGACGCGCCCGGCAAAGTCGGGCGTGTAGAACTGGTCGGCGATCTGCCGGAGCTGGTCGTCAGTCATACGGGGCTTCCTTCCGCCTTGGCGGTCTCGACGATGGTGAGAAAGGGGCCAGTGACGCGACGGCGGATCGTCCGCGCGATCTCAAAGAGATCGATCACGACGCAATGGGCGACACCCTTCTCGGCAAGGTAGCCCGACAGCCCATCGAGAGCGTCGCACCGCGCGACGGCGGGCTCGCCGCGCCGATCTTTCCGCGTGACGACGAGATACAGCGACTCGGCGGGGCCTATTCCCCGCTCGCCCTCGGATGACACCTGCCGCGCAGCGGCGCCGTCGCCGGCGGCGTAGACGTCTGCGGAGATGCCCCGGTGCTCGATCGCGCCGGGCAGCGAATGGATGATCTTGTGAAGCGGAAAGGCCGCCATGGCCGCCACGCGCAAGACGGACTTCACGGAGAATCCGAGGTCGGAGAGTTGTTTCATCAGAAGCATCTTCACGACCTCGTCGAGGCTGAAGCGGGTCCACTTGCCGGCATCCGCATCGTCCTTGGCCAGGAGGCCCCGCCGGCGCCAGTCGCGCTGAAGTGCGCCCGACGTGCCGGTGATCTGCTCGGCCTCGCCGGCAGTGAATGTCCGGTAGACATATTCAATCGTGGAGATGGCCATGGCGTGAAATCTCGATCTGAAATCCCGGTCCGTGTTGGCTACCACGCATTCTTGTTCCGTGTCAATTCACACGATATGGACCATCCACAGCCGGCAGGGGCCGCCATCGCCGCCCCGGCCGAAACCATGGTCAGCGTCCAACGGTTTTCCCGCCGTGGCGCCGCCACCGTGCGCGGAGCATGTCCCGCGCGATCGCCGCGCCGTCGCCGCGATAGGCGAGGCCGAAGCCGTCGGCTTCCGGGTCGGACACCTCGTCGTCGCCGCCGTCCTCGTCGTGCTCGTCTTCCAGCTCGCGGTCGTCGCCGCCATCGGCCGCCGGAAGCACCGGCACGCCGTCGCTGTCCGGCTCGAAGTCCGCGTCGCCGTCGACCGCGTCGAGCAGCGCGACCAGCTGCTCGATGGTCTCCTCGATCCGCGCCCGGATCGCCGGGGTCATCGGCAGGAACAGCGTCGGGTCGGCGCGCGGGTTTATGACGGCACTCCCGCGCCGGCCGCGCCGCCGTCCAGCTTCTCAAGAATGTTCGGCGACCACATTTGCCGCACGCCGCCGGCAAAGCGGCCCTCGTCTTCAAGCCACAGCTCGGCGTGGAACACGTGGCCGTAGAGCGCGCCGGCGCGCGTCCGCTCCTCCACGCGATCCAGCCAGAAGGTGTGCGGATGCCCGTCGAGACTGACCGAGTAGAGCCCCGGCCCCGACCATTCGGCGCAGCGCCTGGTGCAGCCGATGCGGAGGCGGAACGTGCCGTCCGGCTGCGGCCAGTAGCCGGCCGAAACGTCGGTCACGGCCGGGTGCAGGCGGCGCAGCACCGCCTTCAGCTCGGCGAGGATGGTTTCCAGCCGCTCGGCGTCCGACGGCGCCACGGCAACCGCCTGGGCGCAGGCCGACGACACGGCGGGCGCGGCGGCGACGCCGGCGACGGCGCCGGCCGATGCGGCGCCGCGCAGGAAGACGCGGCGGCTGATTGAAGGCAAGCCGGTGGCGGCTGCCGGAACAAGCGTGTTCGGCATTGCAGTGCTCCTTGAGCGGAAATGTTTACCGTGATACATTTCGCTCAAATTGGGCGATTGTCAATAGGTTTGGATCGAATTGAGCGGAACCGATCAAATACGAGGTCGCCAGATCGCCGCAGGGCGGGTATTGGTGGGCATGGCGCAATCCGAACTCGCCGCCGCTGCGTCGGTGTCGGTCCCCACTCTACGGCGCATGGAGGCCAGCGAAGGCGCAGCGGCGGGACTCGCGAACAACGTCGCTGCGGTTAAGCGCGCGCTCGAATCGGCCGGCGTGCTCTTCGTCGACGAGAACGGCGAGGGGCCGGGCGTGCGGCTGCGCAAGGCCACGGGCCGCTAGGACGCCTACGAGGCGCTGCATCCGGAGACGAGGCACGGGACTCCAGGCGTAAGTCGCCAAGTTGGCGACACACAAGATCGCGCGGCGAGCGACCGCTTCGCCGCCGACACTGCAGCAAAGACCGGGCAATCCGAGCGCGACGCCGAGCGCGGCGCCGGCTCTCGCCATCCGAGCGGGCGCTGCTCACCAGGTGCCGCAAGGAAGCCTATGAGGCGCTGCATCCGGAGACGAGGCACGGCACCATCGGCGCGTTGACCAGGCATGCGTCCGCCAAGTTGGCGGACGCATCCTTCACCGCCGACACCGCTGCAAAGACCGGACAGTCCCAGCCGGAAACGTAACGCGCGCCGTCTGGCCCCCAAAATCCCCCGGCAAGCAACCGAAGGGGATTCCGATGAACGATAGAAGCGCTCACTCCGCACACCTCGAAAAGATACTCCAGGACCTGCACGATCGTCTGAAGCTGGTCGCGGCCGTCAGCTCAACCGGAGGCCCGGCAGAGGCGATCGAGGCTGCGCGAGATCTGCGCCGGATTCGGTCATGTATCGGAAGCGTCGAGCGCGAACTTCAGATCGAAGACGACCGCAACCGGCCAGGCACCGCGACAAATCCGATCCCGCTCCGCCTGCCGCCTTGGGCGCTGCCGGATGAACATGAAGCCGAGGCTTGCGAGGGTTTCGGTGAAGAGCACTGAAACGAACTCTTCCGCGCCGGAAGACTTTCGACTGGGGAAATTCCCCAGTCCATCCGGCCCCGCCGCCAGGCTGTCACAGATCCCCGCCGCCCTGTCCGGTCCTGCCGACATTGGCGTTGACGCCGCCGCCGGAGGGAACGCGCACGCTGCCGTTGAACGACCGCGCCGCCGCCTCGCCGAAGGACTGCGCCGCGCTGTCCATCAGCTGCTTGAACGCCGAGCCGGCCTTCTCGCCGGCGCGCGCGCCCGATTCCTCGATCGCCGAGCCGGCCTTCTCGCCGCCCGAGGAGAGCGCCGCGTCGAGCCGCTGCTCCAGGTCGCCCACGGCGCTGGTCACGCCCTGCCGCACCGCCGCATCGGCGGGCTCGCCGCGCGTCAGGTAGCTGGTCGTGCGCCGGGCGCGCTCGGCGGCCCGGCCGTAGCTGCCATACTGGTAGGCGAGCGACGGGCCGAAGTCGGGGTCGGCCGCGACCGCCGCTTCCGTCCGCGACGGCGGCACAGGCCCGACCAGCGGCATTCCGTCGGGACCGCGCGGCAACGGCGGCGTGATCGGCGGCGCCGAGCCTTCGAGGCGCGTACTCGCGTTGCGCCGATAGGCCTCGATGGCGTCGCGCTGCGCCTGCGTGCGGTAGCCGCCGACCCATGCCATGCCGTTCTTCGCCTTCTGGTCGTGGGTGATGCCCCACTGGCTACGGTCGACGAAGCCGTGGACCCCGCTCTTTTCGAGGCCGGCATTGACCGCCGTCGCATAGTCGATGTTGTCCGACACCGAATCGATCGCGTCGACCGCGCCGAGGCCGACCAGCCCCTCGCCGATCGACTTCTTCAGCTTCTCCCATGAATTGCCCATCCGGTCGAATGCGCCTTGCGCGTCGTCGGCGAGGCGGTTGAGGTCGGTGCGCACGGTCCCGGAGGCGTCGCCGAGCGTGCGCATCAGCTCGGCGAACTCCTCGGTGTGGTTCATCAGCGCCCGCATGCCGGCAAGCATCTGCTTGTCGGTGAACAGCTGCGGAAGCTTCGACATGTCGCCCTGCACGGCATCCCGCGACAGGCGGATGAAGGCCTCGAGCGTGTCCTCGCCTTCCTTCCGCGCTTTCGCCATCTCCTCGCGGATGTCTACGCCGAACTTCTTGAAGTTGTTCGACACGGTCTCGGATCCGATCTTGCTCAGCACGTCCATGAGCGCCGTTGCGGCCTCGCTGGATGATCCCGTTTCCCGTCGCACCGTCTGCATGGCTGCCGTCAGGCGCTTCAGGCCGTCCACGCCATCGTAGCCGAGCGCGGCGAAGGCCGGCGCCAGCGACGGCAGCTCGGCGGCCATGTCCTTCAGCTCGAACTTGCCTTCCTTTCCACCTTTGGCGAGGATGTCGAAGGCGCGCTCCATCTGGTCGGCGGCGATGCCGAGCGACGACTGTATCGCATCGGCCGTCGTCGCCATGTCGCCGAACGATGCGCCGGCGGCGTGGGCCGTGCCGGCGACCGACGGCAGGAAGGCCAACGCCTCGTCGAGCGTCTTGCCCGAGGCGACCAGGTTTTCGAGGCCTTCGACCACGTTGTCGATCGGCACTTTGAGAGCGTCGGCGACCTGCGTCACTCGGCCGAAGGCGGCCTTCGTCTGCTCGGCGCTCGCCTCGGCGTTGATGCCGATCCGCTCCATGCGCCGTTCGATGCTGGCGAAGGTCTTCAGCGACGTGTAGCCGAGGGCGCCGAGCGCGGCAGGGCCGGCGACGCGCATCAGCGTCGCCGCCAGCTGGTCGGCGCCGCGCGTGAGCGCCATTTGCGTCCGGTTATAGGCCTTCGCCTGCCGGTCGACGCGGGCCAGTCTGTCGGAGACCTCCGTGAAGGCCTTCATGTTGCCGAGCTTCGACGAGAGGCGAAGGACGGCTTCGACGGTTCTATTGGACATAGGGCGATCCTTCGCTGTTCGATGCTGTGGGTTTGTCGGGCGGTTCGGTGACGATCGGCCCGGCGCGTTCCGCCGCGGCGCCGGCCTCCGCGAGCTCGGCGAGCCGAGCGGCGACCGATTGGCGGATGCTGTGGCCGACCTCCTTGAGTATCCGGCGCGCGCCGGCGACGCCTTCCTTCGACACAGCGGTCGCTAGCTCGTCGGCGTAGCGGGTCAGCCTCTCCATGTCGCGGGCGAAGGCGTCGGCGATCTTGCGTGTCGCCGCCTCGACGCCGTGCTCGCCGCCGATCGGCAGCACCAGGCGCTTGCGCTCGGCGAGATCCAGCGCCTTCAGCTGCGCCTCATACTGCGCCCGTTCGGTCTGCGCGTCCCGATACTCGCGCGCATGCTGACCGCCGCGGCCCTGCGCCGTGTCGACCGCCAGCTCCTTCGCGGCGACGCCGGTTTCGCCGACGGCGCGGTCGAAGGCCGCCATCTCGACCAGTCGCCTGTTGCCGTCGCGGCGGGTCTCGACCAGGCCCTGCGCCTCCAGCCGGTCGACGCGTTCCTTCGCCGAGACGCGGCTGATCCCCCGCCGCCGCGCCAGTTCGGATATCGAGATCCACAGTCCGGGAGGAAGGCGATCTTCACTCATCTGCGCGCACCGCTGTTAGGTAAATGATTGAAATTGTTCGGTTGTTAGGCCAGTTTCGAAAGGGGATCACTGGCGATATTCCGGGATCGCCCCGGCCCGTAGGTGAGGGGGGCCGGGGAAGGACCCATGGGGCCGCCACCGTCCCACCATCAGCGCGCCGGCCCGCCCTGTCATCGGCACACACGCGCATCCGGCCGGACTGCCCCATGTGCCCCATGTTGACCGATTTCGACGGCAAACATGGGGCGCAAAAAAGCGACGCTATTTCAATGCTTTGCCCCATGTGCCCCATCTGCCCCAAGTAAAAATGATAATATATAGAGCGCCCTCTCTCGTCGCTTGTCACACGCGCACGTACGCATGCGCGAATTCCTTGGGGCACATGGGGCACATGGGGCACCTTGTTGATTTTGCTGCGATATTTCCGCCCCATGTTGGCAGGGTGCCCCATGTCAACTTGGGGCAGTATGTCAACTTGGGGCAGTGTCGCGATCGGCATCGATCTCTCCCCAGTCGGTCGCCTGATTCACCTGACAGTCAAACGCTTCCCGGCAGTCGGCCAGCGGCGGCAACTCGTATACCCATGGCCGTCGCACCGATGCTCCATCGTCGGTGGGCACGGTCCGTTTCCGCCGGCGCAATCTGGGAATGAGCCGGGTGATTTTAATCCCGAATGACCTGCTTGACACCCTGTATCGCGCGCCGATCTTCTCGGCGTTGGCGATGTAGTCACCGTAAAGCGTCGAGCACTCGACGAACTCCGGCCACATATCCGCACGCGAAAGCGGCGCGCCGTCGATCAGTCGGTCCAACCACCACTGCTCGACGGGATCAAGCGAGCGGATTTTCTGCTCCAGGAGTGCATAGGTCTTTGGAATCTCCCGGAGATTTACCCTTCCGGTATCGAAGCAGAGAAGATCGTACAGCAGCGCCTCGCGGCCTCCGGCGTCGAGTTGCGCCTCCATCTCGGCAAAGTAGTCCGTGTTCTGCGCGCAACGCGGGTTCACGTCAAACACCGCGAAGCGGCGCTCGTCCTTTCCTGCAGGGATCACCCAATCCTCATTTGACGTCATCAGGAGCCTGACGAAATTGGCGACGCGGATCGGATCGACACCCTTCGATTCGATCATCTGCTTTTCCGACGTGACCAGCCCGCGAAGGTGCCCCTCGGCGGCCTTGTCGCCGGCGAAGACGGCTTCGTCGGCCTGGAGCAGCAGGCATGCGGCCATGAAGGCGTTGAACTGCCCGACGACGTATCGGGGATTGTCGACGTGGAAATAGTGGGCCTGGATCATCGATCCGAAAACCTCGCCGACTTTCGTCTTTCCGGCGCCCATGCCGCCGCGCAGCACGATCGCCGTCCCCGGCTTCTCGCGTGGCCGCTGAAACATCTGCGCGAACCAGGCGAAGAGCCAATGGAAGTTCGCCGCGTTGCCGTCGCAGACGTTGTTGAGCAGATGGTCGCGGAAGATCGCATAGGATCCTCCGGGCCTCGGCTCCACCGAGAATCCGCGCCACAGATTATAGAAGCCTGGCCTGCCAGCTGCGCCGTCCCGGTCCGGGTGGAACTCGATTCCCTTGAACTGTCGGCGGTGACGGCTGTCCAGCCAGGCTTCGCCCCACGTCTTCCATTTGGGCTTGCCGTCGCTCCCGCGGACCTCAGTGAAGCGGTTTCCGTGAAGGAGCTGGAACGCCGTCGGCTTCAGGAACTGGATTCGCTCTTCCTGCGGCGAGTTGGGCCGTTCCCACAGGATGACCGCCTGGCTGCCGATCGGAACGACCGCGAACTCGGCGTTGAACTCGTCGACGTCGAAGCCGTTGTCTTCCGGCTCGACAACGCCGCCCGCCACGCGAGCTAGACTGTCCCATTCCGCCTGACGTTCCGGTTCGCCATCGGCCGGCCGCGGTCCCATGGCCGCAAGCGAGCGCGCCGCGATATCCCTGGCGGCCTTGCGCTCGACTTCGCGATCCGCTGGCGCCTTCAATTCGGATCTCCATCGAAGACCGACGCTTCCGGGATCATGTGATCGATCAGCGCCCGCATTCCGTTTTCGAAGATGTCGAGAACATCCTCGACCTCAGCACTGTTCAAGAAGGCCAGGCGGTCGCGAAGCTCGGCGATCTCGTCGAGCATCGCCGTCTTGATGTCAGCGACATCGGTGTCGAAACAGGCATCGAAAGAGTTGGGAAGCATCTCCGAAACGCCAATGTTTTCAATGGTGGGGTTCCGGGGGTTGGGAATGCCAACCGACTGGCAGGGAAGACCGATGGTCGGCCCTTCCTCTCCGCCACTCTTGTTCGGGTCGGGCATCGTCAAGTGAACGCGTGGGAGCGCCGTGCGGTCTATCGGGCGCACGAAGGACGCTTCGAAGGTCTTCAGCCGGCTGCAACGCTCATTGCGAACATCGATTCCGGTCTTCGGGTCGATGCGGAGGCCGGTTTCGAAGGCCTTGCCGTGGACTTCGCTCCACCCGGCGGCATCGCAGCGGAACGCGCCGCGTTCCGGACCGCCCGGCACCGCGTCGGCGCGCTGCGCCGCCGGCCGCGGCCCGGTCCGGCCCGGTCCGGCCCGTCGACGCCACCGACGCGGCAAAAAGCCCCGGCCGGAGCCAAGCCGCCCATTGCCCTGCCCCGGCAAACGCGCAATTCTTGCCCACCGGCCAACGGGGGGCCGGAAAGAAAAAACGGGGCGGGGAAACAATCATCGATGTCTTGGTCAATTTCGAGCGGATCCGCCCGCGAAAGCGGCGCGAATCCGGGCACCGGTCGCCATTCGGGTGGATCCCGCCGGCGTCCTGGCATGCATCCGGCCTGCTGAGCGTAACCGGGGCCGAACGATGAAGACCTATGCCGTCTATCCGGGGCTCGAGGCCCTGCAGCAGGCGTCGCGGACGCGGCGCTGGCTCGATCTGCCCGAAGTCGCCGACACGCTCGACGAAGTCTCGTCCTACCTTGCCGAGGCGACCGGCAAGACCGAGGACATCGCCGGCTTCCTGCGCGAACACGCCCGCCCGCACCGCGCCGACATGGACCGGCTGTTCATCGCCCACACCGGCATGCAGGTCGGCATCTCGCGGGCGGTGATGAACAGGACGCGCATCGACGGGCTGGCCGGCTGCTCGATGGGCGACCTGGCGCGGGGCGCGGTGTCGGGATCGGCGACGCTGCGGCAGATGATCGGCATCGTCTGGCACCTGGCGCAGTTCCGCCACCTCAGCCCACCCGGCGAACTCGCCAGCGTGCGGCCGTCCGAAGGCATCTTCGGCGCGCGGCAACTGGAATGGCTGAACGAGTCCGGACTGTCGCTCAGCCTTTGGTCGGAGCGCTACGGCGCGCTCGCGGGTTCCAGCGAGGCGATCGAGGCGCTGAAGCCGCGCGGCCGCGAACTCGGGCTGAAGATCAACCAGCTCTATCCCTACCCGTTCCACTCGGAACTGATGCGCCCCGTCGCCGAGAGCGTGCGCGCGCTGGTGCGCGGCTGGGATATCCGCCCGCCGGCGATGCCGGTCTACTCGAGCATCTTCCTGAAGCCCCTCGTCACCGCCGACGAGATGCGCGAGGAAGCGCTGGCCGGCGCTTCCAACCCGGTGCACTGGTTCGAGACCATCCGCAACCTGCGCAACGAATTCGGCGTGACGCGGATCGTCAACATCGGCCCGACCGACACGATCACCGCATGGATCCCGCAATCGGCGGAATTCTCCGACATCGAGGTGATCGACGCCTGGGACCTGTGCTGCGGCGGCGTCGCCGAAGGACGCGCCGCATGATGCCCGCGCCGGCAGCGCCGACGAGCGGACGAAGTCGGCCGGACGCGGGCAAGGCCGCCCTGCAGGGCGTGCTCGCCGAGGGATCGGAGGTCCAGCATGCCGTGATCCGCCGGCACGGCACGCAGGCGGTGGTCCTCCTCGATCCGAAGGCCATCCGCCACTGCTTCATCGCCAACGCCGCGAACTACCGGCAGGCCGCGGCGCGCAAGCGGCTGATGGAGCCGGTGCTCGGCGAGAGCATCCTCACCGGCGAGGGCGACGTCTCGGTCAGGGTGCGCCAGCAGATCGCCACGCTGTTCAACCGGCCGGCGCTGGAAGGCTACGCCGCGATCATCCGCGATCACAGCGAGGCCGCGACGCGCGCGCTCGACGCCGGCGTCCACGAGGCGACCGCGCTCGCCGCCCGCATGGCGCTGGAGAACCTGTCGCTGACGCTGTTTTCCGGCGCGCTCGCGGGCCATGTGGGAGAACTGCTCGCCGCGCTCGACGCCGTCTACGCCGCCATGGGCGGAATGCCGCTCACCGGCGAAGAGGGCGGCATAGGCTATTACCCGCAGGTAGACCGCCCGGCGCGGCAGGAAGCGGCCCGCCGGCTGCACCGGAGCGTGCGCTCGATCCTCGAGGCGAGGCTGGCCGAGGCGGCGCCGCGCGGCGACCTGCTCGACCGGCTGATCGCGCTGCGCCGCGACGCCGCGCAAGGCGAGGTCGGCGCCGAGCAGATGGTCGGCGACGTCGTCACCTTCCTGATCGCCGGCCACGAGACCACCGCCGCGACGGTCGCCTGGGCGCTGTTCCTGCTCGCGCGACACGAGCAGGCGCTGGAGCGGGCCACCGCCGAAGCGGACCGGGTCTTCGACGACGGCGTGCCGTCGGGCGAATGGCCGGACCGCCTGCCCTACATCCTCGCCTGCGTGGAGGAGACGCAGCGGCTCTACCCGCCGGTCCCCGTGATCACGCGCCAGGCGATCGCCGACGACGCGATCTCCGACCTCGCGATCGCCAAGGGTTCGGTCGTGATGGTGCCGGTGCGGCTGCTCCACCGCCTGCATCGCTTCTGGGACGAGCCGGAACGCTTCCGCCCGGAGCGCTTCCTCGCCGGCAATCGCGAGCGGATCGAGCGTCACGCCTACCTGCCCTTCGGCCTCGGCCCGCGCATGTGCATCGGCGCTGCCTTCGGCAACCGCGAGGCGACGATCATGCTCGCCGCCCTGCTGCGCCGCTTCCGCCCGCGCTATGCCGGGGCCGCCGATCCGGTGCCGACGCTGAAGGTGGTGCTGCGCGCCGACAACGGCATTCCGATCGCCTTCGAGCGCCGGCCCGGCCGGTAGCGCGAACCGGCTCGCGGTTCACTCCGCCGGGCGGGTCTCCAGCCAGCGCCAGAGATAGGCCGCGTGCGCGGCCTCGACATGGAGGCGGGCGCGGTTCGCGGCGATGCGGTAGAGGAAGGCCGGCACGCCGCAGGCGAGCACCGCAGCCGAGCGGCTTCCCGATTCGAGATCCGCAGTCGTCATCTCGGCGAGAAGCCCGCGCAAGCCCGGACCGGCGAGTTCGAACACGGCGAAGACGTCGTCCACCCGCGTGGCGACGAAGCCCTGCCCGCCGACGGCGGGCGATCCGCCGGAAGGCGTGTCGCGCACGATCAGCGCCCGGTCGACGGCGATGCGCACCAGTTGCGGCGCGCCCTCCGCGATGGCGAACAGGCCGACCTCCCTGGCACCGGGCGCCAGCGACGCGACGGCGTCGCCGAGACGGCCCGAGACCAGCGTCTGGCCGAGACCGAGGATGCGCTTCGCCGTCCAGCCGTCGCGCACCAGCCCGGCGGAGCGCCAGTCGGGGACCGGCGCCCAGCGTTTGCCGCGGTCGAAGGGCGGCGCCTTGGCGGCGGCATTCGCGGTCGGCGATGCCGGCAGGGGCGCGGCGCCGACGGTCCGCGGGGCACCGTCGGGCGCGGAGAGCCGCGCGCCCTCGGCATCGAAGGCGCAGGGCGCGACGATGCGCGCCGTGAGGACCCGGCCCAGATGGACGAACTCGACCGTCTCGCCCAGCCGCGACAGGCCGCGTTCGATCAGTCCGAGCGCGATCGGGCGGCCGAGCGCGGGGCTGAAATAGCTGGAGGTGATATAGCCGATCGAGCGCGGCCTTCCGCCGGTGCGGTCGACGCCGTGGGCGCCGGTCGGCAGCGGTTCGGCGCCGTCGACGGCAAGCCCGACGAACTGGCGGCGCGCCTCGTCCCGGGCGTTGTCGGTGAACAGCGAGCGCTTGCCGACGAACTCGTCCCTGCGCCTGTCGCGCGGAGCGGTGATGCCGAGGTCCTGCGGCATGGTGGTGCCGTCGGTGTCCTTGCCGGCGATCAAGTAGCCCTTTTCGGCGCGCAGCAGCAGCAGCGCCTCGGAGCCGAGCGGGAAGGCGCCGAGCGGCCGCCCGACCTCCAGCATGGCGGCGAGCAGGCGGTGGGCCTGTGACGAGGCAACCGAAACCTCGTAGGAGCGGTCGCCGGTGAAGGAGACGCGGGCGACGCGGGCGAGCCCGCCCTCGAAGGAACCCTCGGCGAAACCCATGTGCGGCAGCGCCGCGTCGGAAAGATCGACGCCGAGGCGAAGTGCTGCGACCAGTTCGCGCGAACGCGGGCCGGTGGCGGTCAGCGTCGCCCATTGCAGCGTCGAATTGTGGACGAAAACACGCGCCGGGTCGAAGCGGTCCTGCCGCCATTCCTCCAGCCTGGCCACCACGCCCGGAACGTGGCCGGACGAGCACGAGACGATGTAGTGCTCGTCGGAGACTTTCGACACGACGCCGTCGTCATAGACGACGCCGCCCTCGGTGAGCATGAAGCCGTAGCGGATGCGGCCGGGCTTCAGGCTGGACAATGTCGAATAGGAGTTGAAGTCGACCAGCGCGCCGGCGTCGGGACCCATCACCTCGATCTTGCCGAGCGGCGAGCCGTCGAGGATGCCGACAGCCTGCCGCGCCAGGCTCGCCTCGCGGGCGATCTCTTCGGCTTCCGAGCCGGCACCGTACCAGGCCGGGCGCAGCCAACCGCCATATTCGCGGAAAACGGCACCGGCGGCCCGATGCGCGTCTTCGAGCGCGAGGCGGCGCACCGGATTGAACAGCTGCCCGCGGCGGCGGCCGGCGACGACGCCGAAGGGGACGGGCACGAAGGGCGGCCGGTAGGTGGTGGTGCCGGTCGCCTCGATCGACCGACCGGTGATGGCGGCCATGGCGGCGAGGCCGTTCATGTTCGACGTCTTGCCCTGGTCGGTCGCCATGCCGAGCGTGGTGTAGCGCTTCAGGTGCTCGACGGAGCGGAAGTTCTCGCGGGCGGCGAGCGCGACGTCCTTCAGCGTCACGTCGTTCTGCAGGTCGATCCACTGGCGGCCTTTCGCGCCGGCCTTCGGCCAGGCAGGCACGACCCGATATGCGTTCTCGGCGTCGCCGGGAGCGGGCGGAGCGCCCTCCCCCCCGCCGGCTTTCCAGCCCTCGGCAAGGGCGCAGGCGAGGTCGAGACTGCCGTTCGCCGCCCCGGCGACGGTCATGCCGGCGACCGGATCGCCGGGGACGAAGGCGGCGAGCGCATCGTCGTAGCGCAGCCTGCCGCGCGCCTGGCAGAAGAGATGCACGGTCGGCGTCCAGCCGCCGGAGACCAGCAGCGCATCGGCCTCGATGCGCTCGCCGCCGACGGTCACCGCCTCGACGCCGCGCCTGCCGTGGACGGCCTCGACGGTGACGCCCTTGCGCAGCGCGACGCCCTCGGGCGCGGTGGCGTCGGGGCGCAGGTCGGCGAGCGTGACCGCGGCGCCCGCGTCCGCGAGTGCTGCGGCGACGGCTGCCGCGCTCGAATTGTTGGCGGCGACGACGACGCGGCTGCCGACCAGCACGCCGTGGCGCCTGAGATAGAAGAGCGCCGCATCGGCCGACATGACGCCCGGCCGGTCGTTGTCGGCAAAGACCAGCGGCCGCTCGATGGCGCCGGCGGCGACGACGATCCTCTTCGGCCGGATCTTCCACTGCGCGTCGGCACGGCCGGGCCGGCGCTGCCAGGCGCAGACGAGGTCGTGGTCGTAGATGCCGTACGCCGTGGTGTCGGTCAGCACGCGGTGGCCCGCAGCGGCGAGTTCGCCGACAACGGAAGCCGCCCATTCGGCGCCGGGCATGCCGTCGACTGTTCCGCCGCGATGCAGCAGCGAGCCGCCAGGCTGCGGCCGGTCGTCGACGAGGATGACGGACTTGCCTGCGCCGGCCGACGCCTTCGCCGCGGCAAGCCCCGCCGGCCCGGCGCCGATCACCAGCACGTCGCAGCTTGCATTGATCTGCGGCCAGTCTGCGGCGGGGCGGTTGTCCGGATCGAGGCGGCCGAGGCCGGCCATGGCGCGGATGCGCGGCTCGAACAGGTGCCAGTCGGGCCAGAGGAAGGTCTTGTAGTAGAAGCCGGACGGGATGAAGGCGGAAAACCGGTCGAGGAAGGCGCCGCGGTCGCCCTCGGCGGTCGGGTGGGCGTTGACGGAACGCACCGCCATGCCGGCGAGCAGCGGCTCGGTCGTGGCGCGCAGATTGGGCGTCGTGCGGCCGTCGACCGTCACGTCGACCAGCGCGTTGGGCTCCTCGGTCCAGGCGCCCCAGATGCCGCGCGGCCGGTGATACTTGAACGAGCGGCCGACGATGCGGACGCCGGCCGCGAGCAGTGCCGAGGCGATCGTGTCGCCGGCCCTGCCCTCATGGCGGCGCCCGTCGAAAGTGAACGGGATCGCCGCGCCCGTTGCGTCGATGCGGGACGAGCTCATGCTTCCTCCCTGCGCAGCGACTTGGAGCCGGTGACGGCGTGGGTGACCGTGTCGCGCTCCATCAGGAAGAATTCGCCGCAGGTGGCATGTACCCAGATCTCGCTTGTGGCGCCCTTCGGGTTGGCGTTGACGAAGAGGTAGGCCGACCAGCGCCCGGCATCGACCTCGCCGGCCGGCTCGGGGCGGACCTTGCCGGCCTCGCCGCCGAAATGGAACTCGGTCTCGTCGCGCGGACCGCAGAAGGGACAGGTGAAGAGCTGCATCCGTGTTGCCCCTAGTGCGCGATGCCGGAGCCCGCCGCCTCGTCGACCAGCCGGCCGGTGCGGAAGCGGTCGAGGTCGAAGGGACGGCTGATGTCGTGGTGCTCGCCGGTAGCCAGAAGATGGGCGAGGAGCCAGCCGCCGGCGGGGATCGACTTGAAGCCGCCGGTGCCCCAGCCGCAGTTGAGGAAGAGGCCGGGCAGCGGCGACGGGCCGATGATGGGCGAGGAGTCCGGGACGACGTCGACGACGCCCGCCCATTGCCGCATCATCTTCAGCTGGGCGAAGGCCGGGAACATTTCCAGCAGGCCGGAAATGACCGTCTGCTGCATCGGCGGATTGCCGCGCTGGGCATAGGAGGGCACGCGGTCGAGGCCGCCGCCGACGACGATCTCGCCCTTGTCGGACTGGAACAGATAGGTGCCGGTGCCCTGGTAGAGCACGACCGTGTCGAGGCAGGGCTTCACCGGTTCCGACACCATCGCCTGGAGCGAATAGGAGCGCATCGGCAGGCTGAAACCGGCCTTCGCCGCGAGCACGCTGGAATGGCCGGCGACGGCGAGCGCCACGGTGCCGGCGCGGATCGGCCCCTGCGACGTCTCGACGCCGACGCAGCGCCCGCCCTCGACGATGAAGCCGGTCACCTCGCAGCCCTGGACGATGTCGGCGCCTAGGGCGTCGGCCGCGCGGGCATAGCCCCAGGCGACGGCGTCGTGGCGGGCGACGCCGGCCCTGCCCTGGAAGGTGCCGCCGAAGATCGGATAGCGGGCCTCGTCCGCGTCGTTGAGCAGCGGCGCGCGGGAGAGAACGCCGGCCTTGTCGAGCAGTTCGGCGTCGGTGCCGTTGATCTGCATGGCGTTGACCAGCCGCGCCGCCATCTCCATCTCGCCCTCGGAATGGGCGACGGTGAGCACGCCGCGCTGCGAGAGCATGATGTTGTAGTTGAGTTCGCGCGACAGGCCCTCGTAGAGCTTCAGGGCGAAGTCGTAGAGCGCGACGCTTTCCGGATAGAAGTAGTTGGAGCGGATGGTCGTGGTGTTGCGGCCGGTATTGCCGCCGCCGAGCCAGCCCTTCTCGATGACGGCGACGTTGGTCATGCCGTGGTTCTTGGCGAGGTAATATGCGGTGGCGAGCCCGTGGCCGCCGCCGCCGACGATGACGGCGTCGTAGGCCGGCTTCGGCGTCGGCGACCGCCACGCCGGCTGCCAGCCGGAATGGCCGCGCAGGCCTTCGCGAAAGAGGCCGAAGGCCGAATAGCGCCGCGTCACCCTGCCCCTCCGATCGCCATGCCGTGCTCGTCTTCTATGTATAGACAAGTGTGCCGGCGCGTGAGGACGACAAATGCGCCCGTCCTTGCCGGAATCGCGCCAGCCGGCGGACTATAGCCCAGCGTTGCCGCGGGCACGCCGGGAACCTTTGGGCCAGCGTCACCACGCCGCGCGCGGACGCCCTTCGCCGGTTTCGCCGCCGCGGCGCGGATCGAGGACGAAGGCGCGGAAGTCGGCGAGTTCGGCCGCGTCCGGCTCGACGCCGGTGAAGCTGCGCAGATAGGCGGCGAGGTGCGAGAGCCGGGTCTTCACCGGCTCGCGGATCTCGAGCACGTAATAGCCGACCTGCATCATGTAGAGGACGCGGGCGCGCACCAGCGCCTCTCCTTCGGCGAAGCCGTGGCGCCGGTACATGGCACCGATGGCCGAGAGGCGCTCGGCGTCGGCCTCGGCGACTGCCTGGCGGACGCCATCGTCGCGCCTGGCCCAGTCGCGGACGGCGAAGTCGAGCGCGGGATCGAACAGGCGCTCGTCGGCCCAGCACTCGAAGACGTTGAGCACGGCGCGCACGACGGTGCCGGCCGGCCGCGCCGCGCGCTCGACGATCGCCGCCGTGTTGGTCTCCCGCCAACGGTCGAGCAGGCAGGCGAGCAACTGGTCGCGGTCGCGGAAATGCCAGTAGAAGCCGGAGCGCGAGGCGCCGAGACGCTCGGAGAGCGCGAGCACGCGAACACCCTCGACGCCATCGGCGACCAGCGCGGCCAGCGCCGCGTCCAGCCAGTCGCGGCGTGTGACGCGGGCGACGGAACCGGTCGCTTCGCTCGTGTCGGCGTTCCTCTTCATGTGGAACGAATGACATGGCGGCCGGGCGGGCGCAAGCATCGAATGGACACATATGTCCAGTATCTGTACACCTGTGACCAGTCTGCCATCCGGCGCAACGGCGGAACGGCCAGGGAGGGATGCATGAGCGAAGGCAACCGACGCGAACGCAGGCGCGGACGGACCGGCGAAGAGGGCCTCGCGCGACGCCCGGACTACCGGCGCCTGAAGAACCCGTTCCTGCCGCAGCCGGTCTTTTCCGAGGACCGTGTGGCCGCCATCCACGAGGCGGCGCTGCGCGTGCTGGAAGAACTCGGCATGAAGGTGCTCCTGCCCGAGGCGCGGGCGCTCTACCGTGCCGCAGGCGCGCTCGTCGACGAGGAGACGCAGATGGTGCGCATCGGCCGCGACATCGTCGCCGCGGCACTCGCCGCCGCACCCCGCTCGTTCGCCGGCCGCGCCGGCGATCCGGCACGCGACATCGCCTTCGAACTCGGCACGCTGGCCTTCCTGCCCGGCGCCGGCGCGCCCAACTGCACGGATCTCGAGCGCGGCCGGCGGCCGGGCACGCTGGCCGACTTCGAGGAACTGCTGAAGCTGACCCAGGGCTTCGACGTGCTGCATGCGCTCGGCCCCGGCGTCGAGCCGCAGGACGTCGACAACCGCTTCCGCCACTACGCGATGATGCGGGCGCAGCTGACCCTCTGCGACAAGCTGCCCTTCGTCTACGCCCGCGGCACGCCGCAGACCGAGGATTCCTTCGAGATGATCCGCATCGCGCGCGGGCTCGACGGGGACGAATTCGCCGCCGAGGTGCGCTGCTACACGGTGATCAACACCAACTCGCCACGCCAGCTCGACATCCCGATGGCGCAGGGCATCATCGACTTCGCCCGCGCCGGCCAGGTGTCGGTCATCACCCCGTTCTGCCTCGCCGGGGCGATGGCGCCGGTGACGGTCGCCGGCGCGCTCACCCTGCAGCACGCCGAGGCGCTGGCTGGAATCGCGCTGGCCCAGATCGCGCGGCCCGGTGCGCCCGTCGTCTACGGCAGCTTCTCCTCCAACGTCGACATGAAATCCGGCGCGCCGGCCTTCGGCACGCCCGAGCACGTCAGGGCGACGCTGGGCGCCGGGCAACTCGCCCGCCGTCTCGGCCTTCCCTGGCGCTCGGGCGGCGGCAGCGCGGCGAACGTGTCCGACGCGCAGGCGGCCCACGAGACGCAGTTCGCGCTGTGGGGCAGCACGCTCGCCGGCGCCACGATGTGCATCCACTCGGCCGGCTGGATCGAGGGCGGGCTCGGCTTCTCCTACGAGAAGATGATCACCGACGTCGAGGCGCTGCAGACGATGGCGGAACTCTGCCTGCCGACGCCAGCGGACGACGACGACATCGGTTTCGAGGCCATCGCCGAGGTGCAGCCGGGCGGGCATTTCTTCGCCGCCGCGCACACGATGAGCCGATATCGCACGGCCTTCTACGAACCGCTGGTCGCCGACTGGTCGAACTTCGGCGCCTGGACCAAGGCCGGAGCGAAGACCGCGACCGAGCGCGCCACGGCGATCTGGCGCGCGCGTCTCGCCGGCTTCGTCGCGCCGGCGCGGGCCGCGGCGACGGCCCCGGCGCTCGACGCCTTCGTGGCGAAGCGGACGGAAAAAGGCGGCGCCGCGCCGGTCTCCTGACTCGGCGGGCGAACCGGCCGGTGGATGGTCGAAACGCTTCGAATCGGGCGCTCCCGGCCATCGATTCGTGGCCTTCGCCCTCGGCTGCGCCCGCCGCGACGCTGCCGGCGCTGCCTTCCATGCAGGCAAAACGAGAAGGCATGCTGCACCGCAAAACGGCAATGGGCCGGTTTGCTCGTTTCCACGACAATTTTTTGTATCATTTTAGCCACAGCGCGGACACATCGACAGCCGGACCAAGGCGGCGGGATGGCGCCGCTATTGAACCGACAAAGGATTTGCAGGAGAACTGAGGCAGTTCATTCGGACGCGTATTCGAAGCCGGGGGACACTGGCGTACCGGCCAGCGGGTGAATGAAGCAAAAATTTTTCGACTGGAGATCGCAATGAACATCAAGAGCATCCTTCTCGGATCCGCGGCGGCCCTGGTGGCGGTGAGCGGTGCACGCGCGGCCGACGCGGTCGTGATCGCCGAGCCCGAGCCCGTCGAGTACGTCCGCGTCTGCGACGTCTACGGCGCAGGCTTCTTCTACATCCCCGGCACCGAGACCTGCCTGGCCATCTCCGGCTACGTCTGGTACCAGGTCACCGCCTCGAGCTACCGCGGCGGGCGCGACACGGTCGGCTTCAACGACTGGTTCGGCGTCAGCTCGCAGAACTGGGCGTCGGACATCGAAGCCCGCGTCAACTTCGACGCCCGTTCGGAAACCGAGTGGGGCATGCTGCGCGGCTATATCCGCCTCCAGGCCAACTGGGACGCGCAGAACCAGATCGGCACCGCCTTCGACGCTCAGGGTAACGCGATCGGCACGTTCAACTACGGCGGCGACGGCGTCGTCCGCCTCGACCAGGCCTTCCTGTCGCTCGGCGGCCTGCGCATGGGCTACACCGAATCGGCGTGGAACGACACGATGAACGGCGGCGCGTCGAGCTGGGGCTCCTATACCTGGGGCGGCCTCTACTACGCCTACCAGCAGCGCAACGTGATCCAGTACTCGTTCACCGGCGGCAATGGCTTCTTCGCCACGCTGTCGCTCGAAGACGACGGCAACTCGAACTTCATGCCCGACGTCGTCGGCGTGGCCGGCATCGGCCAGTCGTGGGGCTCGGTCTGGGCGAAGGTCGCCTATGACGAGGACATCGCTCCGGGTTCGGCTGCCTGGCTCGGCGCTCGCGCCGCTGGCCTCTCGGGCGTCGACGGCTGGGCCGCGTCGCTCGGCGCGCAGGTCAACCTGCCGATGGAAGGCCACTCGCTCCGCCTGCTCGGCTTCTACGCCAACAACGCCAACGCCTACTCGGTCGGCGGACGCTGGTCGGTCATGGCCGCCTACTACGGCCAGTTCACCCCGACCCTCGCCGCGTCGGTCGCCGCCCAGTACATCGCCGACACCAACTACGCCGCGCCTGGCTCGCCGAGCCTCCTGGCTGGCGAACTCGCCTTCATCTGGACCCCGGTCACCAACTTCGAGGTGCGCTCGGAAATCAACTACGACAAGGCCACCGGCCAGAACGGCACGGTTTCCGGCTTCCTGCGCTTCACGCGCTACTTCTGATCTCCTCCTCAGGGGGACAACAAAGACCCGGCGGGCGACCGCCGGGTTTTTTGTTGCCCGGCTTCGGGCCGCGCGGTATCTGCTGGCGCGCAATCTGACTGCGGGGGAGCCGGCATGACCAGCGTTTCGACGAGAGCGGCGATGTCGCTCGCCAACTGGCGGACGGCGCCGCACAACGCCTGGACCTTCCAGCATGTCGGCGAATTCGTGCCGACGGCGACGATCCAGCCGCGGACGCCGGCTGGCCGCGTGTCGATCTCCGCCGGCGCGCTCGAAAGCATCGAAGTATCGGGCCGCGACGGCAGGCCAGTTCCGCTCGAAACCCATTTCCGCGACAGCCACGCCGACGGCTTCGTCGCGCTGAAGCATGGCGCCACCGTCGGCGAATGGTACGGCGCGCATGCGGATGCCGACCTGCCGCACGTCGTCTTCTCCGTGTCGAAATCGATCACCGCCGTGCTCGCGGGCATCGCCGCCGACGACGGCAGGCTCGACCTCTCGGCGCAGGTCACCGCCTATGTTCCCGAAGTCCGCGGCTCGGCCTATGGCGACGCCACGGTTCGCGACCTGCTCGACATGGTGGTCAGCATCGACTTCGACGAGGCCTATCTCGACGCCGGCGGCGCCTTCGACCGCTACAGGCGGGCGATGCTGTGGAACCCGGCCCGCCCCGGCGAGCCCGAGGAGAACATGGTCGGTTTCCTGTCGACCCTTGGCAAGGCCGGCCACCCGCACGGCCAGCGCTTCCACTACGTCTCGCCCAATACCGACATGCTCGGGCTGGTCGTCGAGCGCGCCGCGGGCGTGCGCTTTCCCGACTATCTCGCCGAGCGGCTGTGGGGACCGATGGGAGCGACCGGCAGCGCCTACGTGACCATCGACCGCGCCGGCTCGTCGCGGGCGGCGGGCGGCATCTGCATCACGGTGGCCGACCTTGCGCGCCTCGGCCAGCTCATCCTCGACGGCGGCAGGACCGCGGCGGGCACGCAGGTGATCCCGACCGCGTGGATCGACGACATGCGCAGCAACGGCGACCGGCAGGCCTGGGTCGACGGCGACTTCTTCTACATGTTCCCCGAAGGCCGCTACCGCTCGTGCTGGTACGACGTCGGCGATGGGCGCGGCTCGTTCTGCGCCATCGGCATCCACGGCCAGTGGCTATGGGTCGACCCGACCAGCCGGGTGGTACTGGCCAAGGTCTCGTCGCTGCCCGCGCCGAGCGACGACCCGACCGCGCTCCACGAGATCAAGGTGCTCGCGGAGATCGCGCGAACGCTGTGAAGGCCGAGGCGAAGGTCCTCTTCGCCGCCGGCCGCATTCCTCCCATCCAGTCCAGGACGCCCAGGATGATCCGCCCCCCGCTTACGCCGCTCGTCGCATCGCTGCCCTCGTTCGTCCCCTTCGTCGGCCCCGAAGCCCAGGAACGCGGTCGCGGCGCGCCGTTCCGTGCCCGCATCGGCGCCAACGAGAGCAGCTTCGGCCCGTCGCCGAAGGTGATCGCCGCCATAGCCGGGGCGGCGAAGGACATGTGGATGTACTGCGACCCCGACAATTTCGACCTGAAGGCGGCGATCGCGGCGCATCTCGGCGTCGGCATCGAAAACGTCGTGGTCGGCGAGGGCATCGACGGCCTGCTCAACCTCGCCGTGCGCATGTACGCGCCGGCGGGCGCCGCCGTGGTCACCTCGCTCGGCGCCTATCCGACCTTCAACTTCCACGTCGCCGGCTTCGGCGCCAACCTCGTCGCCGTGCCCTTCGACCGCGACCGCGAGAACCTCGAGGGCCTGCTCGACGCGGTGAAGCGCAACGCCGCGCCGCTGGTCTACCTCTCCAACCCCGACAATCCGATGGGCACCTGGTGGGAGGCCGGCGAGATCCGCCGTTTCGTCGAGGCGGTCCCGGAAACGACGATGGTGCTGCTCGACGAGGCCTATGGCGAGACCGGGCCGGCCTCGGCGCAGCCGCCGCTCGACGTGTCGCGGCCGAACCTGATCACCCTGCGCACCTTCTCCAAGGCCTACGGGCTCGCGGGCATCCGCTGCGGCTACGCCATCGGCGAGGCGCAGGCGATCCGCGACTTCGAGAAGATCCGCAACCACTACGGCGTCAACCGCATGGCGCTGGTCGCCGGCGAGGCGGCGATCGCCGACCAGGACTGGCTCGGCGACGTCGTCGGCAAGGTGGCGGCCGGCCGCGAGCGGATCGCCAGGATCGCCCGCGACAACGGACTCCGGCCGATCGCGTCGGCGACCAATTTCGTCACCATCGACTGCGGCGCCGACGGGGCGTTTGCGCTGAAGGTGCTGCAGGAGATGCTCGCCCGCGACGTCTTCATCCGCAAGCCGATGGTGCCGGTGCTCGACCGCTGCATCCGCGTCAGCGTCGGCCTGCCGCACGAACTCGACATCTTCGCCGAGGAACTGCCGAAGGCGCTCGCCGCGGCGCGGGGCTGAACGCGGCAAGACCGCAGCTTCAGCACGATCGGCGGCTCAGCCCCCGGGGCCGGCCAGCACCTTCCGCAGGATCGCCAGGGCGACGGCGACCTCGCGGCGCTCCTCGGGTTCCTCGGCGCGCACGGCATAGGCCGGATAGGGAAAGGTCGGCGCCTCGGCTACCACCGCCAGCCGCCCCTCCGCGATCAGCGGGGCTACCATGGAGCGGCGGAAGTAGCCGCGCCCGCCGGTGCCGAGCAGGTGGGCGAGGCCGAGGGGACCGAAGTCGACGACCGTGCCGGCCGCGGCGTGGAACCGCGCCTGGCCACCGTGCAGGAGGGGAAAGGCCGGTCCCCAATCGACGAAGATCGCCTCCGTCGAGGCCGCTCCGGCGGGCGCCGTGGCGCCGGGCGCGACCTGAACGAGCTGATCGTCCAGCACGCGCTCGACGACGAAGCCCGGCGCGAGCTGCGGGGCGTAGAGGATGGCGACGTCGATCGCGCCGGAATCGATGTCCTCGGTGAGCTTCGCCGGCGCGCCGACATGGGCATGGATCGCCAGTTCCGGCGCCTCGGCCTTCAGCGCCGCCATCCAGTCGACGAGCAGCGGGCTCCACAGGCTTAACTCTGCGCCGATGCCGACGATGCCGCTCTTGCCCGGCGGCAGCGCCAGCCGCTGGCGGGCCCGCTCCCAGACCTGGACGAAGCTGCGCGCGTAGCGGTCGAACTCGACGCCGGCGGAGGTCAGCCTGGCACCGCTGCGGTTGCGCACGAAGAGCGCGCGGCCGAGTTCCTCCTCCAGCGCGCGGATGCGGGCGCTGACCGTGGTCTGCGATACGTTGAGCCGCTCGGCCGCCTTGAGGAAGCTGCCCAGGCGGACGATCTCGAGGAAGGTTCGGGCGCGGTCAATGTCCAATTGCGGCCCCTCCCCGGCTGCGGCCGTCATTCAGTGCAATATTCCCGCACCATGTCCAGAAAAGCTTTCGTTTTTCCGATGCATACTTTTCGGCCATCCTGCGTTGTCCGGTGTGTGCATCAGGACGTGATCGGGAGGCGACGATGAGAGGCGCAAGCAGAAGGCAACAAGCCTCGCGGCCCACGGGCACGACGCCTGAAGCGGCGCGGCCGGAACATGCCCGGTCGCGTCGGAAAGACGCCGCCGCGTCCCGCATCGCCGCGGTCCTCGCCTTCGCCGTGATCGTCGCGACGGGCGCCTCCATCCACGCACTGGCGTTCTGGGCGGCGGCGCTGTTCCTCATCGTCCGCTTCGGCGACCTCGAAGGCCTCGCCGAGGACGAGGACGGCCGCCGCTGAGGCACCGCCCACTACAGACGACCTGCGCCGCTTGAATTAATTGATCGATTGTTTTATTAATTGCGCCAGGGGGGAGCCATGGCGCGGACGACGGGTTCGGACGGCGAGCGCACGGAAGCCGCGATCCGCGATGCGGCCGTGGACCTCTTCGCGCGGCGTGGCTACGAGGCGGTGACGACCAGGCAGATCGCGGCCGCCGTCGGCGTGCAGTCGGCGGCGCTCTACCGCTACTTCGCCACCAAGGAAGACCTGCTCTTCGATCTGATGCGCCGCCACATGGAAGCGCTGATCGCCTCCTGGGACGCGGTGCGGCCGGCCGATCCCGATCCGGTGGCGCGGCTCTCCGCCTTCGTCGACAACCACATCCGCTTCCATGTCGAGCGGCGCCATTCCACCCACGTCTCCAACATGGAACTGCGCAGCCTGTCGAAGGAGAGGCTGAGCCAGATCCTGCGCCTGCGCGGCGCCTACGAGAAGGAACTGCGCGCCATCCTGCGCGACGGCGCCGAGGGCGGACGGCTCGCGGTCGACGATGTCGGCCTGACCGCCATGGCGATCATCCAGATGATCACCGGCGTGATCGTCTGGTTCCGTCCCGACGAGCGGCTTTCGGTCGAGGAGGTGGCGCGCACCTACCTCGCCATGACCTTGCGGCTCACCGCCGCCGACAAATCCAGGGAGAACTGACGATGTACGACAACGGCATCAATTTCGGCCTCGGCGAGGACATCGCGGCGCTGCGCGAGACCGTGCGCCGCTTCGCCGCCGACGAAATCGCGCCGCGCGCGGCGGCGATCGACCGCGACAACGACTTTCCGCGCGACCTCTGGAAGAAGCTCGGCGACCTCGGCCTGCTCGGCATGACCGCAAATCCCGATTTCGGCGGCACCGGGCTGGGCTACCTCGCCCATGTCGTGGCCGTGGAGGAGATCAGCCGCGCGTCGGCGGCCGTCGGCCTCTCCTACGGCGCGCACTCCAACCTCTGCGTCAACCAGATCAACCGCTGGGGCACGCTCGCGCAGAAGGAGGAATTCCTGCCGCCGCTGTGCAGCGGCGAGAAGATCGGCGCGCTCGCCATGTCGGAATCGGGCTCCGGTTCGGACGTCGTGTCGATGAAGCTCAACGCCGAGAAGCGCAACGACCGCTACGTGCTCAACGGCACCAAGATGTGGATCACCAACGGCCCGGACGCCTCGACGCTGGTCGTCTATGCCAAGACGCAGCCGACGATGGGCTCGCGCGGCATCACCGCCTTCATCATCGAGCGCGACATGCCCGGCTTCTCCGTGGCGCAGAAGCTCGACAAGCTCGGCATGCGCGGATCCAACACCGGCGAACTCGTCTTCGACAATGTCGAGGTGCCCTTCGAGCACGTGCTGCACGAGGAGAACCGCGGCGTCGAGGTGCTGATGTCGGGGCTCGACTACGAGCGCGTCGTGCTCGCCGGCGGCCCGCTCGGCATCATGGCCGCCTGCCTCGATACCGCCGTGCCGTATGTCCAGGAACGCCGCCAGTTCGGCCACGCCATCGGCGAATTCCAGCTGGTCCAGGGCAAGCTCGCCGACATGTACGTGACGATGAACGCCACCCGCGCCTATGTCTACGCCGTGGCGGCGGCCTGCGACCGCGGCGAGACCACGCGCAAGGACGCGGCCGGCTGCATCCTCTACGCGGCCGAGAACGGCACCAAGCTCGCGCTCGACGCCATCCAGCTGCTCGGCGGCAACGGCTACATCAACGACTATCCGGCGGGGCGTCTGCTGCGCGATGCCAAGCTCTACGAGATCGGCGCGGGTACGTCGGAGATCAGGCGGTGGCTGATCGGGCGGGAGATCATGGCAGAAGGGGCGTGATCTGCCATTCCTTGCCGATTTGCCATGCCTGCCTGAAAATGGCATGATGCGTGGCTGGAGGTGAACCATGTCGCAACGCGGATTTTCCGAAGAGCCGGCGAAGTTCGAAGCCGAGCCGGCGGGTCTCGCGTCGGTCGACCATGCCCGGCTCAAGATCGACAGCGCCGGCCGCATCGTCATCCCGGCCGAGATGCGCGCGGCGATGATGGTGAAACCGGGCGAGACCGTCGTGGCGCATGTCGTCGACGGCGAGTTCCGCATCGTCTCGCCGGCCGTGGCGCTGAAGCGCGTCCAGGCCTTCGCGCGCAAATGGAAGGCGGAACACCCCGGCGAGAGCGTCGTCGACGAACTGATCGCCGAGCGCCGGGAGGAGGCGCGGCGGGAGGACGAGCGCTACGAACGCCTCGCCCGCGAAGGGCGCGCGCTCGGTACGACGGGCAACGACGAATGACCGACTACGTCATCGATGCGTCCGCCTTTCTCGCCATCGTGCGCGACGAACTCGGCGCCGACCGGGCGAGCGAGCGCCTGCGCGGGGCGGCGATGTCGACGGTGAACGCCAGCGAAGCGTTCATGCGCGGCGTCGAGAAGGGCATCCCGCTCGATCTCATGCAGGAACTGCTCGTCTCCCAGGACGTCCGCTTCGTCGATTTCGACCAGGCCCTGGCGGTTCGCGCCGCGGGCCTGCGTCCTTCCACCAAGCGGGCCGGCCTCTCATTCGCCGACCGCGCCTGCCTCGCGACGGCCATCGCCCGCAAGGCAACGGTCGTCACCGCCGACCGCATCTGGGCGACGCTCGATCTGCCCTGCCCGATCGAACTCATCCGCTAGGAGGACGATGCCGAACCCGACGACGATCGCCCTGCCCTGCCGTCACCGGATCGCCGGCCGCGGACGGTCCTCGGCGTGGACGCTCTCAAGAGGTACGTGTGCGGACCTTCGTCGCGCCGTCGGCGACGCGTCGGTGCGCGGCGTCCGCCAGCGTGTCCGACACCCACTGGTTGACCGACTTTCCGTCCATCGACGCGGCCTTGCCGAGCAGGGCGTGAATCTCGGGCGTGGTGCGCAGGGCGAGCTTGCCGGAATAGGGCTTCTGCGGCTCGATCCCGCGCTCCCGGCAGAAATCGAGGTAGTCGTCGACGCTGTCGTGGAAGGCCTGCGACAACTCGTCCGGCGAGGTACCGCTGAAATGGATCGTGTCGCGAACCCCCTCGACGAGCCCGTGGAAAGCCCGGTCGTCCTCCTCGTACCAGATCTCGGCGACATAGCCCTTGTAAGGATTCATGGCTTGATACCTGCCTCCGTCACGAACCGACGCACCGCCTTGACCGCACCCTTGTCGGTGTCCGGGCTGGGATGCGGCCGGTGGAACACCGCCCGATTTTCCCCGAACACCACCAGGACACGCGAGCCGCGCCACTCGATCACGTCCGCGCCGAGAGCGACGAACATAGCCTCTATGTCCCGCCATTTGATCGATCCGCTGACGGGATCGGAGAATATCGCCTCAAGCGTGGCTGAATGCCTTCCGCGCATGTTAGCCTTCTGAAGCAGACACGGCCGCGGCCGCTTCTGCCTCGGGATCGCTGCACCTCATGCGCGGCTGATCGAAAGTGATATCAAAATATAATATCAGAACGAGCTGGTCAATGCCCATCCTTCAGTCCAACATCTCCACCGCCACCGACGCCTTCCGCACCAATGCCGAGCGCATGAGGGCGCTGGTCGACGAGATTTCCGCCAAGGCAAGGATCGTCGAGCAGGGCGGTCCCGAGGAAGCGCGCGAGCGCCACGTGTCGCGCGGCAAGCTTCTGCCGCGCGATCGGCTGGCGCAGCTGCTCGACCTCGGCTCGCCCTTCCTCGAGATCGGCCAGTTCGCCGCCTGGGGGCTCTACGGCGGCGACATTGCCTCGGCCGGCATGATCGCGGGCATCGGCCGCGTCGAGGGCAAGGAGGTGATGGTGGTGGTCAACGACGCCACCGTGAAGGGCGGCACCTACTATCCGCTGACCGTGAAGAAGCACCTGCGCGCCCAGGAGATCGCGCTGGAGAACAATTTGCCTTGCGTCTACCTGGTCGATTCCGGCGGCGCCAACCTGCCCAACCAGGACGAGGTGTTTCCCGACCGCGAGCATTTCGGCCGCATCTTCTACAACCAGGCGAACCTCTCCGCCGCCGGCATCCCGCAGATCGCCTGCGTCATGGGCTCGTGCACGGCGGGCGGCGCCTACGTGCCGGCGATGTCGGACGAGACGATCATGGTCAGGAAGCAGGCGACGATCTTCCTCGGCGGGCCGCCGCTGGTGAAGGCCGCCACCGGCGAGGACGTGACGGCGGAAGACCTCGGCGGCGCCGACGTGCACACGCGGCTTTCGGGCGTCGCCGACCACTATGCGCTGGACGACGAGCACGCGCTCGCCATCACCCGCCGCATCGTCCGGAACCTGAATCGAAAGAAGACGATAGGCCTCGACCTTCGCGATCCTGTCCCGCCACTTCATTCACCGGACGAGATCTACGGCGTCATCCCGGCGGATTTGCGCCAGCCCTACGACGTGCGCGAGGTGATCGCCCGCATCGTCGACGGCTCCGACTTCGACGAGTTCAAGCAGAACTACGGCACCACCCTGGTCACCGGCCTCGCCCATATCCACGGCATGCCGGTCGGCATCCTCGCCAACAACGGCGTGCTCTTTTCCGAAAGCGCGCTGAAGGGCGCGCATTTCATCGAGCTGTGCACGCAGCGCAAGATCCCGCTGGTCTTCCTGCAGAACATCACCGGCTTCATGGTCGGCCGCAAATACGAGGCCGGCGGCATCGCCCGCGACGGCGCGAAGCTGGTGACGGCGGTGGCCACCGCGCGCGTGCCGAAGGTGACGATGATCATCGGCGGCTCGTTCGGCGCCGGCAATTACGGCATGTGCGGCCGCGCCTACTCGCCGCGCTTCCTGTGGATGTGGCCCAATGCGCGCATCTCGGTGATGGGCGGCGAGCAGGCCGCGACCGTGCTCGCCATGGTCAAGCGCGAGGGCATCGAGCGCAAGGGCGGGACCTGGTCGAAGGAGGAGGAGGCCGCCTTCCGCGCGCCGATCCTGGAGAAATACGAGAAGGAAGGCCACCCGCTCTATTCGTCCGCCAGGCTGTGGGACGACGGCATCATCGATCCGGCACGGAGCCGCGAAGTGCTGGCGCTATCGCTTTCGGCGGCTCTCAATGCCGAGATCGGGGAAACGAAGGTCGGCGTGTTCAGGATGTAGCGGGACGCAGCACGGGCCGCGGCGTCATTCCCCCGGACCCCGGGCGGCGGCGCGTCGCTCGTCGGCGGCGGCGAAATGCGTCATCTGATCGGCGTGGGCCTTGCGGAAAGCCGGCCGTGACGTGACGCGCTCCACATAGGCCTGCAGCACCGGCGGGCAGGCTGCGCGTACCTTGGGGACGCGCAGGACGTCGGCCATCAGGATGTCGGCGATCGTGAAGCGCCCTGCGGCGAGCCATTCGCGCCCCTCGATCGCGGCTTCGAGACGCTTCAGCCGCGACATCATCCAGCCTTCGAGCGGGTTCTCCGCCGTTCCGGACAGGCCGATGAACCACCACGGCACGGAAACCATCTCCATCGAATTGAGCGCGGCGACGACCCATTCGAGCGTCTCGGCATGGCCTTGAGGGTCGCGTGGCATGAGCCGCTCGGACCTGCTTCCCAGGTGCAGGAGGCAGGCGCCGCTCTCGAACAGACGGATCCCGTCGTCGTCCAGGAACGGCACCTGGCCGAAGGGCTGGCGCGCCAGGTGCTCCCGGCCGCGCCCTTCGAAGGGAACCGTGCGGACCGTGTAGGCGAGGCCGCCTTCCTCGCAGGCCCAGCGCAGGCGCAGGTCGCGGACGAAGCCTCGCGGCCCCTGAGGCACCCAGTCATAGGTCCAGATGATCAAGCCGTCGCTCACTTGCGTCCTCCTCCGTTCCGTCGGCTCGAAGAGAAGCCTGTTTTCGAAGAATGCCAACGCCCTTCGGCGGTTCCGCCTGCGAACGGGGCGAATTCTTGTGCCCGTCGACGGCAGCCTATCGAAGGAGACGCGACCCGGCATATCTTCAATACTGCCGGATCGCGTCGAAACGACGGAGGAGCCAAATGGCCGGACACCGCATCTATTCGATGAGCTTCGCCAGCGTCTATCCGCACTACGTCGCCAAGGCGGAGAAGAAGGGCCGCACGAAGGCCGAGCTCGACCGGATCATTTCCTGGCACACGGGCTACGGCGCGGCCGACCTCGAGCGGATTCTCTCCGACAAGACGGACTTCGAGGCCTTCTTCGCCAACGCCCCTGCCCTCAATCCGTCGCGCATGCTGGTGACGGGCCTGATCTGCGGCGTGCGCGTCGAGGAAATCGAGGAGCCGCTGATGCGCGAGATCCGCATCATGGATAGGCTGGTGGATGAGCTGGCGAAGGGCCGGAAGATGGAGAAGATATTGCGGGTGGGGTAAGTATTCCCGCTCGGAGCGCCTCAAGACGGCGACGGCCCGAAGCGCTATAGAGGCACACATGTCCTTCGCCGTCTTCCTCCACCGCTCGGATTCCATCTACGACGACAGCCCGGCGGAGCGTTACCAGTTCCCGCCGCAATATCTCCGCCGCATCCAGGCCTGCGTCGGCGGCTGGATCGTCTATCTGGAGCCGTCGAAGGTGCGCGAGACGCGCGGCTATTTCGCCGTCGCCAAGGTGCAACAGGTCATTCCTGATCCGGGCACGCGCGGCATGTACATCGCTGTCATCGAACCGGGCAGCTATCTCGACTTCGCCAACCCGGTTCCCTTCAACGGGCCGGCGGGCATTCTCGAGCGTGGCGTCCTCAATGAGGAGGGCCGCCTTTCCGGGCGTGCCCAATCGGCCGTCCGCCCGCTCTCGCCCGCCGACTTCCACCGCATCGTGACGGCCGGGCTAGAGGAGCCCGAGACGTTGCTGCCGCGCGTCGGCGACATCTCGCGACGCGAACTGGACGAGGAGCAGGCGCCGTTCGTTTACGAGCAGGAGCGCGAGCGCGTCAGCCAGCTGACCTCGCGCCTCGTGCGTGACCGCGTCTTCCGGCGCATCGTGCTTCACGCCTACGACCAGCGCTGCGCGATCACCGGGCTGAAGCTGATCAACGGCGGCGGTCGCGCCGAGGTCGAGGCGGCGCACATCCGTCCGGTCGAGGCGAACGGGCCGGACATACTGACCAACGGCATCGCGCTTTCCGGCACCATGCACTGGATGTTCGACCGCGGGCTGATCGGCCTTTCCGACGAACTCGACATCCTCGTCTCGCGCCATGTCAACGACCAGGAAGGCGTGCGAGGGATGTTCAACCGGACCGGCAAGGCGCTGGCGCCGCAGCGCCTCTCTCAGCGCCCGCATCCGCGCTTCCTCGAATGGCACCGCGACAACCGCTTCAAGCAGTGAGCGGGACCGGCCATCCTTGAATGTATCACAAACGTGATACATATTGCCGTTGTCAGGAGACCCGCATGGCCCGCACGTCCACGCTTCACGTCCGCATCGAGGACGACACCAAAGAACAGGCGACCGCAGCGCTGGAGGCGATGGGGCTTTCTGTGTCCGACGCCGTGCGCCTCTTCCTCAAGCGCGTCGTCGCCGACCAGGCTTTCCCGCTCGAACTCAAGGTGCCCAACGCGGCGACGCGCGCCGCGATGGCTGAGGCGGACGAGATCGCAGGACGCCGCGGCGCGCGTTTTGCCGACGCCGACGCGCTGATCGCCGACCTCGACAAGGCCGGTGGCTGACAAGCGCGCGGCCGCGCCGCGCGCCTCGGACTTCACGAGAGCCTTCCTCAAGGACTGGGAGCGGCTGTCGCGCTCCGGCCGCTACGACATGCGCCGCCTGAAGGAGGCGATGCTGCTCATTATCGCCAATGACGGATCGCTCGGCGCGGAATGGCGCGACCATCCGCTCAAGGGCGACTGGGCCGGCCATCGCGAATGCCACATCGGCGGCGATTTCCTGCTCGCCTACAAGATCGACGACAGCGGCAGGCCGGGCCAGGTCGTTTTTGTCCGCGCCGGCACGCATGCCGAGCTGTTTTCGGAGTGACCGGCGGCGCCGGCCACTCCGGGACAGACGCGCCTACCGCCCCTCCCTCTCCTTCCACCATGCGTAAAGCGCCTCGACATCGCCGCTGGTCATGAGCGGCATCGCCTGCTTCAGCGTTTCCGCCGGCCAGTCCCACCAGGCCATTTCGAGAAGCATGGCGATGCGCTCCTCGCTGAAGCGTTTTCGGATTTCCCGCGCCGGGTTGCCGGCGACCACCGCATAGGGCTCGACGTCGCGGGTGACTACCGCGCGCGCGCCGACGACGGCGCCGTGGCCGATCTTGACGCCGGGCATGAACATGGCCTCGGCGCCGATCCACACGTCGTTGCCGATCACCGTGTCGCCGGCCGGCAGGTAGCCGTTGGCGGCGCCGGAAAATTCCGGCGTGTCCGTGTCCCAAAAGAACGGGAAGGTCGAGATCCAGTCGGCGCGGTGGCCCTGGTTGCCGGCCATGATGAAGGCAGCACCAGAGCCGATCGAGCAGAACGCGCCGACGATCAGCCGGTCGGCGCCGGCGTCCGGCACGAGGTAGCGCGCGCAGTCGTCGAAGCCGTGGCCGTGGTACCAGCCGGAGTAATAGCTGTAGCGGCCGACGACGATGTTGGGGTTGGTCACCTGCTCGTCGAGCGGGATGCCCTTGAACGGGCTGGCGAAATAGTTGGTCATGGTTGCACCTCTTTCCTGGCCGCTGCGCGGGCGGCGGACGGCGTCCACCGGTCCTGCCCGCGCGCCGGATCGTTCCGGGGCGGCGGCCGAATGTTCGTCGATGGGATTTCCGGATGCGGGCGGGCGCGCGAAAAGCTCCGGCGCCGGTCCGGGAAAGGTTCCTCGCGTCAGTCGCGCGGGAACGCCGTGCAGGGGGTACAGTGCGTCCTGACCATGGGAATCCGGTAGCGCAATTTCCGGCGGAAGAAAATCCCGGGCGGGCGATGCCGACGCTGCGAGCCCCCCTCTCCCGCTCGGCGCGGCGGCGCGCTAGTGTCGGCCCCCATGGTCAGGCCCTGGCTCGCGATCGTTCTCTTCCTTCTCGCCGCCTTCGCGGCGCGGGCGGAAGGGCGCGTCGCCCTGGTCATCGGCAACGGCGCCTACCAGGAAGCGACATCGCTCGCCAATCCGGTCAACGACGCGAAGGACGTCGCGGCGCAACTGCGCGGGCTCGGCTTCACCGTCATCGAGGGCCACGACCTGGAGAAGCGGGCGCTGGAGCGGCGCATCGGCGCGTTCGCCGACGCGCTGGCCGGCGCCGACGCCGGGCTGTTCTACTATGCCGGCCACGGCGTCCAGGTCGACGGGCGCAACTACATCCTGCCGGTCGACGCCAGGCTCGACGGCGCGGTCAAGCTGCAGCTGGAATCCGTACCGATCGACCAGGTGCTCGACATCATGGAGCAGCAGACGAAGACCAGCCTGGTCTTCCTCGACGCCTGTCGCAACAACCCCTTCGCCCGCGCCGGGACAAAGGGCAGCGACCGCGCGGCCCGCGCGCTGTCGGGGCTGGCGCCGTTCGACGCGGCGCGCGGCTCGTTCATCGCCTTCTCCACCGCGCCGGGCGCGGTCGCCCTCGACGGTTCGGGCCGCAACTCGCCCTTCGCCGCCGCACTCATCGCCCACATCGACCGGCCCGGGCAAAGCATCAACGATCTCATGATCGCGGTGCGCCGCGACGTCGTCGCCGCCACCGGCGGCCAGCAGCGGCCCTGGGAGCAGGGTTCGCTGGTCGAACGCTTCGAATTCGTCGCCGACGGCACGGCCGCGCCCGCAGCGGAAGCCAGGCCGCCGGCGGTCGAGGTCGCCGCGGCGGAGCGCTCGGTGGGCGAAGCCGGCGCCGTCGAGGATTTCGTCCGCAACCGCTACCTCGCCCCCGACGCGAACGACATCGCCGGCATGGTGATGGGCCTCTATGCGCCGGCGCCGACGATCTTCGGCACGCGCATGGAGCGTGACGCTGCGGCCGCCGCCAAGGCCGGCTGGTTCGCGCAGTGGTCGTCGTGGACGCTGGAGCTCGAACAGGGAAGCCTCGCCGTCGCGGCACGCGGCGAAAGCCGCGCCGAGGCGCGCTTCCTGATGCGCTACGACTACCGGCCGAAGGCCGTCGGCGCGGCGCCCGTCGCCGGCCGCGCGCTGGTCACGCTCGGCCTCGTCCACGGCGTGGACGGATGGCGCATCGAGAGCGAGACGTCCGAGGCGGCGCCCTGACGCCTTCCCCTCCCGGCGCCGCCCTGCCCCCACGGCGCATGCCAGCGGGCGATGATCGGGATCAACGCGCGCGCCAGGCCCTGCGCGTAGCCTTCCATCGGCGCATACGGAGCGCCGCAAGGGAGGAAAGCATGCGCATGTTCCTGGCAGTCTCGATCGCGACGGCGATGCTGTTTTCCGCGGGCAGCGTTCGCGCCGAAGGCACGCAGGTCGTCGCTTCCGCCGGCACGTCGGCGGTCGCGCCGGCGGGCGCCGTGCGCCAGAGCATCCCCGTCGAGCGTCTCGGCCCGCCCGTCAGGCTCGCCGACCAGTGCGGGGCGACCGAATATTCCTGCGACGCCGTCGGCTTCCCGGTCTGCGTCTACGACGCGTCGGAGGAGGACTACATGTGCGTGCCGCGCAACGTCATCGTCTGCGCCGACAACAACGACTGGGACTGGTGGTGCAAGACCGACAGCTACTGCTGCGACCCGCGCTCGTGCTGCAAGTAGATTTCAACGACGAAGCTGACGTAAGGTAAGCCTCGCCGCCGTCGCGCGGCCGGGGAGCGAATTGCAGAGGAGACGAGCCATGCCGAACCCCTTCTTCTGGTACGAGCTGATGACCCCCGACGTTCCCGCGGCGGCCGAATTCTATGCCGATGTCGTCGGCTGGAACATGGAGGCGTTCCAGGGCGGCGAGGGCTACACGATCGTCAAGGCGGGTTCGGTCGACGTCGGCGGCCTGATGGGCATTCCGGCGGAAGCAGCCGGCGTCCGGCCGGCGTGGATGGGTTACATCCATACGCCCGACGTCGATGCCGCGACCGACGCCGTCGCCGCGGCGGGCGGCGCGATCCTGCGGCCCGCGACCGACATTCCCGGCGTCGGACGCTTCTCCGTCGTCGCCGATCCGCAGGGGGCGGCCTTCATGATGATGGCGCCGAAGGGCGAGGCGCCGGCCGAGAAGCCGGATCCCACCGCGCCGGGCCAGGTCGGCTGGCGCGAGCTCTACGCCGGCGACTGGGAGAAGGCTTTCGACTTCTATTCGGCGCGGTTCGGCTGGACCAAAGCGGACGCGATCGACATGGGGCCGATGGGCACCTACCAGCTGTTCAATTCCGGCCCCGAGCAGATGGGCGGCATGATGACCAGGCCGGCCGAGGTGCCGGTGCCGTACTGGCTGTTCTACTTCAACGTGCCGGCGCTCGACGCGGCGATCGCCAGGGCCACCGCCCGCGGCGCGAAGATGCTGATGGAGCCGATGGAGGTTCCAGGCGGCGGTTTCGTCGTCCAGGCGATCGATCCGCAGGGCGTGATGTTCGCGCTCGCCGCGCCGCGGCGGTAGCATTCCGCGACAGCTGTGCTATCTCCTCCGGGTCTTTCCGGGGAGGTCGCATGTTCTCGAAGATCCTGATCGCCAACCGCGGCGAGATCGCCTGCCGGGTGATGCGCACGGCGCGTCGCATGGGCGTTGCGACGGTGGCCGTCTATTCCGACGCCGACGCGCATGCCCTGCACGTCGCCGAGGCCGACGAGGCGGTGCGCATCGGGGCCGCCCCGGTCGGCGAAAGCTACCTGCGCGGCGACCGCATCATCCAGGCGGCGCTGGATACGGGCGCGCAAGCCATCCACCCCGGCTACGGCTTCCTCTCCGAGAACCCGAACTTCGTCGACCAGGTCACGGCGGCGGGGCTCGTCTTCATCGGCCCGTCGGCGGCGTCGATCCGCGCCATGGGCCTGAAGGACGCCGCCAAGCGACTGATGGAAAAGGCCGGCGTGCCGGTCGTTCCGGGCTACCACGGCGACGGCCAGGCGCTGGTGCTGCTCGCCGGCAAGGCGCGCGAGATCGGCTATCCGGTGCTGATCAAGGCGCGCGCCGGCGGCGGCGGCAAGGGCATGCGCCGTGTCGAGCATCCCGACGACTTCGCCGAGGCGCTGGCCGGCGCCAAGCGCGAGGCCAAGGCCGCCTTCGGCGACGACGCGGTGCTGATCGAGAAATATGTCGAGAAGCCCCGGCACATAGAGGTGCAGGTGTTCGGCGACAACCATGGCGGGGCGGTGCACCTCTACGAGCGCGACTGTTCTGCGCAGCGCCGCCACCAGAAGGTCATCGAGGAGGCGCCTGCGCCCGGCATGACCGAGGCGATGCGCACCGCCATGACCGACGCGGCCGTCACCGCGGCCAGGGCGATCGGCTATTCGGGTGCGGGCACCATCGAGTTCATCGTCGATGCCTCCGAGGGGCTGAGGCCCGACCGCTTCTGGTTCATGGAGATGAACACGCGCCTCCAGGTCGAGCATCCGGTGACCGAGATGGTGACCGGCATCGACCTGGTCGAGTGGCAGCTGCGCGTCGCCGCCGGCGAGCCCCTGCCCCTGCGCCAGGACGAGATCCGCCTGTCCGGCCATTCCTTCGAGGCGCGGCTCTACGCCGAGGACGCCAGCCGCGGCTTCCTGCCCGCCACCGGTACGCTGCACCACCTCGCCTTCCCGCCACGCGCGCCGGCAGGGGCGGCGATGCGCATCGAGACCGGCGTGCGCCAGGGCGACGCCATCTCCCCTTACTACGATCCGATGATCGCCAAGCTGGTCGTCCACGGGAGAGACCGGGCAGCCGCGCTCGCCGCGCTGTCCGCGGCACTGGCGCAGACCGAGGTGGCCGGCTCGACCGTCAACACCGCCTTCCTCGCCGCACTCGCCGCCGATGCCGACTTCGCCGCCGGCGACGTCGACACCGGCCTGATCGGGCGCAAGCAGGAGGCGCTGACCGCCCTGCCCGCGCCGGACGACACGGTTGTCTCCGTCGCCGCACTCGCCGCTGCCGGCGCCGATGCCTCGACGCCCTCGGCCGATCCCTGGTCGGGAAACGCCAGCTACGCACATTTCCACCCGGTGGGCCGGCGCGTGCGCATGCACCGCGACGGCGGCGCGGTGATTGCCCGGGTTCTGCCGCGCGGCGGCGGACGCTATGCGGTCCATCTCGACAACGACGCCAGGCTCGAGCTGCGAACCGGCACCGACGGACTCGTCGAAGGGCGGTCCGCAGCGCGCTGGCCCGGTCACGTCACGGTCTTCGACGGACCGGTCGGGCACACGTTTTCCGTCCCCGATCCGCTGGCGCGCGCCGACGAGGCGGCCTCGGGCGGGGATTCGCTGCGTGCGCCGATGCCGGGGCTGGTGAAGATCGTGCGCGCCGCGGCCGGCGACCGGGTCGAGAAGGGCCAGGCGCTGCTCGTGCTCGAGGCGATGAAGATGGAGCACACCATCTCGGCGCCGCATGACGGCACCGTCGCCTCGATCGTCACAGAAGGCGCCCAGGTCACCGACGGCACGGTGCTGGTGACGTTTGCCGAGGAAGACGCCGCCGGCTGACGGCGACCGTTCGCCTCGCCCGCCCGAACGGAGATTGCGCCGTCCGGCGCCGTCCGATAGTGCGATGCCCACGGAATGCGGCGGCGCACAAGGACGGATCATGGACGGGCAGGCGACAGGCGAGCGGCACGGCTTCTACGAGGATGTGCTCGCACTTTTCGTCGGCACGCTGTTCGTCGCGCTCGGGCTATCGCTCTACCAGCACGCGACGCTGCTGACCGGCAGTTCGGCGGGCCTCGCGCTTCTCGTCCAGTATGCGACCGGCTATCCGTTCGCCGTAGTCTTCTTCATCATCAACCTGCCGTTCTACTGGCTGGCGGTGAAGCGCATGGGCTGGCCGTTCACGCTGCGCACCTTCGCCGCGGTCGCGCTTTTCTCGCTGTTCTCGCGGCTGACGCCGCAATGGATCGACTACGCGCATCTCGACCCGATCTACGCCGCGGTCGCCGGCGGCGGGCTGATGGGCATGGGGCTGCTGATCCTGTTCCGCCACCGGGCGGGACTCGGCGGCTTCAACATACTGGCGCTCTATCTCCAGGACCGCGGCATCGTGCGCGCCGGCTATTTCCAGCTCGGCGTCGACCTCGTCATCCTGGTCGCGGCGCTGTTCGTCATCGACTGGCACCAGGTGCTCCTGTCGGTGGCCGGCGCGGTCGTGCTCAACGTCATCATCGGCCTCAACCACCGGCCCGGCCGCTACATGGCGATGAGCTGAGAACGGGCTGAGGCGCGGCGGCGCGTCCACCGACTCGCACCTCCAGAAACACAACGGCCGGACACGAGGTCCGGCCGTCGCATTTTCGCCTGGGTGCGACGAAGCCTACTGCTGCAGCTTCGAATAGTTGCCGTCGTGCCAGATGTTGATGTCGTAGGTGGCGCCCTTGATGTCACCCTTCTCGTCGAAGACGATCGGGCCGACGACCGTGCTGATCGGCTCGCCGTTCTTCAGCGCCGCGGCGACCTTCAGCGGATCGTCGGATCCGGCCCGCTCGATGCCCTGGGCGAACGCCTGGATCACCGCGTAGGAGAACAGCGTGAAGCCTTCCGGCACGAAGCCGCCGGCCTTGATCTTGTCGACGGCTTCCTTGGCCTCGGGCTTCGCCTGCGGGTCGGACGGGAAGACGAACAGCGTGCCTTCGCCGGCCGGACCGGCGATCTGCCAGAATTCCGGAGAAGCAATCGAGTCGGGCATGATCAGCTGGAACTTGAGGCTCTGCTCGGCCGACTGGCGCAGGATGAGACCGGCTTCGGGATGGTAGCCGCCGAAGTAGACCACGTCGGCCTTGAGTTCCTTCATCTTGGTGACCAGCGCGGCATAGTCCTTCTCGCCGGCGTTGATGCCCTCGTAGAGGATCTCGTTCAGCCCGCCGGCATTCATCGTCGCCTTGACCGCGTCGGCGACGCCCTGGCCGTAGGCGCTCTTGTCGTGGAGAATGACGACGTTCTTGCCCTTGTACTTCTCGGCGATCCACGGACCGATGAAGGCGCCCTGCGCGTCGTCGCGGGTGTAGAGGCGCATGATCGAGGACCAGCCCTTGGCGGCTGCGTCGTCGGTGAGCACGGGATTCGACGAGGCCGGGCTCATCATCAGCGCGCCGGCTTCGGCATAGACCGACGAGGCCGGGATGCTCGAGCCCGAGCAGGCATGGCCGTCGATGAACATGATGCCGTTGGCGACGATGCGGTTGGCTACCGACACGGCCTGCTTCGGATCGCAGACGTCGTCCTCGATCGAGATCTTGATCATGCGGCCGCCGATGCCGCCCTTTTCGTTGATCGCCGCGGCGGCAGCCTCGGCACCGATCTTGAACTGGTCGCCGATCGACGCGAGCTGGCCGGTCATCGGTCCGACGACGGCGAAGGTGATGTCGTCGGCGAAGGCTGCGGAAGCCCCCATCGACAGCGCGAACAAAGTCGCGCCCAAAGTGCGTCTCAAGGTCATTATCCTCTCCTGTTCTTGCACGCGTCAGGCGGGCGATGCCCGGCTTCATTGGAAGACGCGATGGCGGAGAGTCCCACCGGCTGCCGGATTTGTCTAGGCGCATCGCCGCCGCGGCGATTGGGCCTGAGCCCCTCGCACCACCTCCCGGACGCCGGATCTGCGGCGGCATGCGGTCGCAGCTGCGGTCGGGCGGCGCCTCCCGAAATGCAGGAAACCGCGCCGGCTGGCCGGCCGGGCGCGGTTTCCGACGAGCGACGGTCCCCAGGCGCCCCCGCCCGTACCGTCGCTGTCCGCTCCTGCGCCGGCGGTTCGCCCGCTCTTGGCGCAGGTGTTCGCCCCTCGGCAGCAGATCAGTGCATCGTCATCCATTCGCGGGCGTCGCGAAGCGCCTTGGCGATCTCCGCCTTCGACATGGTGGCCGACAGTTCGGCGCGCAGCGCGGCGGCGCGGGTGGAGCCCTTGATCGCCGCGATGTTGAACCACTTGTGCGCGGCGACGACGTCGGTCTCGCAGTCGCGGCCGGTCGCGTACATCATTCCCAGTTCGAAAAGGATGTCCGCCTGCGCGGTCGCGCCCATCGCGCCGAGGCTGGGTTCGAGCATTTCAAAGCGTGCCATGGTCAAGTCCCCTGTCGATCCTGAGAGCCTTCCCGTTTGCCTGCCGGGTTGCTCTTCCGATGCTTCGAAGGATGGCGCGAGCCCTTGAATCCGCCGTTAAATGGCGTGCTTAATTTGCGGAAAACAAAGGTAAAACAAGCGGTAAACGCAAAGGAACGTTAAGCATCACACCCCGCGCATTCCCTCGCTTTCCGCGAAAATTCGTCGAAAATCCGGCACGTCGGCGGCAAGCATTCGCTAACCACGGATCGCAAAGACGGTCGCGCCGCGCCGCCTTCGCACCGTCGGTTCCGCCGCAAAATATCGCGATCCCTCACCCAGCGGCACCGCTTCCGTTCCGGCGAACGCTGGATTAGCTTACGCAGGCGTAAGGGACGACGCGGTCGAAGCGCCGCCACCCAACCGGACCAACGGGAGGAAAGAATGTTTCGTAAACTGGGCCTGGCCCTCGCGGCCACCATGCTCTTCACCGGCGCGGCACTCGCCGATCCGATCGAGGGGAACTGGAAGACTCAAGGCGGCGACAACGCCAGCATCAGCGCCTGCGGCGGGTCGTTCTGCATCAAGCTGACGTCGGGCGAATATTCCGGCAAGTCGATCGGCAAGATGACGGCGAAGGGCGGCGGCAGCTACTCCGGCTCGATCACCAAGCCGTCCACCGGCAAGACCTATTCGGGAAGCGCCAAGCTCTCCGGCAGCTCGCTGAAGATGACCGGATGCGTGCTCGCGGTCCTTTGCGAAAGCCAGACCTGGAACAGGCTCTAGGATCTAGTGACCGCAGCGGTCGAGGAAAGCGGCGGGGGCTTCGGCCCCCGCCTTTCGTTTACGCCCAGGTTTTCGCGAAAACGGCCCGGCAATACCCCCGGCGCTGTCTCTCCGACGGCGACGAGCGCGATCGTCAACCTTTCGTCAATCTTCTTGAACGGCGGCTGAACGGCCGCCTCAGCCGCAGTTCAGCCGCGGCAGGGCACATTCCCCCGGACAATCGAGGGAACGTCCGATGATCGCCCGCCGCTTCACCATCCTGTGCCTGCTGATGATGATCTTCGGCATGGGGCTCGCCATGCTCGTCGCCGAGAAGTCGCGGCCGATCCCCTCCTGGCAGGCCGGCCTCACCGCCGCCTGCTTCTCCCAGCAGGGGATGAGCTGCGGCCGGCGCAGGTGATGCGGAAGATCGCGGCGGATCTGCATAAATATTCCGCAGCTTCGGCCGTCATAGTCGATGCGCCCCCTCCCGGACGTCATCTTCAATCCCTATAATGGGTCATGGAAAAGAGAATCTACCCGACCCCCATCGAATCGATCGCCAGCCCCGAGCCGTTCGCACGGCAGAGCTTCGACGACGCGCTCGAAGCCGTCGCCGCGCTGAAGCGGCTCTACGAGCGCAACACGCAGTTCCTGCGCGATTCCTTCCGCCATCTCGCCGCCGGCAACGCCAGCCAGCGCTTCCGCGCCTTCTATCCGGAAGTGAGCGTCATCACCTCGTCGTTTGCCCAGATCGACACGCGCCTCGCCTATGGCCACGTGCCGGCCCCGGGCAACTATGCGACGACGATCACGCGGCCGGACCTGTTCGAGCGCTATCTCGTCGACCAGTTGCGGCTGATCATGCGCAATCACGGCGTGCCGGTGACGGTGGGGGAATCGGAGACGCCGATCCCGGTCCATTTCGCCTTCCTCGAGGGCACGCATGTCGACGGCTCGTTCGCCGACGCGATCCGCCGGCCGCTGCGCGACATCTTCGACGTGCCGGACCTCACCGGCACCGACGACCAGATCGCCAACGGCACCTTCGAGCCGATCCCCGGAGAGCCGCGGCCGCTGGCGCCGTTCACGGCGCAGCGCATCGACTATTCGCTGCACCGGCTGGCGCACTACACGGCGACAAGCCCGCAGCACTTCCAGAACTTCGTCCTGTTCACCAACTACCAGTTCTACGTCGACGAGTTCTGCGCGCATGCCCGCGACCTGATGGCGAAGGGTGGCGGCGGCTATGCCTCCTTCATCGAGCCGGGCAATCTGGTGACCCGCGCCGGCAGCCAGGAGCCCGAGGGCGGCTCGCCGCTCGCGCGCCTGCCGCAGATGCCCGCCTACCACCTGACCAAGCCGGGCCATGGCGGCATCACCATGGTCAACATCGGCG
>CALFXR010000020.1 GCA_937958475.1 uncultured Mesorhizobium sp. | reverse complement strand
CGAACGGCTGGATCGACGGCGACCGCGCCATGATGGAATCGCTGCTGGCGCTGAAACGCGCCGGCTGCGACGGCATCCTCACCTACTTCGCGCCGAAGGTCGCGCAGATGCTGAAAGGCTGAGGCGAACCGGCGGCGTTGCGGCGCGCGCCTCGACGCCATATGACTTTGTCCGCGAAGCGGCCGGCGGCGTGCCGGCGGCTAGCACATCGATCATGACACCGGGAGCCGATCCATGATCCTCGGCCGCATTCTTCTGTTTCTCGGCGGGCTGTTCGGGGCCGCCGGCGTGGCGCTCTCTGCGGTCAACGCCCACATCGGCGGCGTCAATGTCGCTACCGCCGCCACCTTCCTGCTCGCCCATGCGCCTGCGCTGGTCGCAATCGGCCTGCTCGGCGGCCGGCGCGGCGACGGAATTATCCGCTTCGGCGGCCTGCTCCTGCTCGTCGGCCCGCTGCTGTTCTCCGGCGACCTGCTGATGCGCGAATTCATGGGCGAGCGGCTGTTCCCGATGGCCGCGCCGAGCGGCGGCACGGCCACCATCCTCGGATGGATCATCGTCGCCATCGGCGCCATATGGCGGCGCGGCGACGAGTACTGAGAAGCCACGGCTCAGGCGGGCAGCGTCACCGCGGCGGCGAGGCCTCCCAGGTCCGACTGGCCGAGCCGCAACTCGCCGCCATTGGCGGTGACGATGTCGTCGACGATCGCCAGGCCAAGACCGGCGCCGCCCGAACTGTCGAGACGCACGCCGCGGCCGGCGACGACTGTCTGCGCGCCGGCTGGTAGCCCGGCGCCGTCATCCTCGACCGCGAAGCCGCGGCGGCCGGGCTCCTCGATGCGGACGATCCGCACCATGCCGCGCGCGTTGCGGGCGGCGTTATCGAGCAGGTTGCCGAGCAGTTCCTTGAGGTCTTCCGCATCGATGGCGAGCGCCAGATCGCCGAGGCCGGCAAGGTCGAACGAAACGCGGGCGCCTTCCGGCGTGCGCGCCAGCACCCGAACGATCGCGGCGGCGCTCGCCGCCACGGGCGTCGGCGCCGGGATGCGGCCGTGGCGGATCCGGGCGCGGACGAGTTCGCGCTCGACGTGCCGGCGCATGCTCTCGGCGACGTCGTCGATGTCGTCGGCGATCGCGGTCTCGCCGCGGGCGCGCAGCTTGCGCACGTCGGCGGCGAGCGCGGTCAGCGGCGTCTTCATGCCGTGCGCCAGGTCGGCGGCGCGGTCGCGCGCCTTGGCCATATCGCGCTCCTGCGCGTCGAGCAGCGAATTGACCTCGGCGACCAGCGGCGCGACCTCGGCGGGGACAGCGACCTCGAGCCGGCGCTTGCGACCCGCGCGCACGTCGGCCAGAGCTGCGCGCACGGAGCCGAGCGGCCGCAGGCCGGCGCCGATCTGGAAGGCGAAGCCGCCGAGCAGCACCGCGCCCAGCATCGCCAGCGCCGGCGCGAGGTCGCGGGCAAAGCCGGCCTGCAGTTCAGCGAGTTCGGCGCGGTCGATCGCCGCGGAAAGGCGGACGGCGTGGTCGCCGTCGGCCGCGGGCACGACGATGCGCCGTTCGTGCACCAGGAGCGTCGCACCGCCCGGCCCGGCGATGTCGTGGCTGTGGACACCGCCCGCGGGTAGTTCGTCCTCCGGCAAGTCGAGGCGCGCGTCCCACAGCGAACGCGAGGCGAGGCCGCGCCCGGATGTCTCGTCGCCGACCTGCCAGTAGAGGCCGCCCATGACGCGCGCGAAGCGCGGGTCCGACGGCTCGCGGACGAGCGACAGAATGCCCTCGGCGTCGATGCGCAGCCCGCCGGCGAGCTGCTGGAGATGGGTGTCGAGTTCCTGTCCGATGCGCCGTTCGAGGTGGCGCGCGAAGAGAGCGGTGAGGCCGAAGCCTGCAGCCACCATCGCCACGACCAGCACCGCGCCCGAAAGGGCGAGCAGGCGCAGCCTGAGCGAGCCGGCGGATCTCGTCATGCCGCCCGCCCGTCCGGCACGAGATAGCCGAAGCCGCGCCGCGTCTCGATCAGATCGGCCGGCAGCTTCTTGCGCACACGGCCGATCAGGACCTCCACGGCATTCGACTCGCGCTCGAAATGGACGGATTGAAGGTGTTCCGCCAGTTCCTGCTGCGGCACGACCCGCCCCCGGTTCAGCATCAGGTAGGCGACCAGCCGGTACTCCTGCGGCGCCAGCGCCACGGGAACGCCGCGCACCGTGAGCCGCATCTGCCTTGTGTCGAGCGTGGCATCGCCGACCGTGATCGTCGACGTGGAATTGCCCGACGAGCGGCGGATGATGGCGCGCAGACGAGCGAGCAGTTCCTCCATGCGGAACGGCTTCGGCAAGTAGTCGTCGGCGCCCGCGTCGATGCCGTCGACGCGCTCGCTCCAGGTTCCGCGCGCCGTGAGCACCAGCACGGGAAAGTCGCGACCGGCCTCGCGCCAGCGCTTGAGCACGGAAAGCCCGTCCATGTGCGGCAGGCCGAGGTCGAGGACGACGGCGCCGTAGGTCTCCGTGTCGCCGAGAAACCAGGCCTCTTCGCCGTCGCCCTCGCAGTCCACCACATAGCCGGCGGCGCGCAGGGCCGCGGCGATGTCGTCGCGGATGCGCGGGTCGTCCTCGACGAGAAGAATGCGCATCGTCAGTCGTCCGCTTCCCGTTCGAGGATGGCGCCGCTCGCCGCATCGATCTTGATTTCGTGGCGGCGGCCGGCGGCGTCGAGATAGTAGATTTCGTAGACGACGCGCCCGTGCTCGTCATCGATCTCGATCTCGATCTCGACGATCTCGCCGCCGATCTTCTCGCCGAGCAGGGCGAGGAGCTTTTCGATCGGCATGATTTCGGCGTGCTCGCGTGCCTTCGCGACGCGTGAGCGGTCGTCGTCGTTGCCGTGCCCGCCCTTGTCGGCGAGCGCGGGCGGCGCGGCGAAGGCGGCGGCAAAAACAAGGGCGACGATGAGCGGGCGCATCATCCCTCTATCGTATCCGAAAAATGACAAACCGCTGACAGCGGCCGTCAGGGGACGGTCATCGGCGTCCTGCGAGAACGGCGACGTCAACGGGCGCTGCCCGCAGAGAGCCAAAAGGAACCGAACCATGCGTACCATCATCGCCGCCACCGCCCTCGCCGCCCTCGCACTCCCCGCCGCGGCCAGCTCGAAATCGTGCGGCAACGCCCCGCAGAGCCAGTGGATGAGCATCGCCGACGTCCAGGCGAAGGCCGAAGCCATGGGCTACAAGGTGCGCCAGGTGAAGACCGAGGACGGCTGCTACGAGATCTACGCGCTCGACAAGGACGGCAACAGGGTCGAGGCCTACCTCAACCCGGTCACCGCCGAAGTCGTCAAGACCAAGATCGACGACTGATGTCGGTTCAGTCGGCCGCGACGGTTGCCGGGGACGCGATGTCCCCGGCGACCGTCCGGGTCTGGGACCCGCTGGTCAGGATCTTCCACTGGTCGCTCGTCGGCGTCTTCGCCCTTGCCTTCGTCACCGGCGACGAATGGGACGCCGCGCACGAGACGGCGGGCTACGTCGCAGCAGGCCTGGTCGCCCTCCGCATCCTCTGGGGCCTCGTCGGCCCGCGTCACGCCCGCTTCGCCGATTTCGTCCGCGGGCCGGGCAGCGTCGCCGCCTACCTGCGCGACGCCGCGACCTTCCGCGCCCGGCGCCATCTCGGCCACAATCCGGCCGGCGGCGCGATGGTGATCGCGCTCCTCGCAGCCGTCGCCGGCATCGCGGCGACCGGTTTCATGATGACGACCGACGCCTGGTGGGGCGTCGAATGGGTCGAGGAGACCCACGAGGCGCTCGTCTACGCCACGCTCGGCCTGATCGCGCTGCATGTCGGCGGCGTGGTCCTGGCGAGCATCGAGCACAGGGAGAATCTCGTCCGGTCGATGCTGACCGGGCGGAAGCGCGCAGCGGCTCCGGGCGACGTCGCCTGAACCGCCGCCGCGGCGTCCGGTGCTCGACCCCGAAGCGCCGGGCGCCGCACCTGCCCCGGCCCATTCCCACCCGGAAGCGCTTGAATTTTCGCCGCAACTCACCATTTCCATCGTTGGCGGCGCAAAGAGGCGCCGACGGAAAGGAAACCATGGCGACGCGCGTCATCGACGGAGAGATCATCACCTCGCGGCTGGACGACATCCGCGCCTATGACGGCGTGCGGACGCGCCGGGTGATGGCGTGCATCCTCGACTATGCCATCGTCGGGCTGTTGCTCATTCCGTTCGGCATCCTGGTGTTTTTCCTTGGCCTTCTGACGCTCGGCCTCGGCTGGTCGCTGTTCGGCGTGCTGGCGCCCCTCGTCGCGGCGATCTACATCTGGAACACGCTCGGCGGACCCGAGCAGGCGACCGTCGGCATGGGCATGATGGGCGTCCGCCTCGACCGTCTCGACGGCGGCCACATCGACGGGCTCACCGCGGTGGTCCATTCGTTCCTGTTCTGGGCCGGCAACGTCGTGCTGACGCCGTTGATCCTGCTGGTTTCGCTGTTCTCCGAGCGCAAGCGTACGCTCCACGACCTCCTGCTCGGCACGGTCGTCACCCGCTCCGACCGGTATTGACGACGGCGCACGCCTGACGCCCGAGCGCACAGCGGCCGCGGAACGGCGGCCGCTCTTCGATCTTTGATCAATCTCCTGTTGAAATTTTCCCGGCGGCGGCCAAGGTAGAGCAACCCATGGGCATCGCGCGGACACGATGACGCAGCACCAGACACAGACACCGCAGTTCTTCCTGACGGCGCCGTCGCCCTGCCCCTATCTCGAGGGACAGTTCGAGCGCAAGGTGTTCACCCACCTGGTCGGCGAGAAGGCCAGGGAACTCAACGACCTGCTGACCCAGGGCGGCTTCCGCCGTTCGCAGAACATCGCCTACCGTCCGGCCTGCGAGACCTGCCGCGCCTGTGTTTCGGTGCGCATCCTTGCCGGGGAGTTCGCGCCGACGCGCAACATGCGCCGCGTCAGCCAGCGCAACGAGGATCTCGTCGGCTTCGTCCACGACGCCGAGCCGTCGACGGAGCAGTATTCGCTGTTCCGCTCCTATCTCGACGCCCGTCATCGCCGCGGCGGCATGTCGGACATGACCGTCCTCGACTATGCGATGATGGTCGAGGACACGCATGTCGACACAAAGGTGGTCGAGTACCGCCGCCGCGGACCGGACACGTTCATCACCGGAAAGGGCGAAGGCGAACTGATTGCCGTCGCCCTCACCGACAGGATGGGCGACGGGTTGTCGATGGTCTATTCCTACTACAATCCGGACATGGAAGACCGCTCGCTCGGCACCTTCATGATCCTCGACCACATTGCCCGTGCGCGGGCGGCAGGCTTGCCCCATGTCTATCTCGGATACTGGGTCAACGGCTCGCGCAAGATGAACTATAAGGTCCGTTTCCTGCCGCAGGAGCATCTCGGCCCGAAGGGCTGGGAACGCTACGAAGCGCAGGACTGACCCACCCGGCCCGCCGTCATCGGACGCTGCCGTTGCCTTTCGACGGAGCCTGATCCATGTCCGCGATCCAGACCGACTACAGGAAGGGTTTGCTGCTGACCGCCATCGGCGGCCTGGCGCTGACCGTCGACATCCCGCTGATCCGCCTCGCCGAGGGCGAAGCCTGGTCGATCCTGATGCTCCGGACGGGGACGACCTTCGTCGCCGCCCTTGTCATCTGGACGGTCTGGCGCCTGATCACGCCGCAGGCGCCGCAGCTCATCCCGGGGCGCGCCGGCCTCGTCGTGGCCGCCCTCTATGGGCTAGGCTCGATCACCTTCATCACCGCCGTGTTCAGCACCTCGACCGCCAACCTCGTCTTCATCCTCGCCTTCACCACCATGTTCGCCGCCCTGCTGTCGTGGGTGTTCCTGAAGGAGCGGCCGCGCACGGCGACGCTTCTCGCCATGGCGGCGATGATCGTCGGGGTACTGGTCATCGTCGGCGACTCGGTCGGAACCGGCAATCTGTTCGGCGACTTCATGGCGCTCTGCTCGTCCTTCCTCATCGCCTCCGCGATCACGATCAGCCGGGCGAGCGGCAAGGACATGGGCTTCACGGCTCTGATCGGCGTGATCATGCCCTTCCTGGTGGCGCTGGCAGTCGTCGGCGGCAGCGCCGGCTACCGCGTCGACGCGCCCTGGTGGATCATCTTCAACGGCGCCGTGGTGATGCCGATCTCGTTCTTCTGCCTCGCCACCGGGCCAAGATACATTTCCGGCGCCGAGGTGGCGATGTTCTACCTGCTCGAAACCGTCCTGGCGCCGGTCTGGGTGTGGATGATCTTCTCCGAGGTGCCGAGCACCAACAGCCTGATCGGCGGCGCGATCCTGATCACCGCGCTCGTCGCCCATTCCTCGTGGCAGCTCCTCGAAATTCGCCGCCGCCGCCCGCCCGGCGCCGTCCGGCAGGCGGCCTGACGGCATTTCCGCGGCGGGACAGCTCGATCCCGGCAAGCTTCGCGGCTGCCTCGGCGCCGCGGGTGCGACATTCCGGCAGCCCTGAAAAGCAAATCATGAACGTCTTTTAACTTGTCCTCGATCAAGGCGCGGCGGCAGCATCGGTGTGAACCTCCTCGCATGTCAGACGCCAAGGCATTTCATCCATGAGCACCTCCCATAGCCCCCGGGGCTACTCCATCCTCCAGATCGCACTGCACTGGATCATCGCTGCACTGGTCGTGTTTCAGGTCATCTTCGGCGAGGACATCGTCCCCGCCTTCCGCGCCTTCATGCGCAGCACCGAGGCGACGGCGGACGAATTGGCCGCTGCCAACCTCCACGTCTATGTCGGCATCGCCATCTTCGTCCTCGCCGTGATCCGCCTCGCGGTGCGTATCACCAAGGGTGCACCGGCGGCGCCCGCCGGCGAAAGCGCCGTGCAGAAATGGATCGGCATCGCCACCCACATCGTGCTCTACGGGGTCATCCTCGGCATGCCGATCAGCGGCGGCATCGCCTGGTTCATGGGCGTGGAGGCCTTCGGCGAGATCCACGAGATCGGCAAGCCGGTGATCATCCTGTTCGTCGCCCTGCACACGATCGGCGCGCTCTACCAGCACTTCGTCGTCAAGTCGGACGTTCTGATGCGCATGCTGCGCCCCGAGCGGCGCGGCGCCGCCTGAAGATCGCGAAGCGGCGGCTCAGCCGCGGACGGAGGGCAGCCTACTCGCGTCGGCGTGCGCTTCCGCCGACGCGGTGGCGTCGGCAAGAACCTGCGCGGCGTCGTCCCCGGCGACGACTTCGCGCACCCATTCGCGCCAGATGGCGACGAGCAACGCCATCAGCACCGGACCGATGAACAGGCCGAGCAGGCCCATCGTCTTGACGCCGCCGATCAGCCCGAAGAAGGTCGGGAGGAAGGGCAGTTTGATCGGCCCGCCCACGAGCTTCGGCCTGAGCGTCTTGTCGACGATGAACAGTTCGATGGACCCCCAGGCGAACAGCGCCAGCCCCGCCACCCACGAGCCGCTGGCGACGAGGTAGATCGACACCAGTGTGAACGAGAGCGGCGCGCCGCCCGGGATCAGCGCCATCAGGCCGGTCAGAGCGCCGAGCGTCACGGGCGACGGCACGCCGGCGAGCCAGTAGGCGACGCCCAGCACGACGCCCTCGCCGATGGCGATCAGCGTCATGCCGGTCACGGTGGACGAGATGGTCGCCGGCACGACGCGCGACAGGCGCTCCCAGCGCATCGGGAAGATGCGCTCGCCCAGCCGGTCGATCTGGGCGACGAAGGATTCGCCGTCGCGATAGGTGAAGAACAGCGCGATCAGCATGAAGAGCAGGGTCAGGAGCAGGCTGAAGGCACCACCGCCGGCCGCCAGCAGCGCCCGGTAGATGTTGCCGATGTTGGCGCCGCTGACGATCTGTATCAGTTCGCCGATGGCGCCCGGATGTCCGACATAGCGCGACCATTGCGCGTCGAGCCATTCGCCGACCGCCGGCAGCGCGGCGATCCAGGCAGGGGTCGGCGCGCCGTCGCGATTGGTCTCGATCGCCCACTGCACCCAGATGCGGACCTCGTTGGTGGCGTAGGTGCCCGCCATCACGATCGGCACGACGAGGAAACCGACGATCGCCAGGATTGCGATAGCTGCGGCGACCGTGCGGCTGCCGTCGACGGCAGCGAGAAGGCGCCGGTAGAGCGGCCAGCTGGCGAAGGCGATGACCAGGGCGGCCAGCACCGGCACCAGGAAGCCGTGGAAGAAGTAGATGCCGGCGGCGACGATGAGGACGAGCAGCCAGCGGGCCGCCGAGAGCGGCGGTATCAGGCCGACGCGGTTCGGCGCCGAGCGGCCCATCAGGAGCGGCTCGCCGGCGCGGATGCGCGGATCGGATGCGGTCACGGTCGCCTGCCCCCTGTCATTGTTCACCCCGCATCCGGATTCCTAGTTACCGGCTGCGGCGGCATAGTGACGGAACGGGCGTCCCTTGCCAATTGGACAGGCGTCCATGTCTTTTCAAGACGTGCCGCGGGCAAAACCGTCTCACTCCGCCGCCAGCGGCAGCGGCGGGTCGACGCGCTGCGCCGGGGCGACGTCCGGCACGCCGGTGACGGCGTGGGGTGCTCCGGGAGCGGTGTAGGTCGCCTGGTCGAGCGGATCGTCCTTCTCGTTGGGCCGCACCAGCCAGCGGAGCAACCGCGCCGCGCCGTTCGCCGCGTCGTCCATCAGCGAATAGAAGGACGGCACGAAGACGAGCGACAGCATCGTCGACACCAGCAGGCCGCCGATCACCGCGACGGCCATCGGCGCGCGGAACTCGCCGCCGTCGCCCAGCGCCAGCGACGCCGGCACCATGCCGGCCGACATGGCGATGGTCGTCATGACGATCGGGCGCGCCCGCTTTCGTCCGGCGTCGACGATCGCCTCGGTGCGCGACACGCCGCGATGCACGGCCTCGATGGCGAAGTCGACGAGCATGATGGCGTTCTTCGTGACGATGCCCATCAGCATCAGGATGCCGATGACGACGGGCATCGAGACCGCCGAGCCGGTCAGCCACAGGCCGGCGACGACGCCGCCGATGGCGAGAGGCAACGAGCCGAGAATGGTGAAGGAGTGGAACACCGAGCCGAAAAGTAGGATGAGCACGGCGAAGACGAGCATCAGGCCGACCGTCATCGCCATGGCGAAGCCGGCGAAGACGTCGCCCATGATCTCGGCGTCGCCGGTCTCCTGGATACGCACGCCGGCCGGCATGTTCTTCACCTCGGGCAGCGCCCACACAGCGTCGAGTCCCTGCCCCAGTTCGTATCCGACGGCCATGTCGGCGCCGATGACGACGCGGCGCTCGCGATTGTATCGCTGGATTGAGGACGGGCCCTGCCCGTAGCGAATCTCAGCGACCGACGACAGCGGCACCGAGACGCCGGATGCGGTGGGCACCGGTAGCGCCGCGATCACCGCCATGTCGTCGCGGGCGGCCTCGGTGAGTTGCACGCGGATCGGGATCTGGCGGTCGCCGACGGTGAACTTGGCGAGCCTTGCGTCGATGTCGCCGATCGTGGCGACGCGCATCGTCTCGGCAAGCGTCGTCGTCGAGATGCCGAGTTCGGCGAGGCGGTCGAGGTCGGGAACGACGGTGACCTCGGGGCGGTCGAGCGCGGCGTTCGAGGCGACGCCGCGGAACATGCCGCTCGCCGCCATGGCGCTCTGGATCCTGCGCGCCTGCTCGTCGGGCGTGATGCCGTCGGAGCCCATGACGCCGAGCTCGAGCGAGCGCTGTCCGCGCGGGTTGACGAAATAGGCGCGCAGGTCGGGCACGGCCTCGAGCTTGCGCAGCAGGATCTCCTCGATCTCGCCCTGACCGATCTCGCGCTCCGACTTGTGCATCAGGTCGGCGACGACGGTGGCGCGGCGCGGTTCGAGCGTCCCGGTCGGGTTGGAGCCGCCGATGACGTAGACGTTCTCCACTTCCGGCAGTTCGCGGAAGAGGTCCGTCACCTGGTCGGTGATCTGGCGCGTGTCCTCCAGGCGGCTGCCCGGCGGAAGCTCGAGCGAGAAGACGATGCGGCTGGCGTCCTCGCGCGGGATGAAGCCCGACGGCAGGAAGCCGATCGCGTAGATGGAGGCGGCGAAGAAGGCGATGCCGCCGAGGAGCGTGATCCAGCGGAAGCGCAGCGTCACGCGCAGGGTCCGCTCGTAGAGGCGCATGATCCAGCCGGGGCTGGGCTCGACATGGCCGTGGCCGCGCAGGAAATAGGCCGCCAGCATCGGCGTCAGCAGGCGGGCGACCAGCAGCGAGAAGAACACGGCGATGGCGACGGTCAGGCCGAACTGCTTGAAGTACTGGCCGGCGATGCCGCCCATGAAGGACACCGGCGCGAACACGGCCATGATCGTCGCCGAGATGGCGATGACGGCCAGGCCGATCTCGTCGGCGGCTTCCAGGGAGGCGCGGTAGGGCGACTTGCCCATCTTAACGTGGCGGACGATGTTCTCGATCTCGACGATGGCGTCGTCGACGAGGATGCCGACCACGAGCGTGATGCCGAGCAGGCTGATCAGGTTGAGCGAGAAGCCGAGCAGGTCGAGCGCCCAGAAGGCGGGGATGATCGACAGGGGCAGCGCGGTGGCCGCAACGAGCGTGGCGCGGATATCGCGCAGGAACAGGAAGACGACGATCACCGAGAGCACGGCGCCCTCGACCAGCGTCTCCATCGCCGAATCGTAGTTGCCTTCGGTGAAGGTGACGGAATCGTCGACCTTGGCGATCGTCACGCCCGGGTTGGCGACCTGGAGATCGGCGATCGCGGCGACCGCGCGCTCGTTGATGTCGACATCGCTTTCGCCCTTCCCGCGGAAGATGCCGAAGGAAACGACGGTCTGGTTGTTCAACCGGGCGAAGGATTTCGGCTTCGCCCAGGTGTCGGTGACCGTGGCGACGTCCGAGAGCTTGACGATGCGACCGCCGCCCAGCGGAATCTCAAGGCTTTCCAGATCGGCGACGGACTTCGCCGAGCCGAGCGTACGAATGGTCTGGTCGCGGTCGGCGAACTCGCCGCTGCCGCCGGTCAGGTCGGAGTTGGCAGCCCTCAACGCGGCGTTGACGGCGCCGGCGGTGACGCCGAGCGCCTCCAGCCGGTCGGGATCGAGCTCGACCTTCACCTCGCGCGTGACCCCGCCGTAGCGGTCGACACGCGCCACGCCCTTGACGCCCTGCAGCTTGCGGATGACCGTGTCGTCGACGAACCACGACAGCTCTTCCAGCGTCATCGCCGGCGCCGAGACGGCATAGGTGAGGATCGCCTGGCCCTCGACGTCGACCCGGTTGACCACCGGCGCGTCGGCTGTCGCCGGCAGGTTCGAACGGATGCGCTCGATGGCGTCCTTGACGTCGCTCACCGCGGTCTGCGTGGCGACCTCGAGGCGGAATTCCACCAGCGTCTGCGAATTGCCCTCGGTGATGTTGGAAAAGACGTTCTTGACCCCGGCGATATTGGCGACGGCGTCCTCGACGCGTTTCGTCACCTGGGTCTCCAGCTCGCTCGGGGCGACGCCCGGATCGCGCACGACGACCGAGACGATCGGCAGGTCGATGTTGGGGAAGCGCGTCACCGGCAGAGACATGAAGCTCATCACGCCGAGCGTGAAGAGCACGATGAAGAGCAGGATCGGCGGGATCGGGTTGCGGATCGACCAGGCGGAGAAGTTCCAGTTCATGGCCGCACCGCCCCGGTGGCGTCCTCGCGCACGGGCGTGACCATGTCCCCGTCGGCGACGAAGGTGCCGGCCCTGGCGACCACCTCCTGACCTTCCGCGATGCCCTCGACGATCTCGACCATGGCGCCGGCGCGAACGCCGACCGTGACCGGCACGGCGCGCACCTTGCCGCCCTCGACGAGCTGGAGGAAGGCCTCGGCACCGCGATAGACGAGCGCGGAGGCGGGTACGGAAATGCCCTCGCGGCGCACCAGTTCGATCTCGCCGCGGGCGAAATTGCCGGCGCGGGCGCCCGAATCCGGCGCGAGCGCGATTCGCAGCGAGCCCAGCCGAGAAACCTGGTTGATCTCCGGCGAGATGCGCCTGACCTTGCCTTCGACCGGTGAAGCAGCGCCGGCGACCGCGACGTGGACCGGCATGCCCACCGCGATCGACGGCAGTGCGGTCTCCGAGACGGTCGCGGCGAGTTCGAACTCCGAACCGATGGCGATGCGGAAGAGCGGCCCGGCGGCAGCCGAGACGATGCCGCCCAGCGTGGCGTTGCGGGCGAGAACCAGCCCGTCGGCAGGCGCCCTCACCTCGGTCTTGGAGATCTGCAACAGCACGTTGCGCCCCTGCGCGTCGACCACGGCGATCTGCGCTTCCGCCGCGGCGAGCGCCTTCTCCGCGGTGGAGAGCTTGGCCCGGGCGCTGTCATAGGCGTTGACGGCGCTGTCGAGCTGCGACTTCGCCGCGATACCCTTGTCCTGCAGGGTCCGCGCCCGCTCGAGCGTCTCACCGGCCTGGCGGACGCCGATCTCGGCGTCGGCGATCTGCGACTTGACCTGGGCTGCGGCTGCAACCGCCTGGGCGCGGCTCGCCTGGATCTGCGCGTGCTGGACGTCGAGCGCGGAACGGTCGAGCACGGCGAGGACGTCACCCTTCGCGACGAGATCGCCCTGTTCGGCATCGAGGCGCGTGACGGTCAGGCCGGAAAGGTCGGTGCCGGCGGCGGCCTCCTCGCGGGCGGCGACCGTGCCGGTGACGGAGAGCGTCTCGACCAGTTCGCGGCGCGTCGCGGCGGCGACGCGGATCGCCGGCGGCGTCTGGACGACGACGGCCGGCGGTTCGGCCGCCCCGGCGGGGAGCGAAGCGGGCAGGAGCGCGGAGGTGGCCGCCAGCAGGGCGGCGAGGGAGAGGCTGACGCGGGATAGCGCGGACATGTCGAGGCTCACAGGAAAAGATCAGCCGCCGGACGCGGCGTCGATCGCGCCGGGGCGAAGGATGGCGATGACGGAAGCGCGGACCAGCGTTTCCAGCTTGTAGGGGTCGACGCCCTGGGAGAGCAGGTCGTTCAGCGCCAGGCCCTCGCCGATCGCCATCAGGGCGGTCATCAGCGTGTCGAGGTCGACCAGGGGATCGATCTCGCCGCGGTCGGCCGCGGCGCGCAGATAGTCGCGGAACTGGACGCGGATCGCCTCCATGTTGACCATGCAGCAGCGCTGCACCGCGGGGTTGCGCATGGCCTCGGCGCGGATCTCGGCAAACAGCGGCGCCATGCCGCGCTCGTGCACCTGGCGGACATGGGCGAGCGCGGTCTCGACGACGCCGTCGATCACGTCCGGATTGGACAGCATCCGCGCGTAGAGTTCGGCGTCGTCGCGGCGGTGCTGGTCGGTGATCGCCTCGATGATCGACTCCTTCGAGGCGAAGTAGCGGTAGAGCGCGCCCGGGCTCATGCCTGCCTCGGCGCAGATCTGCTGCATCGAGGCTCCCTGGAAGCCGTGGCGGACGAAGCAGGTCTTCGCCGCATCGAGGATGCGCTGCGTCTGCAGGTCGCGGCGCTCGGCGCGCGATACCGGCTCCGCCGGTTCGGCCGGCGGGGCGGCCTCGTTGACGAGGAGGAAGTCTTCCATGCAAATCCCGTAAAGAGCGAACGTTCGCTCTCTATTTATGCGAACGATCATTCTCGTTCAAGATGCCGCGCCGCGGACGTTTTCCACGAACGGCGACAACGGTGAATTTTGCGTGAAGCGATCGTATGCGCCGGGCGCGAAAAGGGCGAATGCGCGGACCCGGAAGGCCCTCCCGCGCTTCGCCGGACGCGCGGTCAGCCGAACTTGCCCGTCCTCGGAAAGCCCTTCGGCACCATGCGGCCGGCGCTGGCACGCTCGCCGATCCATTCGGCCAGGTCGGCGCGGCTCCGCGTGAAGACGCGATCGGCGGAATCATGCCAGGTGAGGCCCGTCTCGATGGCGAAGGCCTTGGCGTCGAGCACCCCGCCGTCCTTGTACTTCTGCAGGCGCACGCCCTTGCCGCGCGCCATTTCGGGAATCTCGGTCAGCGGGAAGACGAGCATCTTGCGGTTGTCGCCGACGATGGCGAGGTGGTCGCCGGCGACCGGCAGGCACTTCGCCGCCTCGTCGGGCGCCTTGACGTTCATCACCTGCTTGCCCTTGCGCGTGTTGGCGACGACCTCGGCCTCCGGCACGATGAAGCCGTTGCCTTCGTGGCTGACGAGCAGGAGCCTGCGCTTCGGGTCGTGGACGAAGGCGGTGACGATGTCCTGGTCGTTCTCCATGTCGACGATGATGCGGATCGGCTCGCCGTGGCCGCGCCCGCCGGGCAGGCGGTCGGCGCCGATCGTGTAGAACTTGCCGCCGGTGGTGAAGACGAGGATCTTGTCGGTGGTCTGCGCCGGGAATGCCAGCTTGAGGGCGTCGCCTTCCTTGAAGGTGAACAGCGAGTGGTCGGAGATGTGGCCTTTCATCGCCCTGAGCCAGCCCTTCTCCGAGACGACCACCGTGACCGGCTCCTTCTCGATCATGGCCTGCTGGATGTCCTCCAGATCATGGTCGGGTGCGGCATCGAAGCGGGTGCGGCGACCGCCGATCGTCGTGTCGAGGCCGAACTTCTTCAGGAGATTGGCAACCTCCCAGCGCACGGTCTTCCACTGCGTCGCCTCGGAGCCGAGCAGCGCCTCGATCTGCGCCTTCTCCTTGCTCAGCTCGTCGAATTCCTTGCGGATCTCGATCTCTTCCAGCTTGCGCAGGGCGCGCAGGCGCATGTTGAGGATCGCTTCGGCCTGCGCGTCGGTGAGCGACCAGCGGGCCATCATCACCTGCTTCGGCTCGTCCTCCTCGCGGATGATGCGGATCACCTCGTCGATATTGAGGTAGGCGACGAGCAGGCCGCCGAGGATCTCCAGGCGCCGCTCGATCTCGGCCAGCCGGTGCCGCGAACGCCGCACCAGCACGTCCTTGCGGTGGTCGAGCCATTCGCGCAGCACGGCCTTCAGCGACAGCACGTTCGGCACCTTGCCGCGCGACAGCACGTTCATGTTGAGCGGGAAGCGGACTTCCAGCTCGGTCAGCTTGAACAGCGACTCCATCAGCAGGCCGGAATCGACCGTGCGGCTCTTCGGCACCAGCACGACGCGGATGTCTTCCGCGCTCTCGTCGCGGACGTCCTCCAGCAGCGGCAGCTTCCGCGCGATCAGCAGTTCGGCGATCTTCTCGATCAGCCGCGCCTTCTGCACGCCGTAGGGGATCTCGGTGACGACGATCACCCAGGTGCCCCTGCCCTGGTCTTCCTGGCTCCAGCGGGCGCGCACGCGAAAACCGCCGCGGCCGGTCTCGTAGGCCGACAGGATCGCGGCCCAGTCGTCGACGACGGAGCCGCCAGTCGGGAAGTCGGGGCCGCGGACCTTGCAGGAAAGCCGCGCGGCCGGGTCGTCCTTGATCGCGTCCCACTGCACGGGCGAGGTCATCAGATCGGCGACGCCGGCGTCGGGGTTGTCGATCAGGTGGAGAGCCGCGTTGCACAGTTCGGCTGCGTTGTGCGGCGGGATCGAGGTGGCCATTCCGACGGCGATTCCGGAGGAACCGTTGGCGAGCAGGTTCGGGAAGGCGCCGGGGAGCACGACCGGCTCCTCGTCCTCCTCGTTGTAGGTCGGGCGGAAGTCGACCGCGTCCTCGGTGATGCCTTCGAGCAGCGCCGTGGCGACGTCGGTCATCCGCGCCTCCGTGTAGCGCATGGCCGCGGCGTTATCGCCGTCGATGTTGCCGAAATTGCCCTGCCCGTCGACGAGCGGGTAGCGTACGGAAAAATCCTGGGCGAGACGAACCAGCGCGTCGTAGATCGACTGGTCGCCATGCGGATGGAACTTGCCCATCACCTCGCCGACGATGCGGGCGCATTTGGCAAAGCCCTGGTCGGGATTGAGCCGGAGCAGGCGCATGGCGTGCATGATGCGCCGGTGGACCGGCTTCAGCCCGTCGCGCACGTCGGGCAGCGCGCGGTGCATGATCGTGGACAGTGCGTAGGCGAGGTAGCGTTCCTCGAGCGCCGCCTTCAGGTCGACCGGCTCGATATTGTCGTCGCTTCCACCGCCCGGCGGAACAAGGGCTTTTCCCATGGTGCCGGACTATCGGGGAAGCTGATTCGCGGCAAGAGCCGGCAAGTGGGACGGCGGCATCGCAATCCCGCGATAACCTTTCGCAACGGCTGTCGATTGCGTTTTCGCGAAAATTTTGCGGTAGTGCCCGAAACGCGTCATTTTCCGGTCGGGATTACCGGCGACAGGAGAAGGTGCGACTTGTCGAAAAGACTATCTTCTCAGGGAACACGCCATGACCATTCATCGCTCAGCACTGCGGACTTTTGCCTTATCGTCGTTCCTCGTTGCCGTGCCTTTCCACGTCGCGCTGGCGCAGGATGCCGCGGCCGTCGGCGAGCGCCTCAAGGCCGCGTTCGCCGGCCAGGGAATTGAAATCTCCTTCAGCGGCGTCAGCGGCGACGGCTCAGAGATGGTGCTCGCGGACACGGTCTTCGCGGTCACCGGCGTGCCCACCAAGACGCCGCTCGGCAACGTCACCCTGTCCGACATCACCGAGGATGACGGCGCCTACACGATCGGCAAGGTGACGCTGCCGGACTATTCCATGACCGAAGAGGGCGCGACGGTCGACGTCAAAGGCATTTCGCTGACGGGACTGAGGCTGCCTGCCGAGGGCGACACGGACCCGATCGCGGCGCTGATGCTCTACGATACCGCCGACTTGGAAAGCCTGACGGTGCGCATCGGCGACAAGACGCCGTTCTCCATGAACCAGCTGCACTTCGAGATCACCGCCCCCGAGAACGGTGAACCGATGGAGTTCACCGGTGCGGCGGAAAAGTTCACCGCCGACCTGTCGATGGTCGAGGACGCCGAAGCCAAGAAGACGATGGATGCGCTCGGCTACAAGACGCTCAACGGCTATTTCGAGCTCGCCGGCTCCTGGCAGCCGACCGACGGCCGCCTGGAACTGTCGCAGTACGACATTTCCTTCGAGAACGCCGGCACGATCGGCTTCACCTTCGATCTCGGCGGCTATACGCCCGACTTCATCAAGGCGATGCAGAAGATGCAGAAGGACATGGCGAACCAGCCGGCGGGCGGCGACAACTCCGCCCAGGGCCTGGCCATGCTCGGAATGATGCAGCAGCTCACCTTCCACTCGGCGAGCCTGCGCTTCGACGACGATTCGCTGACCGGCAAGGCGCTCGAATTCCTCGCCGCCCAGCAGGGCATGAAGGGCGCCGACCTCGCCAACCAGGCGAAGGCGATCGTTCCGTTCCTGATGGCGCAGCTGAACAATCCCGACCTGACCACGCAGGTGACCGCGGCCGTCACCGCCTATCTCGACGAGCCGAAGAGCATCGAGGTCGCCGCCGAGCCGGAGAACGGAGTGCCCTTCGCCGTGATCATGGCCGGCGCCATGTCGCCGTCGCCGCAGGACCTGCTGAAGACGCTGGCCGTCTCGGTGACCGCCAACGAGGACTGAGTTCCGCGCGAATTTTCTTGCAGGAATTGACGAGGAGGCCCGGCGGCGACGCAGGGCCTCTTTCACATCCGGTGGCGGGAGCGCCAGGAGCCGGAGACGGTCGAAAGGATCGCCAGCGCGCCCTCGACCAGCCTGTCGAAGGCGATCGGCACGCCGCCTCCCCCGTCGGCACCCGGATCGTCGGCCAGCGGCGGCACGTGGACGAAGCCCGACAGCGGCGGCGCGAAGCCTTCGGCCAGCCCGGCGCGCGAATGGTAAAAGAGGTAGTTGCACAGATAGTCGCCGGCGTCGTCCGACCAGTCGACCGGGAGGCCCGCCCCCTCAAGCGCGGCGCGCATCTCGTCGAGCGGAAGCGTCGACGGATAGGCGTCGGCGAGCGCGCAGATGGTGCGCGCCTCGGGCACATGGCCGGCATTGTCGGGAAGCGGCCCGACCGCGTTGCGCGCCAGCCTTTCGAGCATGAAGCCGCCGGCCTTGCCGGACAGGCCGAAATGAATGGCGACGTCGGGCGCGAAATCGGCGCCGAGCCGCGTCAGCGCCTGCGGCAGGCCCCTGTAGTCGACATCGAGGACGGCGAGGCGGACGTCGCCGAGCGCGGCGAGTTCGGCCTTGCGGTTTTCGAGTTCGGCGATCAGCCGCTCGGTCGGGTTGCGCGGTGCCCCGGGGAACGACGAGAAGCCGGTGACGAGGATGCGCGGCCGGCGATGCGACTGCGCCTCCCTCATCTCAGCCTTCCTTCTTCGGCGACACCACGCGCAGATGGAGTTCGCGCAGCTGCTGCGGGGTCGCTTCCGCCGGCGCGCTCATCAACAGGTCGTAGGCCTGCTGGTTCATCGGGAACATGGTGATCTCGCGCAGGTTCTTTGCGCCGAGCAGCAGCATGACCACCCGGTCGACGCCGGCCGCCATGCCGCCATGCGGCGGCGCGCCATACTGGAAGGCGCGGTAGAGGCCGCCGAAACGCTCTTCCACCGTCTCGCGGTCGAAGCCGGCGACCTCGAAGGCCTTGACCATTGTTTCGGGCAGGTGGTTGCGGATGCCGCCCGACGCGATCTCGAAGCCGTTGCAGACCATGTCGTACTGGAAGGCCTTGATCGACAGCGGGTCCTGGCCGTTGAGCGCGTCGATGCCGCCCTGCGGCATGGAGAACGGGTTGTGGCCGAACTCGATCTTCTTCTCGTCCTCGTTCCACTCGAAGAAGGGGAAGTCGACGATCCAGCACAGCGCGAAACGATCGCGGTCGACGAGGTTCAGCTCCTCGCCGGCGCGCGTACGGGCAGCACCGGCAAACGAGACGAACTTCTTCGGATCGCCGGCGACGAAGAAGGCGGCGTCGCCCTCGCCGAGGCCGAGTTGCTGGCGGACGGCTTCCGTGCGCTCCTCGCCGATGTTCTTGGCGATCGGGCCGGCGCCCTCGAGCCTGTCGCCTTCCTTCCGCCAGAAGATGTAGCCCAGCCCCGGCTGGCCCTCGCCCTGCGCCCAGGAATTCATGCGGTCGCAGAAGGCGCGGCTGCCGCCGGTCTTCGCCGGCACGGCCCAGACTTCGGCCTTCGGATCGTTGGTGAGGATGTTGGCGAACACCTTGAAGCCGGAACCGCGGAAATGCTCGGAGACGTCCTGCATCTCGATCGGGTTGCGCAGGTCGGGCTTGTCGGAGCCGTACTTGCGCATGGCGACGTCGTAGGCGATGCGCGGGAACTCCTGCGTCACCGGCTTGCCCCCGGCGAAGGTCTCGAAGACGCCGCGCATCACCGGTTCCATCGTCTTCAGCACGTCGTCCTGCTCGACGAAGCTCATCTCCAGGTCGAGCTGGTAGAACTCGCCGGGCAGGCGGTCGGCGCGGGGGTCCTCGTCGCGGAAGCAGGGCGCGATCTGGAAATAGCGGTCGAAGCCCGACACCATGATCAGCTGCTTGTAGATCTGCGGCGCCTGCGGCAGCGCGTAGAACGTGCCCGGATGGATGCGCGACGGCACGAGGAAGTCGCGCGCGCCTTCCGGCGAGGAGGCGGTGAGGATCGGCGTCGAATATTCGGTGAAGCCGGCATCGCCCATGCGGCGGCGCATCTCGGCGATGATCTTCGTGCGCGCCACGATGTTCTTGTGCAGCGTGTCGCGCCTGAGGTCGAGGAAGCGGTACTTCAGCCGGATGTCCTCCGGATAGTCCGGCTCGCCGAAGACGGGCAGCGGCAGTTCCTTCGCCGCCGACAGCACCTCCATGTCGCGGGCGAAGATCTCGATCGCGCCGGTGGGCAGGTTGGCGTTGACCGTCTCGGGCGTGCGCGCCTTGACCGTGCCGTCGACGCGGATCACCCACTCTCCGCGCACGGTCTCGGCGGTGCGGAAGCATGGCGAATCGGGGTCGGCGACGATCTGGGTCAGGCCGTAATGGTCGCGCAGGTCGATGAAGAGCAGGCCGCCATGGTCGCGCACGCGGTGGACCCAGCCGGAAAGGCGGACGGTCTGGCCGACATGGTCTGTCTTCAGTTCTGCGCAGGTGTGGCTGCGGTAGCGGTGCATCGCAAGGTCCAGTTCAATCAAGCCAGGGAAGGACGGCGCATGGGATCGGCCGGTCCGATTTCGGCGCGAAAAGCGCATGGGAGGTAGGGTTTGTCAAGGCGAGCGGGGTCTTCGACGGCGGCTGGCGCGGCCCGCTACGGAACGCCGCATAGGGCCGGCGCAGCAGCGCTTGCGCTAAAGGCGCTTCAACAGGAACACCAGCGCGTGGCCGGGCGGGAAGCCGTCGATGCGCCCGAACTCCGAATAGCCGGCGCGCTTGTAGTAGTCCGGCGCCTGGAAGGTGAAGGAGCCGAGATAGACGCCGGCGCAGCCGCGTGCCCTGGCCTCGGCTTCGGCGGCGGCGAGCAGCGCACCGCCGATCCCCTGCCCGCGCCGGTCGGCCCTGATCCACAGCCAGTCGACGAACAGCCAGGAATACTGGCTCTTGCCCTTCAGCCCGCCGGCGACCGAACCGTCGTCGTCGCGGGCGACGATCCACAGCATCGCCTCGTCCGGCCGCCCGGCCTTCTCCAGATTGTAGCCGTCGAGCCCGTCGCCGATGATGTCGCGAAGCGCGTCGGAGACCTCCGTCGTCGTCGTCAGTGATGCCATATTGCCCTCCTGCGCCTCCCTTTCCGCAATATCCGCGCGTACCGCCGCGCCGGCGTTGGCGCAGGGTCGGCAATTGCGTCGCTCCAGGCCGATCCTTGTCGCTTTGCGGTCGTGTTCCGACTATCAAAGTCGAAACACAAGCCCCCGCCGAGACATGGCCTCGATCCGCCCGCTGATTCCCCTCTTGACCGCCGCCGGCATCCTGCTCGGCGGCAACGGGCTGCAGGGCACGCTGATCGCGCTGCGCGGCGCCCAGGAGGGCTTCTCGCCGACCGTCATCGGCTTCATGGGCACGTCCTACTTCGCCGGCTTCCTGCTCGGCTGCCTGGCCATCACGCGCATCATGAAGGAAGTCGGCTATGTCCGCTCCTTCTCGGCGCTGGCCGCGGTGGCGTCGGCCGGGTCGCTGCTGCTGGTGCTGGTCATCGACCCGCTGACGTGGTCGGCGATCCGCTTCGTCACCGGTTTCTGCTTCGCCGGCCTGTTCACGGTCATGGAGGCGTGGCTGAATTCCGGCGTCTCCAACGACAATCGGGCCCGCGTGCTCGCCCTCTACCGCATGATCGACATCGGCGCGGTGACCGGCTGCCAGTTCCTGATCCCCGTGTTCGGCGCCGGCGGCTTCACCATCTTCGCCATCATGTCGATCATGATCACGCTGTCGCTGGTGCCGATCTCGCTCGGCGACCGCTCCAACCCGGCGCCGCCGGAGGAGGTCAAGCTCGACCTGGCGCGGGCCTGGCGCATCTCGCCGCTCGCCGCGATTGCCTGCATCGCCGTCGGCGTCACCAACAGCGCCTTCCGCACGCTGTCGCCGGTCTATGCCGAGGACATCGGCATGTCGGTCACCGACGTCGTCACCTTCGTCAGCGTCGGTATCGTCGGCGGGGCGTTCATCCAGTATCCGCTCGGCTACCTCTCCGACCGCTGGGACCGGCGCACGGTGCTGATGCTGACGGCGGGGCTGGCCATGACCGCCGCGCTGGCGCTGTCCAACCTCGCCGGCAGCGACCCGCTCGCCAACTTCGTCTACGTCTTCGTCTTCGGCTGCTTCGCCATGCCGATGTTCTCGCTGGCCGCGGCGCACGCCAACGATCGCGCCGACAAGGGCGAGTTCGTGTTGGTCAACGCGGCGCTGATGCTCTTCTACTCCTTCGGCGCCATCGGCGGGCCATATGTCGCGGCGCTGTCGATGCAGATGTTCGGTCCGTCCTTCCTGTTCACCTTCAACGCCATCGTCTACGCGGCGCTGATCCTGATCATCCTCTACCGCATGGTGGCGCGGCCGGGCGTACCGGCCGGAGATCGCTCGCGCTTCACCGCGCTGCTGAGGACGTCGACCATTTTCGCCAGGCTGGCGAAGCGCGGCGACGGGCGCACGCCGCCGGATTAGGGTCGACAGCGACCCGCTCCCGGGATTCGTCGGGCCCTTCGGCTTGACGAACGCGGTCGGTGCTGAAATGGAAATGGACCCGACTTCTCAAGACGAAACCGGCATATGGACCTGATCAAGACCCAGAAAGAGCTCGAAAGCGTGATCGCCGCGCTCTCCAGGTCGGAATTCGTCACCGTCGACACCGAATTCATCCGCGAGACGACGTTCTGGCCGGAGCTCTGCCTGATCCAGATGGCGGCGCCCGGGGTGACCGCGCTGATCGATCCGCTGGCGGACGGCCTCGACCTCGCCCCGTTCTTCAAGCTGATGGCCGACGAGCGCGTGCTGAAGGTGTTCCACGCGGCGCGCCAGGACATCGAGATCGTCTTTCACCTCGGCGGACTGATCCCGCACCCGGTCTTCGACACGCAGGTTGCCGCCATGGTCTGCGGCTTCGGCGACAGCGTCTCCTACGACCAGCTGGTGCAGAAGATCACCGGGGCTCACATCGACAAGTCGTCGCGCTTCACCGACTGGCGCCACAGGCCGCTTTCGGAGAAGCAATTGGTCTATGCGCTGGCCGACGTCACCCACCTGATCGACGTCTATCTCCACCTGAAGGCCGAACTCGAGCGCGAGGGCCGTGCCCACTGGCTGAACGAGGAGATGGAAATCCTCACTGCGCGCGAGACCTACGACCCGCACCCGGAGGACGCCTGGCGGCGCCTGAAGATGCGCGTCAGGAAGCCGATCGAACTCGCCGTGCTCCAGTCGGTCGCCGCCTGGCGCGAGCGCGAGGCCCGCGAACGCAACGTGCCCCGCGGGCGCGTGCTCAAGGACGAAGCGCTCTACGAGGTCGCACAGCAGCAACCGCGCGACGCGGCCGGGCTCTCGCGGCTGCGCACCACGCCGAAGGGATGGGAGCGCTCGTCGACCGCGACCGCGCTGATCGCCGTCGTCAACGCCGCCGTCGACATGCCGAAGGAGAACCTGCCGAAGCTGCCGAAACACCAGCCGACGCAGGAAGGATCGAGTGCCGCGGCCGAACTGCTGAAGGTGCTCCTGCGCATCGTCGCCGAACGCGAAGGCGTCGCGGCCAAGGTGCTCGCCTCCTCCGACGAGATCGACCGCATCGCCGCCGAGGGCGAGGCCGCCGACGTGCCGGCGCTGCATGGCTGGCGCCGCGAGGTGTTCGGCGAGGAGGCGCTGAAGCTGGTGCGTGGCGAGATCGCCATCAAGTTCGACCAGCGCAGGATCCGCGTCTTCACGCTCTGACGGATTCCGCGTCCGCAGTACGGAGTTGACCGCCGTCAAGGCGCAGCTCCGCAAAGACTGCCATCAGTCGGCTGCCCGGCGTTGGAGCGGCTTCGATGGTGTCGCGCAGGACAGTACTCGGCCTCGGCGTCGCAGCCGGCGCAACCGCCCTCGCCGGCGGGGCGATCCGCACCGCCTATCGTGCCGAGATGGATCGCGCCGAGGCGCGCATCGCCTCGGGCAGCACGACGATCCCGACCCGCTCCGGCACGATGGAATATGCCGAGAAAGGCTCCGGCCGGCCGATCCTGATGATCCATGGAACGGGCGGCGGCTTCGACCAGGGCCTGCATTTCGCCGCGCCGCTGGTCACGGCCGGCTACAGGGTGATCGCGCCGTCGCGCTTCGGCTATCTCGGCAGCGACTTCCCGGCGGACGCCGGCACGGCCACTCAGGCCGACGCCTTCGTCGACCTTCTCGATGCACTCGGCATCGACCGACTGCCGGTCGCCGGCGGCTCCGCGGGCGCGCTGCCGGCGATCGAGTTCGCCATCCGCCATCCCGACCGCTGCAGCGCCCTGATTGCCATCGTGCCGGCGACCTATGCGCCCGACCGGCCGACCTATGCTCCGATGAGCCCGATGCAGGAACGCGCCATGCGGGCGATGCTGGGCTCGGACTTCCTGTTCTGGGCGGCGCTCCAGCTCATGCGCGACCAGATGATCGGCACGATGCTGGCCACCGACCCGGCGCTGGTCCATTCGGCCTCGCTGGACGACCAGGCACGGGTCGACCACATCCTGCGCAACATCCTGCCGGTCAGCCGGCGCCAGCGTGGACTCGTGAACGACGCCGTGCTGGCTGCGAACCCGGCCATGCAGGACATCGAGCGAATCGCCGCGCCGACGCTGGCCGTCTCGCTGGAGGACGACCGCTTCGGCACCTTCGATGCCGCCCGATACATGGTCTCGAGGATTCCCGGCGCGCGGCTGGTCGGCTATCCGACAGGCGGCCACGTCTGGGTCGGCCACAATGCGGAGCTGTTCGCCGCGGTCGACGACTTCCTGAAGACCGTTCCCTGATTTCGCCGTGGCCGCGCCGACAGGGCCCGCGGCGCGGCGCTCAGGCGGCCTGGCCGACCGCCAGTTCGAGAGGTTTGCCGAGGATGCGGGAAAGCTGCGCCAGGCGGCCGGCCGGGCGCTCGCCGTTCAACGCCGCGTAGGCCGGCGGAATGACCAGCGCCAGCGCCCCGCCCGGCCGCGGCTCCCATTTCAGCGACGGGATGACGCCGGGCATGGCCGCGGAGAACAGGTAGACGACGCGCATGACGGCGCCGAGGAGGCGCGCCCTTTCGAGCAGGCGCGGCGTGGCCAGCGCCTGGATCTCCGGGGAGGCGGCGTCGCCGAAGATGCCCTCGTGGCGGTAGAGGTTGGTCAGCGCGATGAAGGCGCGGCCGGGATGGTCGACGCCGATGAAGGAGGCGTGGGCGATGATGTTGAGCGACTGGGTGCCGCGGTATTCGGGATGCGCGCGCCAGCCGATGTCGGCGAGCAGGCAGGCCGCCTGGCGGTAGCGCGCCTCGTCGTCGGTCTCGTCGATGCCGAAGGCGCGCAGAGTCTCGCCGGTCCAGGCGGCGAGCTCGTGCGCATGCTTCACCGAGCGGGCGCGCAACAGCGCAAGTTCCTCCGACGCCGAGATCAGCGGATCGCGCCGCTGCTCCTCCTCGCTCAGCAGCGAATAGAGGAAGCCTTCGCGCACGCCGAGAGCGGAAACGACGATCTTCGACGGCTTCTGCCGCGCCACGATCTCCTGCAGCACGGCCGCGCCGTAGGGCAGAAGCGCCCGGCGGCTCTTCGACACCCGCTCGATGCCCCTGATCTTCTCGACGTCGCCGCGCGCCACCTGCTTGAGGAAATCGGCCGACGCCGCGGTCGCCATCTCGTAGTGGTGCATGACCGCCAGCGGATAGCCGGTGGCGCTCATGTGCAGGCGGGCGAGATTTCGCCAGGTGCCGCCGACGGCATAGAAGACCCGGCCCGCGCCGCCCTTCAGGAGCTTGGCCCGCTCGAGCTCGTCGCGCGCGATGCGCTGCGCGGCCCCCGGCGAGTTCTTCGACATGTCCTGGAGGCGAAGGCCGCCGAGCGGCAGGGTGATGCCGTCGCCGATCGCCTCGCCGCGGATGTCGATCAGTTCGAGGCTGCCGCCGCCGAGGTCGCCTGCGATGCCGTCGGCGGGATGGAAGCCGGAGATGACGCCGAGCGCCGAGTAGTAGGCCTCTTCCCGACCGCTGAGCACGCGGATCGGCACGCCGAGTATGTCCTCGGCGCGGTGGATGAAATCCATGCCGTTCTGCGCCTCGCGGGCGGCGGCGGTGGCGATGACGTGCAGCCTGCTGGCGCCGGCCTGCTCGGAGAGCGCGCGGAAGCGGCGGAATTCCTCGACCGCGCGGGTCACCGCCTCGGGATCGAGCCTTCCGGTCGAGACGATGCCGCGGCCGAGACCGGCGAGCATCTTCTCGTTGAAGAGGACCGTCGGCGAGCGCGCGATGCCCTCATAGATCACCAGGCGGATCGAATTCGATCCGATGTCGATGATGGACAGCGGCCGGCGGTCGGGAAGCCGGCCCTGGGAGTTTTCAATCATGCTTTACCGGCTTGGACGGCTTCTTCTGCCGCTTGAACTGCGCGATCCGCTTCGGCGCGTGCGACTTCAGTGCGTCGCCCCGTCCCGACAGGCTCGGATTCGTCATGAAATATTCCTGGGCGTTGAAGGGCTCCTCCCCCTCGTCCGGGATCATCCGGCGCGAGGTGCCGTCAGGCAATACTTCGAAACTCTGCTGGTTGTCCATGATGTTGCCGAGCATGATCTGGCCGAGGATCTGCTCGTGCACGGTCGGGTTGGTGATCGGCACCAGCGTCTCGACCCGGCGGTCGAGGTTGCGCGGCATCATGTCGGCCGAACCGATGTAGACGACCGCCTCGTCCGAAGGCAGGCCGTGGCCGTTGCCGAAGCAGTAGATGCGGCTGTGCTCGAGGAAGCGGCCGACGATCGACTTCACCCGGATGTTCTCCGACAGGCCGGGCACCTGCGGCCGCAGGCAGCAGATGCCGCGCACCACCAGCTCGATCTCGACGCCGGCGTTGCTGGCGTCGTAGAGCGCGTCGATGACGAGCGGATCGACCAGCGAGTTCATCTTCATCCAGATGCGGGCGGGACGACCGGCGCGGGCGTGCCCGATCTCGTCATTGATATGGGCGAGGATGCGGGCGCGCAGGGTAAACGGCGAGATGGCGAGCTTCATCTCGCGCGCCGGCTCGGCATAGCCGGTGATGAAGTTGAAGATCTGGGTGACGTCGCGGGCGATCGCCGGGTCCGAGGTGAAATAGGAGAGATCGGTGTAGATGCGCGCCGTGATCGGGTGGTAGTTGCCGGTGCCCAGATGCACGTAGCTCCTCAGCTTCTGGTCCTCGCGGCGCACCACGATCGACATCTTGGCGTGGGTCTTCAGCTCGATGAAACCGAACACCACCTGGACGCCGGCCCTTTCCAGATCGCGCGCCCAGCGGATGTTGGATTCCTCGTCGAAGCGCGCCTTCAGCTCGACCAGCGCCGTCACCGACTTGCCCGCCTCGGCGGCGTCGACGAGGGCGCGCACGATCGGGCTGTCGTTGGAGGTGCGGTAGAGCGTCTGCTTGATCGCCACCACTTCCGGGTCGGCGGTGGCCTGGCGCAGGAACTGGACGACGACGTCGAAGGACTCGTAGGGGTGGTGGACCACGAGGTCCTTCTCGCGGATCGCGGCGAAGCAGTCGCCGCCGTGGTCGCGGATGCGCTCGGGGAAGCGCGGGTTGTAGGGCGTGAACTTCAGATCGTCGCGCGCCACCGAGACGATCTCCGAAATCTGGTTCACCGCGAGCGGCCCTGTGAGCACGCTGATGCGATTGGCCGACAGGCCGAGCTCGCCCGCGACGAAATCGCGCAGCACGTCGGGCATGGCGTCGTCGAACTCGATGCGGATCACGGCGCCGCGGCGGCGCCGCTTCAGCGCCGTCTCGAACAGGCGCACCAGATCCTCGGCCTCTTCCTCGACCTCGATGTCGCTGTCGCGGATGATGCGGAACGTGCCGGAGCCCTTCACCTCGTAGCCGGGGAAGAGTTTCGCGATGAACAGGCTGACGGTGTCCTCCAGGAGGATGAAGCGGATCGATCCCTTGCGGTCGGGCAGGCGGATGAAGCGCTTCAGCGCCGGCGGCAGGCGCAGCAGCGCCGTCATCTCCTCGCCGTTCTTCAGCTGGCGCAGTTGCAGCGCCATCGAGAAACCGAGATTGGGGATGAAGGGGAACGGGTGCGCCGGGTCGATCGACAGCGGGGTGAGCACCGGAAACACCGATTCGAGGAAGTGCTCCTCGAGCCAGGACATGTCGTCGCGGCTGAGCGCATCCTGCACGACCGTCTCGATGCCTTCGGCCTTCATCAGCGCCATCAGGTCGGAGAGGATGGCCTGCTGGTCCTCCTGCAACCGCTCCACCTCGCGCAGCACCTGCTCGAGCTGCTGCTCCGGCGTGCGGCCGTCGGCGCTGCGGATGGCGATGCCCTCGCGCACCTGCCCGGCGAGGCCGGCGACGCGCACCATGAAGAACTCGTCGAGATTGGCCGCCGAGATCGACAGGAAGCGGACCCGCTCGAGCAGCGGATGGCTGGCGAACTGCGCCTGCTGGAGGACGCGGCGGTTGAACTGCAACCAGGAAAACTCGCGGTTGACGAAGCGGTCTGGATTGCCCTCCGCCTCCCCGGTCGCCGTGGCGCCGCTGACGAATTCGGTCTGCATGGGCTTCAGTTCGGTCATGTCCGTCGTCTCTCCCCCGCCGGTCTCCCTGAGCCGGCTGAATTCCTGATCAAATTATCCTGTGGCAGGCTTTTGCAACAGTTTCATTTCACGTCGCTTGCAATGCCGCGCGAGATGTTCCAAACGCTCTTGCGACGGCAGGACGCGCCGGGGCGTCCGCGTCGCAAGCGCGAGGGCAAGTCGATGGCCGGTGGCTCCATTCCCCACTTCCAGAACGACGCCGGGCATCCGGTGATCGAGATCGGCGTCAAGGAATTCATGTGCGTCGGCGCCAATCCGCCCTTCGACCACCCGCACGTCTTCCTCGACATGGGCAACGACGCCGAGAAGGTCTGCCCATACTGCTCGACTCTCTACCGTTACAATCCGGCGCTGAGTGCGGCCGAAAGCCGCCCCGCGGGCTGCGTCTACCACGAAAAGGCGGCCTGACCGCCGGGCCGGCGGCCGGACCCAAGAGATGGACTCGCTGTCGCGGCAAGTGGTCGTCGCCGGTGCCGGCATCGCCGGGCTGACGGCGGCTCTCGCCCTCGCCGAACGCGGCTTTTCCGTCCATGTCTTCGAACGCGCGTCGGGCCTGGCCGAGGTCGGCGCCGGGCTGCAGCTGTCGCCCAACGCCACCCACATCCTGGCGCGGCTCGGCGTGCTCGACCTGTTGCGCCCGGCCGCGGTGATGCCCGAGGCGGTGGTGCTGCGCGACGCGGCGACGCTGGCGGAACGGGCGCGCGTGCCGCTGGGGGCCGCGGCCGAGGCGCGCTGGGGCGCGCCCTACCTCGTCGCCCACCGCGCCGACCTGCAGAGCGCGCTGCTCGCCCGGGTCGGGCGCCACCCCGACATCACGCTTTCGCTCGGCACGGCGGTGCGCGACGTCGCCGTGCACAGGCGCGGCATCACCGTCTCGATCGACCGGCAGGGCAAGGTCGCCGAGATGGCGGGCGCGCTTCTGGTCGGCGCCGACGGGGTCTGGTCGACGATCCGCGGCCTCGGCTCGGTCGGGCGCAGCGCGTTCTCCGGCCGCATCGCCTGGCGCACGGTCGTGCGCGCCGAGAGCGAGGCCGGCAGGGCGTTCCGGAAGATCGCCCCGGCCGGCGTGGTGACCGCCTTCATGCACCCGACCGTGCACCTGATCGCCTATCCGGTGCGCGGCGGCGACGCCATCAACCTCGTCGCCGTCACCGCCGGCGAGCCGATGGGCGAAGTCTGGTCGCGCGCGGTCGATCCCGCCGTACTCGCGAAGGCGATGAAGGGCTGCGCCCCGGAACTGCTGCGGCTCGCCGAGGAGGCGCGTCCGTGGACCTCGTGGCCGCTGCACAGGGTCGAGCCGGGCCATCCCTGGGTCGCGCCCGGCGGCATCGCGCTGGTCGGCGACGCCGCCCATGCGATGACTCCGTTCGCCGCGCAGGGCGCGGCGATGGGCATCGAGGACGCCGCGGTGCTGGCGCATTGCGTGGCCGCCGGCCGCGACGACATGGCGAAGGCGCTGTCCGCCTACGAGGCGGCGCGCAAGCCGCGCGTCGCCCGCGTCGTCAGGCGCGGCGCCTTCAACCATTTCACCTGGCATGCCGGCGGCGCGGTGGCGCTGGTGCGCGACCGCGTGATGGCCCTGACGCCGCCCTCGCGCCTGGTGCGCAGCCTCGACTGGCTCTACGGCTGGAAGGCGCCGGAGGGCTGAGGGCG
>CALFXR010000019.1 GCA_937958475.1 uncultured Mesorhizobium sp. | reverse complement strand
CGTTTCTGATCGCGCCGGCACCCCTCCACGCCTTGGCTATCGCCCTCCCTATCGGAAATTCCGATATCGCCTTTCTGACAAATGAATTTGCGAATACGACGGATCTAAGACAGGTTCATACTAGGGACGATGCCGCCGATTGGAGAGCGGTTCCCTCAATGGGAGACGACACGATGAAATCATTCCTGAAATCCTGTACCGCGCTGGCTCTGGCGCTGAGCATCCCCGGCCAGGCCATGGCCCAGCTGAAGGAAATCGGCGCCGGCGAAGGCCAGGTCAACATCGTCGCCTGGGCGGGCTACATCGAGCGCGGCGAGACCGACAAGGGCTTCGACTGGGTGACCAAGTTCGAGGCGGCCACGGGCTGCAAGGTCAACGTCAAGACCGCCAACACCTCCGACGAGATGGTCGCGCTGATGAACGAGGGCGGCTTCGACCTCGTCACCGCCTCCGGCGACGCGTCGCTGCGCCTCATCGCCGGCAAGCGCGTCCAGCCGGTCAACGTCGACCTGGTGAAGAGCTGGTCGACGGTGGACGATCGCCTGAAGAACGCGCCCTGGCACACGGTCGACGGCGTCCACTACGGCGTGCCCTACATGTGGGGCCCGAACGTCCTGATGTACAACACCAACGCCATCAAGACCGCGCCGACCTCGTGGAAGGTCGTCTTCGAGGAGATGACGCTCGACGACGGCAAGTCGAACAAGGGCCGCGTCCAGGCCTATGACGGCCCGATCCACGTCGCCGACGCCGCGCTCTACCTGATGGCGCACAAGCCGGACCTCGGCATCAAGAGCCCGTACGAGCTGACCGAGGACCAGTACAAGGCGGCGCTCGACCTGCTGCGCCAGCAGCGCCAGCTGGTCGGCCGCTACTGGCACGACGCCTTCATCCAGATCGACGACTTCAAGAACGAGGGCGTCGTCGCCTCCGGCTCGTGGCCGTTCCAGGTCAACCTGCTTCAGGGCGACAAGCAGCCGGTCGCCTCGGTGTTCCCCGAGGAAGGCGTCACCGGCTGGGCCGACACCACCATGATGCATGTCGATGCCGCCAACCCGAACTGCTCCTACATGTGGATGGAGCATTCGCTGTCGTCCAACCTGCAGAGCGACCTCGGCGTCTGGTTCGGCGCCAACCCCTCGGTTCCGGCCGCCTGCACCGACGGGCGCGGCATGATGACCAAGGAAACCTGCACCACCAACGGCTTCGACAATTTCGAGAAGGTCCACTTCTGGACGACGCCGACCTCCAAGTGCGCCACCCAGAACGACGCCTGCGTGCCCTACTATCGCTGGGTGTCGGACTACATCGGCGTCATCGGCGGGCGGTGATCGCCTGAGGTCGGCGCGGCTCGTTCCGCGCCGACCCCCTCACCGTCTCGGGCTTCGCCCGATCCACCTCTCCCCCATGACGTGGGGGAGAGGAGTCGCAGCGTTGGCGATTGGCACCTCCTCTCCCCCGGGCAGGGGGAGAGGTGGCCCGAAGGGCCGGTGAGGGGGTGCTTCGCGACAGCAGCAGGAATGTTCGACCACCATGACCCCAGCCGTCTCCTTCCAGAAGGTTTCCCGCCACTTCGGCGCCGTGCGCGCCGTCGACGCGGTCGACCTGGAAATCCGGCCCGGCGAGTTCTTCGCCATGCTCGGGCCGTCCGGTTCGGGCAAGACAACCTGCCTCAGGCTGATCGCCGGCTTCGAGCAGCCGACCGCCGGCCACATCGAGATCTTCGGCGAGAGCGCCGACGGCGTCCCGCCCTATCGGCGCAACGTCAACACCGTCTTCCAGGACTACGCGCTGTTCCCGCATTTGAACGTCATCGACAACGTCGCCTACGGGCTGATGGTCAAGGGCGTCGGCAAGGCCGAGCGGCGCCGGGCCGCCGAGGAGGCGCTGAAGCTCGTCCAGCTGCCCGGCTACGGCGCGCGCCGGCCGGGGCAGCTCTCCGGCGGCCAGCGCCAGCGCGTCGCGCTCGCCCGCGCGCTCGTCAACAAGCCGAAGGTGCTCCTGCTCGACGAGCCGCTCGGCGCCCTCGACCTGAAGCTGCGCGAGAACATGCAGGAAGAGCTGAAGTCGCTGCAGAAGGCGCTCGGCATCACCTTCGTCTTCGTCACCCACGACCAGGGCGAGGCCCTGTCCATGGCCGACCGCGTCGCCGTCTTCAACGACGGCCGCATCATGCAGATCGGCACGCCCGAGGAGATCTACCAGCGTCCCGCCTCGCGTTTCGTCGCCGATTTCGTCGGCTCGTCGAACGTGCTCCCGCCGGATTTCGTCCTGCGCTACTCCGGCCAGCGCCGCTGGGGCAGCCTCAGGCCCGAAGCGATCCGCATCCAGCGTGCCGCCGTGGGCGACGGCGTGCCGGCAACGATCGTGTCCACGAGCTACCTCGGCGCCACCACGCGTGTCGCGCTCGATGCCGGCGGCCAGCGCCTCAATGCCATCGTTCCCGCCGGATCGCCGCTTCCCGAGGCCGGCGAGGCGGTGGTCCTGACCTTCAACCGCGAGCACCTGCACGTAATGGAGGGGGAAGCGTGAGCGGGGCGTCGCGCACAAGCGAGGCCGCCGCTCTCCGGCGCGAAGGAACGCCCGGCCGTCATCCCGCGGGAGGCCGCCGCGATGACTGACGCCGCGCTCCTCGACCGGAAGAACCCCGCCATCCTGCCGGCCCGCGGCGGCATGCTCGGCGCGCTGTCCGACACGTTCTGGCGCCGGCCGAAGCTGCTTCTTTTCCTGATGCTGACGCCGCCGGTTCTCTGGCTCGGCATCATCTATCTCGGCTCGCTGTTTGCGCTGCTCCTGCAGAGCTTCTTCTCGATCGACGAGTTCTCCGGCCTGATCAACCGCGAGTTCACGCTGAAGACCTATGGCGAGCTTCTGCGGCCGGCGAATCTCGACATCATCATGCGCACCGTCACCATGGCGGCGCTGGTGACGCTCGCCTCGGCGATCGTCGCCTTTCCGATCGCCTACTTCGCCGCCCGCTATGCCCGCGGCAGGTGGAAGGCGCTGTTCTATCTCGGCATCATGCTGCCGCTCTGGTCGAGCTACCTGGTCAAGGTCTACGCCTGGAAGCTGATCCTCGCCAAGGAAGGCATCCTTTCCTGGCTGTTCGCCAAGCTCCACATGCTCTGGCTGGTCGAGGCCTGGCTGGCTGTTCCGATCGTCGGCGGCAACTCGCTGTCGGTCTCGGCGACGGGAACCTTCATCGTCTTCGTCTATGTCTGGCTGCCCTTCATGATCCTGCCCATCCAGGCCGCACTCGAGCGCGTCCCCGGCAATCTGGTCGAGGCGTCCTCCGATCTCGGCGCCTCGCCCGGCCAGACCTTCCGCAACGTGCTCTTCCCGCTGGCGCTGCCCGGCATCGTCGCCGGCTCGATCTTCACCTTCTCGCTGACGCTCGGCGACTACATCATCCCGCAGATCATCGGCACGTCGCGGCTGTTCATCGGCCAGGCGGTCTACGCCCACCAGGGCACGGCCGGCAACATCCCGCTCGCCGCCGCCTTCACCGTGGTGCCGATCGTCATCATGGGGCTCTACCTGTGGGCGGCCAAGCGCATGGGAGCCTTCGATGCGCTGTAGCCTCGGCCTGCCCCTCACCCTTACCCTCTCCCCGCATGCGGGGAGAGGGGGATCGCCGACGTTGCGACAGCCGTCTTCTCCCCGTTCCTTACGGGGAGAAGATGCCGGCAGGCAGATGAGGGGCGGCGGGACATCGCCGGAAGGAGGCCTCGATGCGCTCTGACCGCTCCGCCTCCGCGCCGCTCGGCCTGAAGATCGCCGCCGCGGCCGGCCTGCTCTTCCTGCACGTGCCGCTGCTGCTGATCTTCGTCTACGCCTTCACCACCGAGGAGAAGAGCTACCAGTGGCCGCCGCCCGGCCTCACCGTCAAATGGCTGGCGGTGACCTGGGCGCGGCCCGACGTCTGGCAGGCGCTGACGCTCTCCGTCCAGGTCGCCGCCATCTCGACGGCGATCGCGCTGCTGCTCGGCACGCTGTGCGCCGCGGCGATCTCGGGCACGCGCTTCTTCGGCCGCGAGGTGATCTCGCTGCTCGTCATCCTGCCGATCGCGCTGCCCGGCATCATCACCGGCATCGCGCTGCGTTCGGCCTTCAGCCTGGCGGAGATCCCGTTCTCGTTCTGGACGATCGTGCTCGGCCACGCCACCTTCTGCGTGGTCGTGGTCTACAACAATGCCGTGGCCCGCTTCCGCCGCACGTCCGGCTCGCTCGTCGAGGCCTCCATGGACCTCGGCGCCAACGGCTTCCAGACCTTCCGCTACGTGATCCTGCCCAACATCGGCACGGCTCTGCTCGCGGGCGGCATGCTCGCCTTCGCGCTGTCCTTCGACGAGGTCATCGTCACCACCTTCACCGCCGGCCAGCAGCAGACCCTGCCGATCTGGATGCTCGAGGAACTGGTGCGCCCGCGCCAGCGCCCGGTCACCAACGTCGTCGCCATGGTCGTCGTCCTCGTCACGCTGCTGCCGATCCTTGCCGCCTACTACCTGACCCGCGACGGCGACCAGGTCGCCGGGGCCGGCAAATGAAACCAGGGCAATCGGCAATCGGCAGTCGGCAGTCGGGACGAAGAGGTTCCCCGACTGCCGACTACCGACTGCCGACTGCCCGTTGAACAAGGGAGACACACCATGGATACCCAGATGCTGATCGGCTCGGCCTTCGAGGCCGGCACCGAGACCGAGGAGGCGATCCTCAACCCGCGCACCGGCGAGACGGTGCTGAACATCCCCGAGGCCAGCCAGTCGCAGATCGAGGCGGCCGTCGCGGCCGCCGAGAAGGCGTTCGCCACCTGGTCGCGCACCACGCCGGCGCAGCGCTCCGGCTACCTGCTGAAGATCGCCGATCGCATCGAGGCCGAGGCCGCCGGCTTCGCCGCGCTGGAGGCGCTCAACTGCGGCAAGCCGATCAACGCCGTGCTCAACGACGAGATCCCGGCCATCGTCGACTGCTGGCGCTTCTTCGCCGGCGCGGTGCGCTCCATGCCCGGCCAGGTCGCCGGCGAATACCTGCCCGGCCATACCTCGATGATCCGCCGCGATCCGATCGGCATCGTCGCCTCGATCGCGCCGTGGAACTACCCGCTGATGATGATGGCCTGGAAGCTGGCGCCGGCGATCGCTGGCGGCAACACCGTCGTCTTCAAGCCATCCGAGCAGACCCCGCTGACCGCGCTGAAGCTGGCGAAGGTCCTCGCGGACGTCCTGCCCGAGGGCGTCGTCAATGTCGTGCTCGGCCGCGGCGAGAGTGTCGGCAACGCGCTGATCAACCACGCAAAAATCAACATGATCTCCATCACCGGCGACGTCGCCACCGGCAAGAAGGTGCTGCAGGCGGCCGCGAAGTCGGTCAAGCGCACCCATCTCGAGCTCGGCGGCAAGGCCCCTGTCATCGTCTTCGACGACGCCGACATCGACGCGGTGGTCAATGGCCTGCGTGCCTTCGGCTACTACAATGCCGGCCAGGACTGCACCGCCGCCTGCCGCATCTATGCCGGCGACAAGGTCTACGAGAAGCTCGTCGCCGACCTCTCCTCGGCGGTCTCGACCATCCGCTACAATCGCAGCGACGACACCGAGAACGAGATCGGCCCGTTGATCTCCAGGCGCCAGCGCGACCGCGTCGCCTCCTTCGTCGAGCGCGCCGCGGAGCTGAACCACATCGAGATCACCACCGGCGGCAAGCCGGGCGAGGGCGGCGGCTTCTACTACCAGCCGACCGTCGTCGCCGGCGCGCTCCAGACCGACGAGATCGTCCGCCGCGAAGTGTTCGGCCCGGTCGTCTCGGTCACCCGCTTCTCCGACGTCGACGAGGCGGTCGCCTGGGCCAACGACAGCGACTACGGCCTCGCCTCCTCGGTGTGGACGAAGGACGTCTCCCGCGCCATGGCGACGGCGGCGCGGCTGCAGTACGGCTGCACCTGGATCAACACCCACTTCATGCTCACCAACGAGATGCCGCATGGCGGGCTGAAGCAGTCGGGCTACGGCAAGGACATGTCGCTCTACGCGCTGGAAGACTACACCGC
>CALFXR010000018.1 GCA_937958475.1 uncultured Mesorhizobium sp. | reverse complement strand
GCCCGGACGGCATCGGATGAACGGGTTCTTGACATGACGACACAGACGGAAACCAGGTCCTTCGAGGCGGACGTCGCCCGCCTGCTGCACATGATGGTGCATTCGGTCTATTCGGACCGCGACGTGTTCATGCGCGAGCTGATCTCCAACGCGGCGGACGCCTGCGAGAAGCTGCGCTTCGACGCGATCGGCCGGCCGGAACTGCTCGGCGACGATCCGAAGCCCGCCATCATCGTTTCCGCCGATGCGGACGGGAAGCGCCTCGCCGTCGAGGACAACGGCATCGGCATGGGCCGCGACGAGCTGGTCGAGGCGCTCGGCACCATCGCGCGCTCTGGCACGCGCGCCTTCATGGAGCGCATGGAGGCCGCCAAGACCGGCGACGCCCAGCTGATCGGCCAGTTCGGCGTCGGCTTCTATTCGGCCTTCATGGTCGCCGACCGGGTCGACGTGATCACCCGCGCGGCCGGCGGCGACGAGGCCTGGCGCTGGTCGTCCGACGGCAAGGGCTCCTACGAGATCGCGCCCGCGGCCCTCGACGAAGCGCCGCGGCGCGGCACGCGCGTCGTGCTCCATCTGATGGAGGATGCTGCATCCTATGCCGAGGCCCATCGGCTCGAGCGGCTGATCAAGGCGCAGTCCGGCCACGTGCCGGTGCCGATCGCGCTGGTCGAGAAGCCCGGCGCCGAGGCGCGCGCCGTCGCCGACGGCACGGCGTTGTGGGTACGGCCCAAGGCCGAGATCAAGCCGGAGGAATACACCGACTTCTACCGCAGCATCGCCGGCCAGTACGACGAACCGGCATTGACCGTGCATTTCCGCGCCGAGGGCCGCCACGAATACAACGTGCTCGCCTTCGTCCCCGGCGCGCGGCCGTTCGACCTGTTCGACCAGGACCGCAAGGGGCGCATGAAGCTCTACGTGCGCCGCGTCTTCATCACCGACGACGCCGACCTCCTGCCCCGCTACCTGCGCTTCGTCCGCGGCCTGGTCGATTCCGCCGACCTGCCGCTCAACGTGTCGCGCGAGATGATCCAGGAAAGCCCGCTGCTTTCCGCGATCCGCAAGGGCGTCACCGGCCGCGTCCTCGGCGACCTGGCGAAGCTCGCGGAAAGCGACGCCGAGGCCTATGCCAAAATCTGGGAAAACTTCGGCGTCGTGCTGAAGGAAGGCATCTACGAGGATTTCGAGCGGCGCGAGCAGCTGCTGAAGCTTGCCCGGTTCCGCTCGACGGCGTCGGGCGAAGGCCTGCGCAGCCTGGCCGACTATGTCGGCGCGATGAAGCAGGGCCAGACGGCGATCTATTTCATGGCCGGCGACGACCGTGCCCGGCTGGAAGCCTCGCCGCAGCTGGAAGGTTTCCGCGCCCGCGGCGTCGAGGTGCTGCTGCTCACCGACCCGGTCGACAGTTTCTGGGTGACGATGGCGCCCGAGTTCGACGGCAAGCCGTTCAAGTCGGTGACGCAAGGCGCGGTCGACCTCTCCGACATCCCGCTTCCCGACGACGCGGCGAAGCCCGACGCGGAGACCGCGCCGGAGACCGCCGCCTTCCTCGCCTTCGTCAGGGAGACGCTCGGCGACGCCGTCGCCGACGTCAAGGCGTCGGACCGGCTGACCGAGAGCGCGGTCTGCCTGGTCGCGCCGGAGCACGGACCCGACCGGCAGATCGAGCGCCTGCTCAGCGCCGCGGGGCGGCTGGAATCGGCTGCGAAGCCGATCCTCGAGATCAACCCGCGCCATGCGCGCATCGTCGCTCTGGCCAGGACCGGCGCCGACGACCTCGCCTACCGGCAGGACGTCGCCCATCTGCTCCTGGACGAGGCGCGCATCCTCGACGGCGACAAGCCGGCCGACGCCAGGGCGTTTTCCGAGCGCATGGGCCGGCTGATCGCGCGCACCCTGCCGGCGGGCTGAGGCTCGTCATGGCGCCGAGGGGCGAGTCGGGCGCAAAGGCCGGTAATGTTCCCCGTCCCGGTGCGCAGGATTTCCGCGGGCGGCAAAACCGGCTAGGGAATCGCGCCATGGCTCTCGAAACGCTCCCAGCGGCCGACCTCGCCCGCCTCGTCGTCCTGCCGGCGCGGGATGCGCCCCGCCTCGTCTCGTCCACGGTCGAGGACCGCGGCGACCATGTCGTCGAGCGGCTGGCGCTAAGAATCCGCGGCACCGCCGTGCGCGGCATCCTCTGCCGTCCGCCGGGCGAAGGCCCCTTCCCCGCCGTGCTCTACTGCCACGCCCACGGCGCCCGCTACGAGATCGGCGCCGACGAACTGCTCGACGGGCGACCGAGCCTGATCTCGCCCTACGGACCGGCGCTGGCGCGGGCCGGATATGTCACGCTCGCGATCGACATGCCGACCTTCGGAAAACGCCGCGAGCCGGGCGAGAGCGCGCTCGCCAAGGCGCTGCTCTGGCACGGCCGCACGCTGATGGGCGAGATGCTCGGCGACCAGCTGGCGGCCTTCGACCATCTGCGCGGCCGCGACGACGTCGATGCAGGCCGGATCGCCGCGCTCGGCCTGTCGATGGGCGCGACCCATGCCTACTTCCTCGGCGCGCTGGAGCCGGCACTGGCCGGCGTCGCGCATCTGTGCTGCTTCGCCGACTGGCAACATCTCGTCGCCACCGGCGCGCACGATTTGCACGGTCACTACATGACCATCCCCGGCCTGCTGGCGCAAACCTCGGTCGGGCGGATCGCCGGCATGATCGCGCCGCGGCCGCAACTCGTCTGCGTCGGCGACCGCGACCCGCTGACGCCGCCCGATGCGGTCGATATCGCGCTGGCCGAGACCCGCGCCGCCTATGCCGCATGCGGCGCGGCGGGCGCGTTGACGCTCGTGCGCTCTCCCGACACCGGCCATGTCGAGACGCCCGCCATGCGCGCCGCCGTGCTGGCGTTCCTCGCCGGCCTTGCAGGACGGGAACAGCCCATGCACGCAGCCGATCCAGCCGGGCTCCGTCCCATCCGGCCGATCGCGCCGGCCGACGAAGCGGCCGTGCTTTCGCTGAACAACGCCCATGCCGAGGAGCTTTCCTGGCTGGAGCCGGAAAAGCTCCGCGCCATGATCGCCAGCGCCTTCGCCGCGCCCTGCATCGGCACGCTGGAGGCGTTCATGCTCGCCTTCGACCAGCACGCCGACTACGACAGCCCGAACTTCCTCTGGTTCCGCGAACGCTACCGGCATTTCGTCTATGTCGACCGCATCGCCGTCGATCCCTCGGCGCGCGGCCGCGGCCATGCGCGGCGCCTCTACGAGGAGCTGTTTTCCGCCGCCCGCGCCGCCGGCCACGACATCGTCGTCTGCGAGGTCAATGCCGACCCGCCCAACCCGGCGTCGGACGCCTTCCATGCCGCTCTCGGCTTTGTCGAGGTGGGGTCCGCCGCGATCCATGGCGGCAGGAAGACGGTGCGCTACTTCGCCCGGCGGCTTGCAGATGCCGGTTCCGATCGCCCGCGCCAATGAAAAAAGGGGGCCGCGCGGCCCCCTTCCCTTTTCCTCGTGCGAACCCGCTCAGCCGTTGGCCGCGGCAACCGCACGCTTCGCCATGACGACGACCAGGTTGGCCCGGTATTCCGGCGTCGCATGGAGATCGCCCATCAGGGCCTTCGCCGAAACCTTGACGCCGTCGAGCGCGGCCGCGTCGAACGTCTTCGCCAGCGCGGCCTCGATCTCCTTGGAACGGAACACGCCGTTCTCGCCGGCGCCGGTGACCGCCGCGCGTACGCCGTCCTTGCCCTTGGCCACGAACACGCCGGTGATGGCGTAGCGCGAGGCGGGGTTGGGGAACTTGGCGTAGCCCGCCTTGGCCGGCGCGGTGAAGGTCACCGCCGTCACCATCTCGTCGTCCTTCAGCGCCGTCTCGAACAGGCCCCTGAAGAACTTGTCGGCCGCGATCTCGCGCTTGTTGGTGACGATGGTGGCGCCGAGCGCCAGCATGGCCGACGGATAGTCGGCCGCCGGGTCGTTGTTGGCGATCGAGCCGCCGATCGTGCCCTTGTGGCGCACGTGCGGGTCGCCGATGTGGCTGGCGAGGCTGCACAGCGCCGGGCAGATCTTTGCCAGCTTGGCGCTGGTGGCGACCTCGGCATGCGTCGTCGTCGCGCCGATGGTCACGGTCTTGCCGGACACGGTGATGCCCGACAGCCCGGCGATCTTCGTGACGTCGACGACGTCGGACGGCGCTGCCAGCCGCGACTTCATGGTCGGGATGAGCGTCATGCCCCCCGCCAGGAACTTGCCGTCGCCGGACTTGACCTTCTTGACGGCGTCCGCGACCGAGGCGGCGCGGTGATAGTTGACCGAATACATCGCTGTTCCTCCTCAGTGCTTCTTTGCCGCGCGCAACGCCGCCCAGACCTTCTGCGGCGTCGCCGGCATGGTCAGGTCGTTGTTGCCGATGGCGTCGGTGATGGCGTTCATGACCGCGGGCGGCGAGCCGATCGCGCCCGCCTCGCCGCAGCCCTTGATGCCGAGCGGGTTCGACGGGCACGGCGTGTTCGAGGTCGACACGCTGAAGGACGGCAGGTCGCTGGCCCGCGGCATCGTGTAGTCCATGTAGCTCGCCGTCAGCAGCTGGCCCGTCGCGGGGTCGTACTGGCAGCCTTCCAGCAGCGCCTGGCCGATGCCCTGGGCGATGCCGCCATGGACCTGGCCCTCGACGATCATCGGGTTGATGATGTTTCCGAAATCGTCGGCCGCGACGAACTGGACGATGTCGGTGTGGCCGGTGTCCGGATCCACCTCGACCTCGCAGATGTAGCAGCCCGCCGGGAAGGTGAAGTTGGACGGGTCGTAGAAGGCGCCTTCCTTCAGGCCCGGCTCCATGCCGCCCGGCAGGTTGTGGGCCGTGTATGCGGCGAGCGCCATCTGGAACCACGGCACGTTCTTGTCGGTGCCGGCGACCTTCAGCGCGCCGTTCTCGATGACGATGTCGCCCTCGTCGGCCTCGAGCAGGTGGGCGGCGATCTTCTTGGCCTTCGCCTCGACCTTGTCGAGCGCCTTGACGATGGCGCTCATGCCGACCGCGCCGGAACGCGAGCCGTAGGTGCCCATGCCCATCTGCACCTTGTCGGTGTCGCCGTGGACGATGGAGACCGAGTCGATCGGCACGCCGAAACGCTCGGCGACGAGCTGCGCGAAGGTCGTCTCGTGGCCCTGGCCGTGGCTGTGCGAGCCGGTCAGAACCTCGATGGTGCCGACCGCGTTGACCCGCACCTCGGCCGATTCCCACAGGCCGACGCCGGCGCCGAGCGAGCCCACCGCCGCCGACGGCGCGATGCCGCAAGCCTCGATGTAGTTGGACATGCCGATGCCGCGCAGCTTGCCGCGCTTCTTCGCCTCGACGCGGCGCTTGGCGAAGCCGGCATAGTCGGCCGCCTTCATCGCCGCATCGAGGGACGCCGCGTAGTCGCCGGCGTCGTAGCACATGATCACCGGCGTCTGGTACGGGAACGATGTGATGAAGTTCTTGCGCCGCAGCTCTGCCGGGGCGACGCCGAGCTCGCGCGCGGCCGTCTCGACGACGCGCTCGAGCAGGTAGGTCGCTTCCGGACGGCCGGCGCCGCGATAGGCGTCGACGGGCGCGGTGTTGGTGTAGACCGTGCGCACGTTGGCGTGGATCGCTGGGATCTTGTACTGGCCCGACAGCAGCGTGGCGTAGAGATAGGTCGGCACCGACGAGGAGAAGAGCGACATGTAGGCGCCGAGATTGGCGATCGTGTCGACCTTCAGCGCCGTCATGTTGTTGTCGCCGTCGAAGGCCAGCTGCACCTCGGTGACGTGGTCGCGGCCGTGCGCGTCGGAGAGGAAGCTCTCGGTGCGATCGGCGACCCACTTCACCGGCACGCCGGTTTTCTTCGAGGCCCACAGGCAGACGATCTCTTCGGGGTAGATGTAGATCTTCGAGCCGAAGCCGCCGCCGACGTCGGGGGCGATGACGCGCAGCTTGTTCTCCGGCGCGACGTTGTAGAAGGCGCTCATCACCAGGCGTGCGACATGCGGATTCTGCGAGGTCGTCCAGCAGGTGTAGTGGTCCTCGGCCTTGTCGTAGTGGCCGAGCGCGGCGCGCGGCTCCATGGCGTTGGGCACCAGCCGGTTGTTGACGATGTGCATCTTCGTCACGTGGGCGGCCTTCGCGATTGCCGCGTCGGTTGCCTTGGCGTCGCCGATCTCCCAGTCGTAGATCAGGTTGTTGTCCGCTTCCGGATGCAGCTGCGGGGCGCCGGGCTTCAGCGCCGCCACGGCGTCCGTCACCGCCTTCTTTTCCTTGTAGGTGATCTCGACGGCCTCGGCCGCGTCGCGCGCCAGGGCCTTGGTCTCGGCCACGACGATCACCACCGCGTCGCCGACATAGCGGACGCGGTCGACCGCCAGCGGCGACCAGGCGCCCATCTTCATCGGCGAGCCGTCCTTGGAGTGGATCATCCAGCCGCAGATCAGGTTGCCGATGCCGTCGGCCTTCAGCTCGCGGCCGGTGAGCACGCCGATGACGCCGGGCATGGCCTGCGCCTTCTTGACGTCGATCTTCTTGATGTCGGCGTGCGCGTAGGGGCTGCGCACGAACGCCGCATGCTTCATGCCGGGAACCACCATGTCGTCGACATAGCGGCCCGCGCCGGTGATGAAGCGCCTGTCTTCCTTGCGCGCCACCCGGGCGCCGATGCCTTCGATACCCATATTTCCTCTCCTCCCGGGAGTGATGTCTGGTAAACTTGGATCGTCGGTCGTCGGTCGTCGGTCGGTGGCCTTTCGGCCGACGACCGACGTGTGACGACCGGCTCTCCTACGCTGCCTTCGCCTTGCCCTTGCCGGCCTTGCCCATCGTCGCCGAGGCGGCGAGGATGGCCTTGACGATGTTGTGGTAGCCCGTGCAGCGGCAGATGTTGCCTTCGAGCTCGGCGCGCACGGTCGCCTCGTCGAGGCCTTCCGGGTGACGGTTGATCATGTCCACGGCGGCCATGATCATGCCCGGCGTACAGAAGCCGCACTGGAGGCCGTGATGCTCCTTGAACGCGGCCTGAACGGGGTGCAGTTCGGCGGCGTTGGCGAGGCCCTCGATGGTGACGACGCTCGAGCCCGACGCCTGCGCGGCGAGCATGGTGCAGCTCTTGACCGCCTTGCCGTCGACATGGACGACACAGGAACCGCACTGCGAGGTATCGCAGCCGACGTGGGTCCCGGTCAGGCCGAGATCCTCACGCAGGAAATGGACAAGCAGCGTCCGGTCCTCGACCGTCTTGGTGACGGTTCGTCCGTTTACGTTGATCGTGACTTCAGACATCTAGAACTCCTCCTCCCAATGTCGAAACTCCGAGGACCGCCCGCTCAGGGGGCGCGTCCGCCGACACGGGTTCCACCCTAACCCGATCATCGGCAATCGCGAAAGAATGCCCAGCGTGGTTTCGAGCGTATATTGTACTTTCGGTCGCAGCGGCGGTCGCCTTGTCAAAGCCGTCGCCGCGGACCAAGATGGCCCGCATTCGGCTGCGTCGGCGCCCGCAAGAAGGCATCGGCGGTCTGGGAGGACTCTGGAGCTGACCGTCTCGCATGCGATCTACGCCTGCGGCGTGAGCGTTGTGGCCACCGACGTGGCGGACGCCGACGCCTTCGCCGACGCCGTGGCGACGGCGGCGGAGGAGACCGGCGCCGAATTCGCCCTGGTGTTCTTCTCGCAGTCGCTGATCGGGGCTCAGCCGCTGGCCCGGGCGCTGGCGCGGCAGGCGCCGGGCCTGCGCTATGCCGGCTGCTCGACGGCGGGCGAGATCACGCCCGGCGGCCTCGCCGAGGGCCAGGTTCTCGCCATCCTCTTCCCGCGCGCCTCGTTCGACGTGGCGACGACCATGATCCGCCGCCTCTCGTCCTCGGGCATGGACGCCATCGCCGGCGAGGTGGAGCGGCTGAAGCAGCAGCTTTCGGCGGACGGCGCCTCGATGCGCAGCGGCCAGGTCTTCGCGTTGTGTTTTGTCGACGGCCTCTCCTATGCCGAGGAGGCGCTGACCTCCGCGATCCACTGGAGCCTCGACGATATCCCGCTGATCGGCGGCTCGGCCGGCGACGATCTGAAGTTCGAGACCACGGCGCTGTTCACCGATGGCGGCGTCGACACCGACTGCGCGGTGATCGTGCTGGTCGCCACCAGCCTGCCCTTCCAGGTGTTCAAGACGGAGAACTTCGTGCCGACCGGCGACAAGCTGGTGGTCACGGCGTCGGACCCCGACCACCGCATCGTACGCGAATTCAACGCCGCGCCAGCGGCGGAGGAATATGCGGCGGCGATCGGCCTCGATCCGGGTTCGCTGACCCCGATGAGCTTCGCCTCGCATCCGGTCGTGGTGCGCGTCGGCGGCGAGTACTACTGCCGCTCGATCCAGAAGGTGCACCCCGACGGTTCGCTCTCCTTCTTTTGCGCCATCGACGACGGCATCGTGCTGACGATTGCCCAGCCCAAGGGCATGGTCGAATCGACGCGCGCGGCATTCAGGACCGTCGACGAGAAGCTGGGGGGTACCGACGTGATCCTCGGCTTCGACTGCGTGCTGCGCCGCCTCGACGCGCAGAACCGCCAGGTCTTCCGCGACATGTCGGAACTCTACCGGGAAAACAACGTCGTCGGCTTCGGTACCTATGGAGAACAGTACCGCTCCATGCACCTGAACCAGACCTTCACCGGCATCGCCTTCGGCCGACCGCAGGCGGCGGAATAGCCATGCGCGAGATCGACGACATCGAGCGCCTGAAGCGCATCAACGCCGCGCTGATGTCGCGCGTCGAGCGGGCGATGGACCAGCAGGGCAACGCGTTCTCGCTGTTCCAGACGGCGATCAACCTGGAAAGCCGGGTGAAGCTGCGCACCGAGGAGTTGCGTTCGACGCTGCGCCGGCTGGAGCGGTCGAACATCGACCTCGCCTCGGCCAAGGAAAACGCCGAGCGCGCCAACACCTCGAAGACGCGCTTCCTGGCCGCGGCGAGCCACGACGTGCTGCAGCCGCTCAATGCCGCCCTGCTCTCGATCTCGGCACTGGCCGAGCTTCAGTCCGGCGAAGAGGGGCACCGCCTCGTCCGCCAGGTCGAGCGGTCGCTGGAGACGATGGGCGAACTCCTGCGCACGCTCCTCGACATCTCCAAGCTCGACGCCGGAGTGGTCCGGCCGGAGCGCACCGACGTCGCGCTGGAGCCGCTGTTCGCCTCGCTGAAGTCCGACTTCCAGCCGCTCGCCGACAAGAAGGGGGTGCGCCTTCGCTTCCGCGCCACCGATCTCGCGGCCGTCTCGGATCGCACGCTGCTGCGCCGCATCCTGCAGAACATCGTCTCAAATGCGTTGCGCTACACGGCGAAGGGTGGCGTCCTCGTCGCTGCGCGGCGCCGGGGAGCCGGCCTGCGCGTCGACGTCTGCGACACCGGCTCGGGCATCCCCGACGACGAGCGCGACGAGATCTTCGAGGAATTCCATCGCGGCACCGCATCGGCCGCCGACCACGCCGGCGGTCTCGGGCTCGGCCTCTCCATCGTCAGGCGCATGGTCGATGCGCTCGGTCATGATCTGACCTTCTCGTCGGTCGTCGGCCGCGGCACCGTCTTCCACCTCACACTGCCGCTGGCGCGCACGCCGGAGGTCCAGGCCTCCCCCGCCGAGCCGGAAGCGCCGCGCGCCTACGGCCTGTTCGGCACGAAGGTCCTGCTCGTCGAGAACGACGAGACGGTCGCCGAGGCGACGACCGCGCTGCTGCAGCGCTGGCGCTGCGCGGTGCGCACCGCGGCGACCTCCGCCGCGGCCATCGACGCGCTCGGCGATACGGACTGGGTTCCCGATGTCATCATCGCCGACCAGCACCTCGACCACGGCGACCTCGGCAGCGACGCGATCGCCCAGGCCCGCGTCTTTCTCTTGCGTCAGGTGCCCGCCGTGATCGTCACCGCCGACCCGTCCGACCAATTGCAGCGATCGGCACGGCGGGAGGGAATCGAAGTCATGCTGAAGCCGGTGAAACCGGCACAGCTGCGCGCGCTGCTCGCCCACCTGCTCGCCTGACGTCCTCCGGCTGTTTCAGAAGCCGGCCTGGTCACGAAACAGGTCGGCATTGTCGAGCTTCGAGACCTCGATCACGGCCTGGGTGCGGCTGTAGACGTTTAGCTTGCGCAGGATCTCCGAGACGTGCGCCTTCACCGTTGTCTCGCCGACCTGGAGTTCGTAGGCGATCTGCTTGTTCAGCATTCCCTGCTTCAGCATGTGCAGGACGCGAAGCTGCTGTGGCGTCAGCCGCGCCAGCCGCGCCATCAGCTCGCTCCTGTCGGAACGTTCGGCCGTCGGCGGCGAACCGCCGAACGATTCGGGCGCATAGACGGCGCCTTCCATGACCGATCGGATGGCACCGGCGAGTTCGTCCTTGCGCACGGATTTCGGGATGAAACCCGCCGCGCCGTAGGACAGCGCTTCCGTGATGATTCGCGGCTCCTCGTGGCCGGAGACCACGACCACGGGGAGACGAGGATGGCGCGTCCTGATCTGGAGCAGGCCCTCGAAGCCGTGGACGCCCGGGATGTTGAGGTCGAGAAGCGCCAGATCGAAGGGCTGTTCGCGGGCGAGAATCTCGAGCGCTTCCACGACGGTACGCGCCTCGACCGTGGCGACGTCTGGATAGGCCATCTGCACGGCGATCTGCAGCGCTTCGCGGAACAGCGGATGATCGTCGACGATGAGGAAACGCGTGACCTCGGCGCTCATCGTGCGACCTCCGGCGATCGCCGGGCCGTCAGGGCCCGCTCATGGCGAAAGGAACGGCGGCTTCGTGGCGGGCGCGGACGCATTTGCCGATCCTAGCGAATGCCAGGCTCGCCGCCACCTGCCAAATAGTCCACCAGGCCCCGGCCGAAACCCGCGGCGTCACCAGGGGCAGGCGCCGCTCAGCTTGACATACTTCCTGTGCACCCAACCCGAAGGATAGGACGGTCCCCAAAGCGGATTCTCGCAACGTCCGTAGAGGCAGCTTGCCTCGTACCAGTTGCCGCTCCTGTCGGTGATGGACAGCCCGTCGGCCCGGTAGACCTCGCCGATCTGGGCGTAGCCGCCGCCGGGTCCGGCGCGGACGGCGAGGAAGCCGTTGCCGTTGGCGTGGTTGTACTGGCTGATCGCGCGGACGCCGACGACGACGCCCTCGCAGTCGCCGGCCGAAGCCGGAACGCCGGCTGCGGCAAGGCTGGCCGAGACCAGGAGCGATGCGGCGAGAACGGAACGTAGAGACATTGGAGACCCTCCGGACGACGCGGTCGACACGACCGGTGATTGGCGCCAGTGTCTCCCAACCGGGCCCGCCGACATTGACATGCGTCAACGGCCAGAAGCGCGGCCGCGCGTTTCAGTGACGCCGCGCCTGAACCAGATAGGCTTCGACCGCCGTCTCGCCGAGAAAACGCGCCGCCTCCAGCCTGTGCAGGCCCTCGACGAGCACGTAGCGGTCGTCGTCCTTGCGCACCTGGATCGGCGTCTTCATGCCGTGTTCGAGGATATCCTCGGCGAGCAGCCGCGCCGTTTCGGGATGCAGCGTCTTGCGCCGCGCCGTCGGCACGTAGATGTCGGCGATGGGGATCTTGACGGTCTTCAGCATGCCGGCTCCCGGCGGCTCCCGGCGCCGCCTCCCCCTCGATAGGCCCTATGGCGGAATGTCGCAACCGGCAGTGGTCGACGCCGTTGTCGCGATTGACGCGACCGGACGCGGTTGCTACCGTCCGATCGTTCGAGGTTCCCGTGCCGTGGTACGGGAGGAAAGAGGGAATACGGAACGGACGCCCGCGTCCGAAGCCGTAGCTGCCCCCGCAACTGTGAACGGCGAGGCTTGTCCGAATACGCCACTGAAGCGCAACGCTTCGGGAAGGTGGGCAAGCCGGTGACCCGCGAGCCAGGAGACCTGCCCCGAATGGTCACTTTTCCGGATGCGGGGAGCTTCCGGCACTGTCTCGACAGTGGTGGCGCGACGTCATCGCTGGCGGGAATTTTTTGATCCCACCGGCTTTTCGCAGCAACGGAACCGCGCGCGGCGCGGACGGGGGATCACATGCAAGGGTACAACAAGGCGCTCATTCCAGCCGCCGTGGCGGCGGCGCTCGCCGCCATGCCGCCGGCACAGGCCGAGACCGACATCGGCACCATCGTGGTGACGCCGAACAGGACACCGACGGAAAAGAGCAAGGTCGGCTCCAAGGTGGAGACGGTCGATGAAGAGAAGATCGCGCGCGAATCGAAGCCGCTGGTCACGGACTACCTGACGCTGATGCCCGGCGTCTCGGTCTCGGCGCCCGGCGGTGCCGGACAGGAGACCAGCCTCTCGGTGCGCGGCGCCGACAAGAAATACGTCAAGACGCTGTTCAACGGCATCGACATCTCCGACCCGACGGCGACCCAGGTACAGACCTCGTGGGAACACCTGACCGCCGGCAGCGTCTCCGGTATCGAGGTGCTGAAGGGCTCGCAGAGCACGCTGTACGGGTCCGACGCCGTCGCCGGCGTGATCGGCATCTCCACGCTGGGCGGCATCGACCTCGGCCTCCACAACGAGGTCAGCATCGAAGCAGGCTCGCGGGGCACGGTGCGCGGCGGTTACCGCCTGACGGGCGCCACCGAGACAGGGCGTTTCTCGCTCGGGCTGAACGGTCTGACGACCGACGGCATCTCGCGGGTACTGTCGAACGGCACCCCTCCCCTCGACACCAACCCGGCTTCGCTCGAACGGGACGGCTACCGAAACTTCACCGGCAATTTCGCCGGGGAGCAGCGGCTGAACGAGTACGTCTCCGTGTTCGCCTACGGCCTCCTGATCAAGGCCGACGGCGAGTTCGACGACAGCGGCAATCCGCCGACGGACAACGAGTTCAATACCGGCGACACGACGCAGAAGGCCGGCCGCGTCGGCTTCAACTTCGACCTCCTCGACGGCCGCTTCAAGAACACAGTGTCGGTTCAGATCTTCGACGTCGACCGCAACCTGCATCTCGTTTCGGGATTCGGCCCGTTCGACGCCAACTACCACGGCCTGCGCAAGAAGGTCGACTACCAGGGCGCCTTCGAGGCGACCGACTGGGCGACGCTGCAGTTCGGCGCCGACCACGAGTGGCAGAGCGCCAAGGTGACGGACAACTACGGCACCGACACGTCCGACGCCTTCTCGCTCGCGGGCGTGTGGGCGCAGGCGATCGTCGAGCCGGTCGACAATTTGACGCTCACGGCCGGCGGGCGGCACGACCAGCATTCCGTCTTCGGCGGCTACGACACGTGGCGGCTGACCGGCGCCTATCTCTTCCCCGACTTCGGCACGAAGCTGCACGCCTCCGTCGGCACGGGTTACCGGGCGCCGAGCCTCTACGAGCTCTACGCGCCTTGGGGAACGGGAAATCCCGCGCTCCAGCCGGAGCAGAGCTTTTCCTTCGACGTCGGCGTCGAGCAGACGCTGCTGGACGGGCGACTGGTGGCGGACCTGACCTACTTCCAGCTCGATACCGACAACCTGATCGACTACAGCTACGTCACCTCCTCCTACGTGCAACTGCCGGGGGTGACCAAGCGGCGGGGGTTGGAGGTTTCGCTCGCCTGGCAGGCCGCTGCGTGGCTGGACCTCGAAGCCGCCTACACCTACACGCAGACGAAGCAGCCGGACGGTCTGGAGCGGCCGCGCATCCCGGGCCATGACATCGCCTTGTCGGCGACCGTGCGGCCGGCGGAGAACTGGACGATCACCGGGACAGCCCGCGCCGTGCTCGACACGACCGACCGCATCAGCCCGTCCTACGGCACGTTCGTCGACGTCGATCTCGCCGACTATGTGCTCGTCGACGCCCGCGTCGCCTACAAGTGGAACGAGGACACCGAGTTCTACGTGCGCGGCGAGAACCTGCTCAACCAGAAGTACCAGGTGGTAACGGGCTACGGCATGCCCGGCATCGGCGTCTTCGCCGGCGTCAAGGCGAGGTTCTGACCGTGGCGCGGGCCGTCGATCGCTCCTCCCTGCGACCGGTCGGACGGCCCGCGCGGCTCGCCGCGCTGCTTCTTGCACTGCTGGCCCCGCCGGCCGCGGCCGGCGAGGCGCTGCCGCGCGTCATGTCGCTGAACGTGTGCACCGACCAGCTGGTGCTGGAGCTTGCCGATCCGGCGCAGATCCTGTCGCTCTCGACACTCGCCGACGATCCCGACCTCTCCTTCCACTCCGCGGCCGCGGCCGCCTATGCGAAGAACCGCGGGCTCGCCGAGGAGGTCTTCCTGGTGCGCCCCGACGTCGTCGTGACGGGTACCTATTCGCTGCACAACACGACGCAGCTGCTCGAACATGTCGGAACGAAGGTGGAGACGTTCGACTATGCGCAGACGCTGGACTCGGTGTCCGGCGCGGTGCGTCGCATGGGGAAGATCCTCGGCCGGGAGGCACGCGCCGATGCGGTCGCGTCAGCCTACGAGGCGGAGCTTGCGGCGCTTTCCTCGCCGCCCGCGGCCGATGCGCCGACGGCGATCATCTACGAGCAGAACGGTGTGGTGCTCGGCTCCGGCACGCTCGCCGATTCGGTGCTGAAGGCGGCAGGTTTCCGCAACCTCGTCGCGGAGCGCGGCTACGCGGGCATGGCGCCGTACCCGCTCGAACTCCTGGTCCGCGACCGGCCGGACCTCGTCCTGCTCGGCTCGCCCTATCCCGGCGGGCCATCGCTCGCCGACCAGTTCGTCGAACACCCGGCGATCGCATCGCTGAAATCCCTGCGGCGCAAGGGGATCGCCCCGCGCGGCTCGTGGGCCTGCGCCGGGCCGTTCACCATCGAGGCCGTACGCGCGCTGAAGGCGCTGCGCGAGGAGATGGCAGCGGCGAAGGGAACCGGCGGATGAGTCCCTCGCGTCTTTCCTCCCTTCTCATCGTGCTGATCCTGCTGCTCTTTGCCGGCTCGTTGCTGATCGGCCCGGCGGCGCTCGGCCCGCTCGACGGCCTGAAAGGCTTGTTCGCCGGGGGCGAGGAGGCGGCGGTCATCATCATGCGCGAGGTGCGCCTGCCGCGCGCTCTTCTCGGCCTGATCGTCGGATTCAGTCTCGGAATCTGCGGCGCGGCGCTTCAGGGCTTCTTGCGTAATCCCCTTGCAGAACCGGGACTTATCGGCGTTTCCGCAACCGCGTCTCTTGGCGCCGTGCTGATCTTCTACAGCGGACTCGCCGGCGCCTCGATGCTGGCGCTGCCGGCCGGCGCGCTGGCCGGCGCGCTCGTCGCCGTGCTCGTCATCCTGGCCATCGCGGCGGGCAACACGACGACGCTGACGCTGATCCTGGCCGGCGTCGCGCTGTCCAGCCTGTCGGGCGCGCTGACCTCGCTGGCGCTCAACCTGTCGCCGAACCCGTTTGCCAGCTACGAGATCATCTTCTGGCTGCTCGGCTCGATCAAGGACCGCTCGATGGTCCATGTCTGGCTTTCGCTGCCGCTGATGGCCGCCGGCTGGGCGCTGATTCTCTCGTCTTCCCGGGCACTTGACGCGCTGACCTTCGGCGAGGCGACGGCGGCGAGCCTGGGCACGAACCTGCCGCGGGCGCGGCTGTCGATCGTCTGCGGCGTGGCACTCGCGGTCGGCGCGGGCACGGCGGTGACCGGCGCCATCGGCTTCATCGGCCTCGTCGTGCCACACCTGATACGCCCCCTCACCGACCGCATGCCGAGCTCGTTGCTCATTCCCAGCGGCCTCGGCGGCGCGGCGCTGCTCCTCGCCGCCGACATCGCCGCACGCATCGTGGTGCCGGCGCGCGAGCTCAATGTCGGCGTTCTGACGGCGCTGATAGGCGCGCCCTTCTTTCTGTGGCTCGTAGCCCGGTCCAGGCGCGAGGCAACGTGATGCGCATCACCGCCAAGTCCTTGAAAACGAAGCTTTCCGGCCGAACCGTCCTGCACGGCATCGACGTGGACGTCGCGCCCGGAGCAGTGGTTGGACTGCTCGGCCCTAACGGAGCTGGAAAATCGACGCTGTTACGGGCACTTGCGGGGCAGATTTCAAGCGAGGGAGTGGTTGGACTGGGCGACCGGTCGCTGGATGCCCTGTCGCTGGCAGAGCGCGGCCGGCTGGTCGCCTACCTGCCGCAGGATCGCACGATCGGCTGGCCGCTCAGCGTCGAAAAAGTGGTCGGGCTGGGCCGCCTGCCCTGGCGGGCCTTCGGCAAGGGCCTTTCGCCGGAGGACCTGGCGATCTGCCGCGCCGCCATGGAGGAGACGGACGTCGCCCACCTCGCGGCGCGCCCGGCAACCGAGCTTTCCGGCGGCGAGCAGGCGCGCGTGTTGGCGGCACGGGCGATCGCCCAGGATACGCCGGTGCTGCTTGCCGACGAGCCGGCGTCGGGCCTCGACCCGGCCCACCAGATGACGATGATGGCGGCCTTTCGCCGGCTCGCTTCCGGCAAGCGCCGCGCGATCCTGGTCTCGCTGCACGACCTGACGCTTGCGGCGCGCTGGTGCGACCGCATCGTCATGCTGAAGGATGGCCGCGTCGCTGCCGAAGGAACGCCGGAAGAGACGATGACAGCCGAGACGCTGCGCGACGTGTTCGGCATCACCGCCTGGATCGACCGCGACGACTGTGGCCTGGTGCTGGCGCCGACCGGCCTGGCGGGGTCACCATGAACCGCCGCGCCAATCTCAAGCTCGTCGCCATCGATGGCGACCTCGTCGTCGCGGAGAAGGCGCCGGCGATCGATCCGGTCGGAAGCAGAGCGGCGAACGACGCGGTGCCGGCCGCGCCCGGCTGGGGACCTGAGGCCGCCGACGCGCCTGCCGCCGCCGCGCCGCGCCGCTGGCGCTCGCTGCCGGCACTCGCCCTTTCGCTGACCGCCCACGCCGCGCTTCTCGCGGTGGCCGCGACCTACCTGACCCGCGCCGAAGGCGAGGCCGAGACGGATTCGGTCGCCGTCGAGATCGTCTTCGAGGCACCGCCCTCCGTTGCCGCCGAGCCGGCCCCGGCAGAGGTCGCAGAGGCGGTGGCCGCGGAAGACGCGCCGGAGATCGCGGACGTCCCCGTCGAGACAGAAAAACTCGTACCCCCGCCGGATGCCGCGACGGAAGCACTGCTCGCCGAACCGCCTGTCGTCGAGGCGGCCGAACCGGAGTTGCCGGAGCCGGTCGAAGCAGACGTCCCTCCGCCCACGATCGCCGAGACGACCGAGACCGCCGAGATCGTACCGCCACAGGATACGGCTACCGAAGCACTGCTCGCCGAACCGCCCCTTATCGCGACGCCGGAACCGGAGGCAGCCGAACCAACCGAGGCGCCGGCAACGGTCGAACCGGCCCCGGCGGAGCCGGCCGAGCCCATCGCGGAACCTGCGGCGACAGTGGCTCCCGTCGAAACCGCCGAGATCGTACCGCCGCAGAATCCGGA
>CALFXR010000017.1 GCA_937958475.1 uncultured Mesorhizobium sp. | reverse complement strand
CGGCGCCGTCCGCATCGGCCGCCAGCCGTCCGTTTCCGCCATGGTGTCCTCCTCGATCAGGGCCTTGGCGTCTAGTCTAGCGCAGCCGGAGGAAGGGTCAAACGGGGCGGGCGGATCCGAAACGCGGCGTCATTGACAAAGATTGCCAACATCGCCACCTATTCGGCTGACCCCGAAGGGAAGGAAGCGACATGGCGACGATGAATGTGAGCCTTCCGAGCGATATGGTCGCATTCGTGGAGCATGAAGTTTCCCAGGGCGGGTACGGCTCGTCGAGCGAAGTCGTGAGGGAAGCGCTGCGCCTGCTGCGGCACGAAAAGGCCCAGCAGGCGGAGAAGCTCGCCATTCTCCGGCGCGAAATCGGCATCGGGGTGGAAGCCGCCAATGCCGGACGCTTCTCGAAGAAGAGCGTCGGTGACATTCTCGACGAGGTGATGCTCGAATCGTCCGAGAGATGAGACATGAGCTCACCCTTCCTGCGGAACGCGACATCAGGGACATCCTGCGAGATACGATGCAGATGTTCGGTCCGCAGCAGGTCCGGGCCTACGCCCGCATCATCGAACGCGGTATCGAGCTGATCGCGGAAGATCCGGATCGGCCGGGCTCCATCGCGCGCGACGAACTCGCTCCCGGTATTCGACTGCTGCACCTGGAGATCGCCGCGAGAAAGCGGGGAGGCGCCGCGCATTGCCTCTACTACATGAAGGGCCGCCTTTCCGACGACACGATCGGCGTCATCGTCGTTCGCGTGCTCCATGAGCGCATGGAACCGCGGCACAGGCTGGTCGGGACCCTGGAAAGCACGCCACGCGCCGAGGTGAAGTCGCCTGGCCGCGAATAGCGGTCCAGTCGCCTGGATTCCCCATTGGGACGCAGCTGACGGAATCCGACTTGATACGGCAGTACCGATCGATCGCGCGCGCCGTCGCGTCCGGCTTGTCGCAGCGCAAAGGCGGGTCGGACGGGAAGCGACGCGCCGGAGGCGCGGGTCGCGGTTTCCCCGGCGAGCCCGATCGGCTTCCGCTACCGGTTCTGGGCGGGACCCTTGGAGACCCCGAGCTTGCCGCTCCACGACCGGCCGGCGCCCGCGCCGCAGTAGTTCCAGCTCCCGGCAAACGACGTGTAGTCGGCATTGAACTCGAGGTCGGCCGAGCCCCAGTAGAAGGAGCCGTCCTCGGCGCTGTCGCAGCGCTTGGCCGACGAGCCCTCGACCCAGACCCCTGACAGCACGACGCCGCAATCCAAGCATTTGGGTAACTTCATGTGGCCGATCAACCGGCCGCTGTCGCTGCTGTATGGCGCCCGTACCGACCCGGCCTTGGGCGTGTCGGGCAGCGCCATCGTCCCGTAGGTCGTGCCCCAATCGCCCGCATACACCTGCCCGCCGAAGAACAGCGTTGCAGTAACCGCCAGTACCGCCTTCCTGCGCATCGCGATTCTCCACGTGGAGCCCAGCTCGCGACAAGACATAGCCGCCTCCGGCGCTGTTGCGTTGACCCGCGTCAACGCCGCCCGCCACCGTTTCTTAAAGGTTCAGCGCTAAGGTTCGCCGAACACGGAAGACGGAGAGTATCGCGTTGCGTTTTTCCGCGGCCACCACGGCGGAGAGGTTCCTGCCCGAGCGCCTGGCGCTCCGGGCGCGGCCGCATCTTTCGCGCATCGACGCCCTGCTGTTTTCCGCCGACGCGCGCGGCGAGGCCGGCCGCGTCACCGTCATCGCCTTCGCCATCCGCGTCGTCTCGGCGGCGATCGCCTTCCTCTCGCAGGTGCTGCTCGCCCGCTGGATGGGCACCTTCGACTACGGCATCTACGTGCTGGTGTGGACGGCGATGGTCATCGCCGGAAACCTGTCGTGCCTCGGCTTCCACACTTCGGTGATCCGCTTCATCCCGGAATACCTGGAGAGGGGCATGCTCGCCGAGCTGCGCGGCATCCTGCTCACCAGCCGGCTGTTCGTGCTCCTCGCCTCGACCGCGTTTGCCGCGATCGGCGCCGGCGCGGTGTGGCTGCTGTCCGACCGCATCGAGCCCTACTACGTCGTGCCCTTCATCCTCGGCACGATCTGCCTGCCGATGATCGCGCTGTCCGACGTGCTGCAGGGCATCGCCCGGGCCAACGCCTGGGCGATCTCGGCGCTGATGCCGACCTACATCACCCGCCCCGTGCTGATCCTCGCCGTCATGGCCGGCATGCTGGCGGCCGGCTACCAGCCCTGCGCCGAGAACGCGCTGGTCGCCGCCATCCTCGCCACCTACGCCACCACGCTGATGCAGCTGGTGCGCGTCACCGCCCGCGTCGACCTGAAGATCCCGGCCGGGCCGCGCACCTACCTGCCGGCCACCTGGATCGCGGTGTCGCTGCCGATCTTCCTCGTCGAGAGCTTCTTCTTCCTCCTGACCAACGCCGACGTGCTGATGGTCGGCGCCTACATGACCCCCGACGACGTCGGCGTCTACTTCGCCACGGTGAAGACCCTGGCGCTGGTCCATTTCGTCTACTTCGCCGTCAAGGCCGGCGTCGCCCAGCGCTACGCCCACTTCTCGCACAGCCGCGACCGCGCCCGCCTCGCCGCCTTCGCCCGCGAGACCGTGTCGTGGACCTTCTGGCCCTCGCTGGCGCTGGCGGTCGTCGTGCTGGCCATCGGCGAGCCGATGCTCTCCCTGTTCGGCCCGGGCTTCGACGCCGGCTATCCGCTGCTGTTCCTGCTCGTCGGCGGCATCGTCGCCCGCGCCGCGGTCGGCCCCTGCGAGAGCCTGCTCACCATGACCGGCAACCAGAACGTCTGCGCCGCCGTCTACGCCGTGACGCTGGCGCTCAACATCGGGCTGAACATGATCCTCATCCCCGAATACGGCCTGTGGGGGGCGGCCATCGCCACCGCCTTCGCCATGGTCTTCGAGGCCGTCGCCCTCTCCTTCACGGTCTGGCGCCGCCTCGGCATCGTCATGGCCGTGTTCCTGCCGTCCGCCAGCGAGGTCGCCTGATGGTCGCCGTCCCCATCCTCGAGGAACTGAGCGGCAGCGCCTCGGGCGCCATGATCTCCGGCCTTGCCGGCCTCGGCGCCGATATCGCCGTGAACCACCATGTCGAGATGCTCGGCGGCGACCGCCCGCCGCGCCGCCTCGCCATCTACCCGGCCTCGGCGGGCTTCGACCTCGTCGAGGAGCTCGACCATCTGAGCCGCCGCGCCGTCGAGCCCAACGTCTTCTTCAACCCGCGCTTCCTCGCCCCGGCCATGCCGCGGCTGGAGGACCGCGAGGTGCGGCTGGCCGTCATCCGCGACGGCAACGAGTTCAGGAGCCGGCTGCGCCTGCTCGTGCCCTTCTCGGTGGAGAAGTCGCCGGTGCCGATCGGCGTCTCCATCATGCGCACCTGGTCGAGCCCGTTCGGGCCGCTGGGCACGCCCCTGCTCGACCGCGACGATCCGATCGGCGTGCTGGAGGACTTCTTCACGATGCTGGCCAGGCCGCATCTGAAGCTGCCGAAGGTGTTCGTCCTGCCCGACATGCGCCTCGACGGCGCGGTGGCGAGCCTGCTGCGCACCATGGCCGAGGCCAACGGCCTGCCGCTGATCGTCACCAACCGCGTCGAGCGTCCGTTCCTCGAAAGCGACCTCGACGGCGAAGCCTATCTGAAGCACGCGGTGAAGCCGCATCACATGCGGGAGTTCCGCCGGCTGCGGCGCCGGCTCGCCGAGCACGGCGCGCTTGAGCACCGCGTCGCCCGCACCGCCGAGGAGATCCGCCTCGGCGTCGAGGACTTCCTCACGCTCGAGGCCGCCGGCTGGAAGGGCCGCGAGCGCACCGCCATGGCGGTCGACCGCTTCCGCGCCGCCTTCGCCCGCGAGGCGCTCTACCGCATGGCCGAACAGGATCTGTGCCGGGTGCACCAGCTGCTCCTCGACGGCAAGCCGATCGCCTGCCTGATCGTGCTCGTCGAGGCCGGCGTCGCCTACACCTGGAAGACCGCCTACGACGAGGCCTACGCGCACTATTCGCCGGGCACGCTGCTCACCCTCGACGTGACCCGCCAGCACCTCGACGACCCCAACATCGACCTGACCGATTCCTGCGCCGTGCCCGACCATCCGGTGATGAGCCGGCTGTGGACCGAGCGCAAGCCGATCGGCACGATGGTCGTCGGCCTGACGCCGGACAGCGACCGCGCCGCCCGCCAGGCCGCCTCGCAGCTGCACCTCTACCGCGAGACGCGCAACATGGCGCGCCTGCTGAGGAACCGCATCAGGAGCCTGTTCGGGCGCGCCTGAGGAACGGGTGGGGCGACGGGGGCCGACGACTGGAGCCGGCGCCGCCGGCTCAGAGCCCCGCCTCGCGCCGGGCGCGGTCGCGGAAGATGCGGCGGATGACCTTGCCGGTCGTCGTCAGCGGCATCGAATCGACGAACTCCACCTCGCGCGGATATTCGTGGGCGGAAAGCCGCTCGCGCACCCACAGCCGGATCTCCTCGGCCAGCGCCGCCGAGCGCTCGACGCCTTCCTTCAGCACGACATAGGCCTTGACGATCTCGGTGCGCAGCGCGTCGGGCTTGCCGACCGCCGCGGCCAGCGCCACCGCCGGATGGCCGGTCAGGCAGTCCTCGATCTCGCCGGGGCCGATGCGGTAGCCGGCCGAGGTGATGACGTCGTCGTCGCGGCCGAAGAAGTGGACGAAGCCGCGCTCGTCGGCCACGCCCTGGTCGCCGGTCGTCATCCAGTCGCCGACGAACTTCTTCTCGGTCGCCTCCTCGTTTAGCCAGTAGCCGAGGAACATCACCGGGTCGGGCCGCCTGACCGCGATCTGGCCGACCTCGCCCGGCGGCAGCGGCCGCCCGGCCGCGTCGATGATCGCGACGGCATGGCCCGGCACCGGCAGGCCGGTCGCGCCGGGACTGGTCGCGCCGATGACGCCGCAGGAACCCAGCACGAGGTTGCATTCGGTCTGGCCGTAGAACTCGTTGACCGAGACGCCGAAGGCCTCGCAGGCCCATTCGTGGGTCTCGCGGCCGAGCGCCTCGCCCGCCGAACACACCGCGCGCAGGTCGAGCCGGTGGCGCGCGACGAGATCGCCGTCGCCCTTCAGCATGCGCAGCGCCGTCGGCGGGATGAAGGCCAGGCGAACCCGCATCGCCTCCATCAGCCTCAGCGCGCTCCGAGGCTCGAAGCGGTCGAAGCGCGCCGAGACCACCGGCACGCCGAGGTAGAGCGCCGGCAGGAGCGCGTTGAGCAGCCCGCCGGCCCAGGCCCAGTCGGCCGGCGTCCACATGACGTCGCCCTCCTGCGGCAGGAACTCGTAGGCCATCTCGATGCCGGGCATGTGGCCGAGCAGCACGCGGTGGCCGTGCAGCGCGCCCTTGGGCGGACCGGTCGTGCCGGAGGTGAAGATCATCAGCGCCGGGTCGTCCGGCCCGGTGTCGGCGGGCGCGAAGCGGGTGTCGCTCGCCGCGACCATGCCGCGGAAATCGTTCTCGCCGCCGCCGTCGACGACCACGACGGTTTCGAGGGCCGGCAGCCGCTTGCGGATCGCCTCGACCTTGGCCGCGCCCGCCGGGCTGGTGACCACCGCCTTCGTGCCGGCGGTGTGCAGCCGATACTCCAGCGCCTCGACTCCGAACAGCAGCGCCAGCGGCACGGCGACGGCGCCGAGCTTGTAGATGGCGACATGGGCGATCAGCGTCTCGAAGGATTGCGGCAGGAGCAGCGCGACGCGGTCGCCGCGGCCGACGCCGCGCGACTTCAGGGCATTGGCGAAGGCGTTGGACTGCGCGGCGAGTTCGCCGAAGGTCAGCCGCCGCGGCTCGGCGTCGGGAGAGTAGTCGAAGAGCGCGGTGCGGTCGGGATCGCGATCGGCCCAGGCGTCGGCCACCGAAACGCCGATGTTGAACCGCTCGGGGATCCGCCAGCGGAAGTCGCGATAGAGGGCTTCGTAGGTCTCGCGCCGTTCGAGCATGTCCGCGCCGGCTGCGCTCCTTGCTGGGGATGGGCCAGGATCGCTGCGAGAGCTAAGACATTTTTGCAGTGCACGCAACCGCGCTGCGAACGCGAAGGCCGCAGGCGGCGAAGCGACGGGGCCCGCCCCGGCGGACGTCAGCGCTGGCGCAGCGCCGCCGCACGGTCGAGCAGCACGATCTCGCCGCTCTCATCGATCGCCACGCGCATGTCGTTGGACAGGTATCCGGCGTCTCGGGCGAAGCGGACGACGAGCCAGCGCGCATCCTCGGAGGGGACGCGGTCCGCGCTCGCGGCGAAGCAGGCATCCACGGCGGGCTGGAACGCCGCGCCGCGCCGCTCCTCCGGCAGGGCCAGCAGGAAGTCGATGGCATCGTCGACGTCGTAGAGTTCGAGCACCGCGGCTTCCGGCGCGGGCTTGAGGCGAACGGGCAGGCGGAACTGGTAGCGGTCCATCGCGGCTCTCCAAGGCAGGGCCGTCCGACCAACGCGGGAAAGGATCGACGGTTCCATGCCTTGACGTGACGTCCACCACAGAATTCTGGCGAAACATTGAAGATGCGTTAAGAAAGCCGGGAGAATGAACGGACCGGTTGCCGCGCGCTACGCTTTCGCCGGCGATCCCTCCGTGACGGAGGAACGCAGGCCGCGCATGGGTCCCGCCCTGTCTCCCGCGCCGGATGCCGCTACAGCAGATTTCGCCCCGCGAGATTTCGCATGAAATGCGCGATCCCGAAGGTCCATTCCTCGCATTCGGTCGAAAGCCGGACACGGTTGACGAGCGTTCCGAGCTTTTCGGAAGCGATCGTGACGATGTCGCCCACGTGGTGGGTGAAGCCCGCTCCCGGCGCGTCGCGGTCCTTGATCGGCGCAAACGACGTGCCGAGGAAAAGCGCCAGGCCGTCCGGGTACTGATGATGGCGGCCGATCGTCTGGGCGACCAGGTTCAGCGGATCGCGGCTGATCAACGCCATCGAACTGCGGCCGTCCATGACGAAGCCGTCTTCGCCGACGACGGTGAGGTCCAGGTCGGCGCTGCGCACGTCGTCGATGGAGTAGCCGGCGTCGAACAGGCGGATGAAGGGACCGATCGCGCACGACGCGTTGTTGTCCTTGGCCTTGCCGAGAAGCAGCGCCGAACGCCCCTCGACGTCGCGCAGGTTGACGTCGTTGCCCAGCGCCGCGCCCCTGACCCTGCCGCGCGAGTCGATGACCAGCACCATTTCCGGTTCCGGATTGTTCCAGCGCGAGATCGGGTGAAGGCCGACGTCGGACATGTGCCCGACCGACGACAGGACCTGTGCCTTGGAAAACACTTCCGCGTCCGGCCCGATGCCCACTTCCAGATATTGCGACCACAGGCCTTCTTCGATCAGCGCGGCCTTGACGCGCTGCGCCGCCGGCGAGCCGGCCTCGAGGTTGCGCAGGCTGTCGCCGATCAGCGCCGCCACACGGTCGCGGATCGACGCGGCCCGGCCGGGGTCTCCCGCGGCGCGCTCTTCGATGACCCGCTCGATCATGGACCGCGCGAAGGTGACCCCGCATGCCTTGACGGGCTGAAGGTCGACCGGCGCCAGCAGGCGAACGCCGTCGACGGCACCCTTTTCCAGCAGAGGCGCGACATCGCACAAGGCGACGCCCTCGGCGTCGCGCACATGGGCTGCCGGGTCGTCGAGCTCGAAGATGTCACGGACGGTCGGCGCGGCGCGCGCAGTGATGTCGACGACCTTGCCGTCGCGATGGGTCACCACGGCGGGGCCCCCGACCGCATCCCGCCAGACGCGCCCGACGAACAGTCCGCCGTCCAGAAACCCGATGTCGTACATGTCGCTCCCCCGCGCACGAATCGTCATCCCCGGCGGCCTGCCGGGAGCACCCGGCCGGACGCGCGGTCCCGATCCCTGACATACCGCGGGAAGAAATCCCCGACAAAGGGGATTTGCGGCATGTTTCGCCCCGGTATCCGTACCGGCCGGTCTTTCGGGAAGATTCGTGGTGCCCCATGCCGGGATCGAACCAGCACTCCTTGCGGAACTCGATTTTGAGTCGAGCGCGTCTACCAATTCCGCCAATGGGGCCGCCGCGCGGGACGCGACGGCTGGGGACTATACGGAGAGGCCGGCCCTCGTCAACACACGCGGGCGACACGCCTGCCGCCGCGCCTCACGCAGCCGTGTGCGCGGCCGCGGCGGCGGGCATTGTGCGGCGCGGGAATTCTTTCTAGACAGGCCTGCCGCAACCGGGGACGTCGATGCTTCGCAGACTCTACGACTGGACCATGTCGCTCGCCGCGCGGAAAGACGCCGAGAAGGCGCTCGCCGGCGTCTCCTTCATCGAAAGCTCCGTCTTCCCGATTCCGCCTGACGTGCTCCTGATCCCGATGGTCCTCGCCGATCGCGGCAAGTGGATACGCTATGCCCTGATCTGCACGATCGCGTCGGTAATCGGAGCGCTGCTCGGCTACGTCATCGGCGCCTTCCTGTTCGACGTCGTCGGCAAGCCGATCATCGCGCTCTACAATGCCGAGGAGGCGTTCGGCCGCATCCAGCAGTGGTACGACACCTGGGGCGGCCTCGGCGTGCTGTTCGCCGCGATCACGCCGTTTCCCTACAAGGTGCTGACCATCTTCTCGGGTTTCACCGGCCTCGACCTCGTCACCTTCGTCGTCGTCTCCATCGTCGGCCGCGGCTTCCGCTTCTTCCTCGTCGCCTGGCTGCTCAACCGCTTCGGCGAGCCGATCCGCATCTTCATCGAGAAGAACCTCGGCCTTCTTTTCACCCTCTTCATGGTGCTGCTGATCGGCGGTTTCGTCGCCGTCAAGTACGTCTTCTGAAGGCTCTGCAATGAACACGACCGCTTCCGCCGAACGCACGCGCACGTTGACCGCGGCCGTGCTCGCCCTGGGCATGGCGGCGGTGGTCGGCTCCGCGCTCGGCTTCGAGCACATCGGCGGCTACATCCCCTGCAAGCTCTGCCTCGAGCAGCGCCTGCCCTACTATGTCGGCGCCCCGCTGATGGCGGTGGCGTTCGTGTCGTCGACGCTGCGCTGGCCGACCTGGCTGACCCGCGGCCTGCTCGTGGCCGGCGGCCTGCTGATGACCTACGGGCTCTATCTCGGCGTCTATCATTCGGGCGTTGAATGGGCTTGGTGGCCGGGTCCGACGGACTGCGGCGACGTCGGCGGCGGCGTCGAGACCGGCGGCAAGGGCGTGCTCGACGCGCTCGACGCCTTCGTTCCGCCGTCCTGCGACAAGGCCGCGCTTCGCGTGCTGGGCCTGTCCATGGCCGGCTGGAACGCCATCGCCAGCCTCGTCCTGGCGGGCATCGCCTACCGCGGGGCCTTCGCCAGGTCCTGACCGGACCCCGACCCGCGGGGAACGAAGGTCAGGCGGCGCGCGGCCGCCTCCCCTCACGGCTCCAGTTCGACGTCCCAGTAGAGGTAGTCCATCCAGCTTTCGTGCAGGTAGTTCGGCGGGAAGCGCTTGCCGTTGTTGTGCAGGTCGTGGACGGTCGGCTGGAACGGCGTCTGCATCGGCCACATCTTGGCCTGCGCCGGCAGGAGCCCGCCCTTCCTCAAATTGCACGGCGAGCAGGCGGCGACGACATTCTCCCAGGTCGTCGCCCCGCCGCAATGGCGCGGGACGACGTGGTCGAAGGTCAGGTCCTCGTGGGTGCCGCAGTACTGGCACTGGAAGCGGTCGCGCAGGAACACGTTGAAGCGCGTGAAGGCCGGGTTGCGCGACGGCTTCACGTAGCTCTTCAGGCTGACGACGCTGGGCAGCCGCATCTGGAAGGACGGCGAGGAGACCTGGTGATCGTATTCGGCGACGATGTTGACGCGGTCGAGGAACACCGCCTTGATCGCGTCCTGCCAGGACCACAGCGACAGCGGGTAATAGCTGAGCGGCCGGTAGTCCGCGTTGAGGACCAGCGCAGGCAACGCTTCCGGTGATACCGCAATCGTCACTTCCGACACCCTCCATGGCTTCCGAAGCGATCGGCGCGCATAGTGTAAGCGGCAGGTGACAGCAATGTGAAGCGGCACGGAGGACACACCGGCCGGCAAAAGGTCGAAAAAACAGCTGGTCCTTCAGCGTTTACGAAAGCGGAACGGCCTCCTTGCCCTTCATGCGCGCATAATACGCCCAGAACAGGCGCGACGCCACACCGCGCCAGGGTGACCATGATTCGGCGAGCGCGGCGAGGGCTTTCTCGCCCGGCCGGTTGCCCAGGCCGAGTCCGTGGCCGACGGCGCTCTGCAGGGCCACGTCGCGCGCCGGGAAGACGTCCGGGTGTCCGGCGGCGAACAGCAGGTAGCACTCGGCCGTCCACGGACCGATGCCGGGAATTGCTGTGAGCTCGGCGATCGCCTCGGCCGAACCGGCGTTCGACAGGGCGTCCACGTCGAGCCGGCCCTCGACGACGGCGCTGGACAGCGCGTCGAGCGCGCGCATCTTCGGCCGCGACAGGCCGGCGGCCCTGTAGAGCGCCTCGCCGCCGCCGAGCAGGGCTTCGGGCACGAGCGGATCGGCCAGCCGTGCCAGCCGGCCGAAGATGGCTTCGGCGCTGGCGCGCGACACCTGCTGCCCGACGATGATGGAGACGAGGCTGGCGAAGCCGGGCGGGGCCAGCCTCAGCGGCACCGGGCCGGCGAACGCGCGCACGGCGACGAGCCGCGGGTCGGCGCGGCACAGCGCCTCCAGCCCTTCCTCGATGTCGTCCGCCGTCAGGATGCGCTTCACGATCGCTCCGCTCTCCGCCTTGTCGCCGCCTCAGACGGGAAGTAGCAATCCCCGACCGCCTTGCAACCCGAATCTGGCAGGAGAGAATGAAGCCGGTCTTCCGCTTCGCGCCGAGCCCCAACGGCAGGCTGCATCTCGGCCACGCCTATTCGGCGCTTCTCAACCAGCGCATGGCGCGGGCCTGCGGCGGGCGCCTGCTGCTCAGGATCGAGGACATCGACGTCACCCGCTGCACGCCGGAATTCGAGGCCGCGATCTATCGCGACCTCGAATGGCTGGGCATCGAATGGGAGACGCCGGTGCGCCGGCAATCCGAGCACTTCGACGCCTACCGCGGCCTGCTCGACCGGCTCGTCGGCGAGGGTCTCGCCTATCCCGCCTTCATGAGCCGCGGCGAGGTGCGCGCCGCGATCGTCGAGGCCGAGGCGACGGGCGGGCGCTGGCCGCGCGATCCCGACGGCGCGCCGCTCTATCCCGGCCTGGACAAGAGGCTCGGCGCCCGCGAGCGGCGAAGGCGCATCGACCGGGGCGATCCGTTCGCCTGGCGGCTGGACATGGCCGCGGCGACGAAACGCCTGAAAGGGCCGCTCGCCTGGAGCGAATGCGAAAGCGAGGAGATGCGCGCCGCGACGGCGGTCGAGGCCCGGCCGCAGGACTGGGGCGACGTGATCGTCGCGCGCAAGGAAATCCCGACCAGCTATCACCTGTCCGTGGTCGGAGACGATGCGCTCCAGTGCGTGACGCACGTGGTGCGCGGCCGCGACCTCCATCTCGCCACCTCGGTGCAGCGGCTGCTGCAGGAGATCTTCGGCTTCGCGGCGCCGACCTACTTCCACCACCGGCTGCTGACCGGCGACGACGGCCGCAAGCTGTCGAAGAGCCAGGGCGACACCGGCATCGCGGAACTGCGCGAGCGCGGCGCGACGGCGGCCGAGGTCAGGACGATGGCCGGATTCGAGTAGGGATCACATCCGCGCCAGGCCGGCCTTGGCCAGCGCCAGCAGCGTCATCGCGGCGAAGGCTCCCGCGAGTCCGGCGGCCGCGCCCGTGCCCAGCGTATCGAAGCTGATGCCGCGCACGTTGGCGCCGATCACCGCTGCGTAGAAGCCGCCGGTCATGACCAGCATGTTGCCGGTCGCGCCGAAGCCGTCGTCCTTCATCAGCCCGTCGAAGAAGACGCCGACGATGTAGGACAGGATCGCGACGACGGCGAACGCCAGCACGATCCAGGTCGTATCGAGCTCCAGTAGCATGCCATGCTCCTTCGAGCTGCCTCGCGCACCCCCTGCGTCCGCATCCCACCCCGTTCAATCCGGCTGATGCTAGGCTTCAGCCGTTTCGCTTTGCCTAACCCATTGCGTCACATTAGAGCGATCCGACGATCCCTCGGCGAACCGCTCCCATGAACATCCCATCGCGCCTCGTACCGCCCACCTTCGTCGTCCTGTGGGCGACCGGCTTCATCGGCGCGCGCTACGCCATGCCGTGGGCGGAGCCGTTCGCCTTCCTCGCCGTGCGCTTCGCCATCGCCTTCGTGCTCATCGCCCTGATCGGCAGGCTGATGGGCGCGCGCGCCTCGACGCCGCGCCAGGCGCTGCATGCCGCGATCGCCGGCGTGCTCATGCACGGCGTCTATCTCGGCGGCGTCTTCTGGGCGATCGACAACGGCATGCCGGCGGGCCTCTCGGCGCTGATCGTCGGCCTGCAGCCGCTGATCACGGCGGTGATGGCCGGCACCGTCCTCGGCGAGAAGATCCTGCCCCGCCACTGGGCCGGCCTCGCCGCGGGTTTCGTCGGCGTGGCCATGGTGCTCTGGCCGAAGCTCGGCGCGGTCAGCGGCGTCGGCGCGGCCGCACTCGCCGCGGCAATCGTCTCCGTGATCGGCATGAGCGCCGGCACCGTCTGGCAGAAGCGGTTCGGCGGCGGCGACCTGATCTCGGGCACGATGTGGCAGTATCTCGGCGGCGGTGCGGTGACCGCGGCCGCGGCGCTGGCGCTGGAGACGGGAGCGTTCACGCTGACCGGGGAACTCGTCTTCGCCATGGCATGGCTGGTGCTGGTCCTGTCGATCGGCGCGATCTTCCTCCTGATGGTGATGATCCGCGAGGGCGCGATGGCCAAGGTGGCCTCGCTCTTCTACCTCGTCCCCGCGGTCACCGCCGTGATCGCATACTTCCTGTTCGGCGAGACGCTGTCGCTCTTCCAACTCGCCGGCATGGCGCTGGCGACCGTCGGCGTCGGCCTCGCCACGGCGCGCAGCCGGCAGGCGCCGGCCGCGCCCTGACCCTTCGTCAGCGGGGCACCCGCGCCCGCGAGTCGATGTAGCGGCTGATCGCGGCGTTGAGTTCGCCGCCGAGGATGAACACCGCCGAGATCATGTAGAGGAAGACGATCGCCACCATGATCGAGGCGAGCCCGGCATAGGTCGTCACGTAGGACGAGAAGCGTTCGAGATAGGCGGCGAAGAGCGTCGAGCCGGCGAGCCAGCCGATCAGCGTGAAGGTGATGCCCGGCACGATCCGCCTCAGCCGCCGCTTGCCCGACGGCAGCCAGATGTGCACCGCGAACAGGCCGAGCACGATGACGATGGAGGCGATGATGAAACGCCACAGCGTGATCGTGCCCATGTACGGCCTGATCCACTCGAAGCGGGCCTCGGCGACGTGCGCGAATAGCGGCGCGAAGACGAGCAGCACGGAGATCGCCGCGATCCCCACCGTGGCGATGAACACGAAGGCCACGCTCTGCAGGCGGCGGAAGAGCAACGAGCGCGCCTCGGTGACGCGGTAGGCGCGGTTGAGCGAGGTGCGCAGCGCCTCGATGCCGTTGGAGGCGAAGTAGGCCGCCGCCACCACGCCGAAGGTGAGCAGGTCCGTACGCGGGACGGTGAGCACGCTGACCACCTCGCGGGCGATCGGGTCGGCGATCTGGTCGGGCCAGGTGTCGAAGATCAGGTGGACGGCCGTGTCGGCGAAGGCCTGCGCGCCGAGGAAGGACGCCAGCGTCGTGGCGAAGATCAGGAACGGGAACAGGGCCATCAGCGCCGAGATCGCCAGATGGCTGGCCATCGCCCAGCCGTCGTCGTCGTTGAAATGGCCGAATGCGTCGTAGAGCACCCGCTTGAGGGCCACGATCCGTCGCATCGCCTCTCCGTCCGATTGTCTCGTTGCCGCGAATATGGGAAGGAAATCCGGCATATGGCAAGGAACCGGTCGGCAGGCAAGCTGTGCAGGGGTCGCGGACAATCATCGTCACCGGTGCCTCGTCGGGCATCGGCGCCCATTGCGCCAGGGCGCTGAAGGCCGAAGGCTGGCGCGTTTTCGCCACCGCACGGAAGCCGGAAGACCTCGCGGCGCTGGAGGCCGAGGGCATCGAGGCGCTCTATCTCGACTATGCCGAGCCGGATTCGATCGCCGCGCTCGCCGCGACCGTCATGGAGCGGACGGGCGGCACGCTCGACGCCCTCTTCAACAACGGCGCCTACGCCCAGGCCGGCGCCGTCGAGGACCTGCCGGTGGAGGCGCTGCGCGCCCAGTTCGAGGCGAACTTCTTCGGCTGGCACGACCTGACGCGCCGCATCGTGCCGGTGATGCGCCGCCAGGGCCGCGGGCGCATCGTCAACTGCTCGTCGATCCTCGGGCTGGTGCCGGTGCAGTTCCGCGGCGCCTATGCCGCCTCCAAGCACGCGCTGGAGGGGCTGACGCTCTGCCTGCGCGCCGAACTCGCCGGCTCGGGCGTCCATGTCTCGCTGATCGAGCCCGGGCCCGTGGCCTCGAGGATCGCGTCGAACGGCCTGCCGCATTTCGAGGCGAACATCGACATCGAAGGCTCGGTTCACCGCGAGGCCTACCAGGCCCAGCTCGCCCGGCTGCGCGGCGGCGGCGTCAAGTCTCGGCTGAAGCTCGGCCCCGAGGCCGTCCACGCGGCGCTGCGCCACGCTTTGCTTTCCCCGCGGCCGAAGCCGCACTATGTCGTCACGTTGCCGGCGAAGGTGGGCGTCCTGCTCAAGCGCCTCCTGCCGGCATCCCTCTTCTACCGCGTCACCGCGACGCAGGGCTGAACGCCCGCCGCCGCGACCAAATCCGGGAAACCCGCCATGGCCACAGTCTTCAACATCCTCGCCATTCTCGTCATGGTCGCCGTCGTGGTGGTCCTGATCCGCGGCCTCGTCAACATGATGCGCGGCGGCTCGGGCAACACCTCCAACAAGCTGATGCAGGCGCGCGTCTTCCTCCAGTTCATCGCGCTGGTGCTGATCCTGCTCGCCGTCTACTTCAACCGCGGCTGAGACGGAGCGGACGCATGGTCAAGCTGAACAAGATCTACACGCGCACCGGCGACGACGGCACCACCGGCCTCGGCAGCGGCGAGCGCCGCCTGAAGTCCGACGTGCGCGTCGACGCCTACGGCACGGTCGACGAGGCCAACTCGTGCATCGGCCTCGCCCGGCTTTCGACGGCGGACGCCCATGCCGAGATCGACGCCATGCTCGGACGCATCCAGAACGACCTCTTCGACCTCGGCGCCGACCTCGCCGTGCCCGACACCGGCAAGCCGCTCGGCTACGAGCCGCTGCGCGTCGTCGCCGCGCAGGTGACGCGGGTCGAGCATGACATCGACGCGCTCAACGCGAAGCTGCAGCCGCTGCGCTCCTTCGTGCTGCCGGGCGGATCGCCGGCCTCCGCCGCGCTGCACATCGCCCGCACGGTGGCCCGCCGCGCCGAGCGGCTGATGGTGGAACTGGCGCAGAAGCCGGGCGAGCACGTCAACCCGGAAGGGCTGAAATACATCAACCGCGTCTCGGATTTCCTGTTCGTCGCCGCGCGGGCGGTCAATGACAACGGAAATGCCGATGTGCTATGGGTTCCGGGCAAGAACCGTTAGCCGGGCAGCATCGAGGGAAGCGGAGGGCCGGACTTGTTCATTCCGCTTCACGACGCCAACAGCCTGAAGCACATCCAGATGCAGTACGTGACGATCGGCCTGATCGCCGCCAACGTGCTCGTCTTCCTGTTCACCGCGCTGGGCAGCGAGACCTTCTCCACGGCCGCCGTGCTCGGGCTGGGCTACATCCCCTCGACGCTGTACGACATCGCCGAGCGGCCGGCCGAGCTCGTCCTGGTCCCGGACTACGCGACCTACGTCACCTACGCCTTCCTCCACGGCGACATCTTCCACCTCGGCGGCAACATGCTGTTCCTGTGGGTGTTCGGCGACAATGTCGAGGATGCGCTCGGCCACTTCCGCTACCTGGTCTTCTACCTGGCCTGCGCGGTGGCGGGGGCCCTCATGCACGGCTTCATCGCGCCGGACTCGCAGATGCCCCTGATCGGCGCTTCGGGAGCGATCGCCGGGATCGTCGCCGCCTACCTGATGCTGCATCCGAAGGTGAAGGTGTGGGTGCTCGCCTTCGGCCGCATCCCGCTGCGCATCCCCGCCTACATCACCCTTGCGCTGTGGATCGGCTTCCAGTTCCTGATGCTGGCGGCCGGCGGCGAGGACCAGATCTCCTGGGCCGCCCATGTCGGCGGCATCGTCGCCGGTGCCGTGCTGGTGCTGATCCTGCGCCGCCGCAGCGTGCCGCTGTTCGACAACGAGATCGTCACGCCGCGGTCCGTCGCGGTCGACCAGACGAGCGCGGTCGAGCCCGTGCCCGCGCAGCCGTCGCCGCGGTGGGGACGGCAATGATTCAACCGGTTTGAATGCCCGCCGGTGTATTGACGCTCCCGGCTCGCATGACTAGGGTCCGCGCGCTTTCGCACCCTTGCCGGGCGGAACGCGAGTAGCAGTTTACGACTTTTCGGCCCTCCATGTCGGCAATCGGCTATTGGGCCGGCCAGCGCTCTGATAGGAGCGCGCCAGATTTCATCAGAGAGGTGGAAGTTCCCATGAAGATCCTCGTGCCCGTGAAGCGGGTGGTCGACTACAATGTGAAGATCCGTGTGAAGTCGGACGGCTCCGGCGTCGAACTGGCGAACGTGAAGATGTCGATGAACCCGTTCGACGAGATCGCCGTCGAGGAGGCCATCCGCCTGAAGGAAGCCGGCAAGGCGGACGAGATCGTGGTCGTCTCCATCGGCCCGGCGCAGGCTGCCGAGACGCTGCGCACCGCGCTGGCGATGGGCGCCGACCGGGCGATCCTGGTCAAGGTCGACGACCTGGTCGAGCCGCTCGGCGTCGCCAAGGTTCTGAAGGGCGTGGTCGAGGCGGAGAAACCCGGCCTGGTGATCCTCGGCAAGCAGGCGATCGACGACGACGCCAACCAGACCGGCCAGATGCTGGCGGCCCTGCTCGGCTGGGCGCAGGCGACGTTCGCCTCCAAGGTCGAGATCGGCGAGGGAATCGCCAAGGTGACGCGCGAGGTCGACGGCGGCCTGCAGGCGATCGAGGTCAAGCTGCCGGCGATCGTGACGACGGACCTGCGCCTCAACCAGCCGCGCTACGCCTCGCTGCCCAACATCATGAAGGCGAAGAAGAAGCCGCTCGACGAGAAGTCGGCGGCCGATTTCGGCGCCGACGTCGCGCCGCGGCTGAAGGTGGTGAAGACCGAGGAGCCGGGCGGCCGCAAGGCGGGCGTCAAGGTGAAGACGGTGCAGGAGCTGGTTTCGGCGCTGAAGGGCGCCGGCGTGCTCTAGGGTTCGGACAGGGAAAGGATCAACGACAATGGCAATTCTTCTTCTCGCCGAACACGACAACGCCTCGCTGTCGGACCAGACCGCCAAGGCTCTCTCGGCCGCACTGAAGATCGGCTCCGACGTGCACGTGCTCGTCGCCGGCAAGGACGCGAAAGGCGCGGCCGACGCCGCGGCGAAGCTCGCGGGCGTCTCCAAGGTGCTGCTCGCCGAGGCCGACGAACTCGCGCAGCGGCTGGCCGAGCCGGTCGCAGCACTCGTCGTCTCGCTCGCCGGCGGCTACGACACGATCGTCGCCGCCGCGACCTCGATGGGCAAGAACGTCATGCCGCGCGTCGCAGCGCTCCTCGACGTGATGCAGGTTTCGGAGATCGTCGAGGTCGTCGCCCCGGACACGTACAAGCGGCCCATCTACGCCGGCAACGCCATCCAGACCGTGCAGTCGACCGACGCCAAGAAGGTCATCACCGTGCGCACCGCCTCCTTCCAGGCGGCCGGCGAAGGCGGCTCGGCCCCGGTCGAGGCGGTGAAGGCGGCGGCCAACCCCGGCCTCAGCACCTTCGTCGAGAACCGGCTGTCGGAGAGCGACCGTCCGGAGCTGACTTCGGCCAAGATCATCATCTCGGGCGGCCGCGCGCTCGGCTCGTCGGAGAAGTTCCAGGAGGTGATCCTGCCGGTCGCCGACAAGCTCGGCGCCGCGGTCGGTGCCTCCCGCGCCGCCGTCGATGCGGGCTACGCGCCCAACGACTGGCAGGTCGGCCAGACCGGCAAGGTGGTCGCCCCCGAGCTCTACATCGCGGTGGGCATCTCCGGCGCCATCCAGCACCTTGCCGGCATGAAGGACTCGAAGGTCATCGTCGCCATCAACAAGGACGAGGAGGCGCCGATCTTCCAGGTCGCCGATTTCGGCCTCGTCGGCGATCTCTTCATCGTGTTGCCGGAACTCGAAAAGGCGCTTTGACGCGCCACGACCCACGGGTAGACTTGCGCGGCCGGGACGGATCACCGTCCCGGCCGTTTGCATTCTTGCACGACGGGTGCAGGCGGTCGCACCCAACATCGACGCTTCACTATCCTTGGACCTTCGTCTAGGGTGCGCTGCACAATAACGCGCGACAAGCGCTGCGACGGGATGGGTACGATGAGTGGCGGGATAGAGACGGTCGGCATCGTCGGTGCCGGACAGATGGGCGGAGGCATAGCGCACGTCGCCGCGGCGGCGGGCTACAGCGTGCTGCTCTTCGACGTTTCGGCCAAGCAGGTCGAGAACGCCATCGCCACGATCAGCGGCAACCTGGCCCGCCAGGTGGCGTCCGGCAAGCTCGACGAAGACGTGCGCAAGACGGCGCTGTCGCGCATTTCGGCGGCCCCGACCATGGCTGCGCTCGCCGGCGCCGACATGGTCATCGAGGCCGCGACCGAGGACGAGACGGTGAAGCGCAAGATCTATGCGCAGCTCTGTCCGCTGCTCAACCCGGAGGCGATCCTCGCCACCAACACCTCGTCGATCTCGATCACCCGCCTCGCCGCGCAGACGGACCGGCCGGAACGCTTCATCGGCGTCCACTTCATGAACCCGGTGCCGGTCATGAAGCTGGTCGAGGTGGTGCGCGGCATCGCCACCGAGGACGTGACCTTCGAGGCGGCGAAGGCCTTCGTGCGCAGCCTCGACAAGACCATCACGGTGGCCGAGGACTTCCCCGCCTTCATCGTCAACCGCATCCTCCTGCCGATGATCAACGAGGCGATCTACACGCTCTACGAGGGCGTCGGCTCGGTCGAGGCGATCGACACGGCGATGAAGCTCGGCGCCAACCATCCGATGGGGCCGCTGCAGCTCGCCGACTTCATCGGCCTCGACACCTGCCTGTCGATCATGCAGGTGCTGCACGACGGCCTGTCGGACTCCAAGTACCGTCCCTGTCCGCTGCTGGTGAAGTATGTCGAGGCCGGCTGGCTCGGCCGCAAGACCGGCCGTGGCTTCTACGACTATCGCGGAGAGCACCCCGTCCCGACGCGCTGACCGGCGCGGGCGTCCGTGTGGGGCACGGTCAGCCCGCGGCCTCGCGCGGCGCCGGCGTGGCGTCCTCGTCGCCGGTCCTCGTCGTCTCGACGCGGTTTCGGCCGGCCATCTTGGCGCGATAGAGCCGCTGGTCGGCGAGACGGAACAGTTCGCTGAAGCCGATCGGCCTGTCGAAGACGGCCGCGCCGACGCTCGCCGACAGCCCCCAGCGGACGCCGCCCGGGGCGAAGCGGCTGGCATGGATCGTCTTGCGGATGCGCTCGGCGACTTCGACTGCTTCCGCGTCGGCGACATCCGGCAGGAAGACGCCGAACTCCTCGCCGCCGAGGCGCCCGACGAGGTCGCCGTCGCGCACCGCACCCTGGATCGCCGCGGCGATCACGCGCAGCGCCTCGTCGCCGACGTCATGGCCGAAACGGTCGTTGACGCGCTTGAACTGGTCGGCGTCGATGACGAGGAGGGCGCCGCGCGACGGCGCCGGGCTTGCGCGGGCGAGGTACTTTTCGACGACGGCGGTGAACGCACCCCGGTTGAGGCACTCCGTCAGCCCGTCGACGGTCGCGGCGAGGGTAAGCCGATGGTTTGCGATCGCCAGTTCGCGCAGCTTCAGGGTCAGGTAGAAGAACAGCGGCCCGGCCAGCACGATCGGCAGGACGGTGGCGCTGACCATGCCCTGGAAGAGCGCCTGTCCGCCCAGCGAGCGGAAAGCGAAGAAATTGTAGGCCAGCGAAACGGCCAGGCAGCCGGCCGTGCCGAAAACCGTCCAGCGGGCGAGGCGCAGTACCCCTCGTCGCGACATCGGCCTTCCGGTCTTCGCCAAAGACAGCCCTCCCCGTTGGACGGGAGCCGTCAGAATAGGCCCGGAGGGATGAACAACCGGTTATGACGCTGGGTAATGTCCAGGCGCCTCAGCGTCCGCCGGAAACGGCCTTTCGCGCCAGCTCCGCCACGGGTTCGTGATGCCGCGCGACGACGCATCCGCCGCCCGACGCCTTGGCCTCGTAGCAAGCCTGGTCGGCCGACGCGAGCACCTCGTCGATCGACCCGCAGCGGTCGTCGAGGCAGGTGAGGCCGGCGCTGGCGCCGATCGAATGGCTGCGCCCGTGCCACTCGAAGGCAAGCCCGGCGATCGCGACGACGATGTCGCGCGTCAGCGACAGCGCATCCTCGTCGCGGCAGGCGGGGAAGATCACCGCGAACTCGTCGCCGCCGAGCCGCGCCACCTTGCCCCGCGAGCGCACGACGTTGCGGATGGCCGCCGCGACCTTGCGCAGCAGCGCATCGCCCGCCGCGTGACCGGACGTGTCGTTGACCGCCTTGAAGCGGTCGAGGTCGATGAAGGCGAGGTGCGGCCGGTATCCGTCCTGCCGCGCCACACGCGGAAGCGCATCCGCCGCCGCCATGAAGCTCGCCCGGTTTTCCAGGCCGGTCAGCGCATCGTGGTTCGCGGCATAGGCGAGCTGGCGCTGCAGGGCGCGGGCATCGGTGAAGTCCTGGAAGACCAGCACCTGGCCGGCCGGGGCGCCGTTCTCGGAGCGGATCGGCGACATCACCTCACGGACGCTGCAGCGGCTACCGTCGCGGCGCAGGAGGACGGCGCGGCTGCTGTTGCGGGCCGTGACTTCCGCAGCCGAGACGGCGGGCGTCAGCGTCTCGCCGGTATCCTCGTCCACGGCGTGGTAGACCGCGCCGAGCGGCTGGCCCAGCGCTTCGGACGCCGGGATCCGGGTCAGCTTCTCGGCGACCGGATTGACGAAGGTGATGCGGCCTTCGCCGTCGGTGCAGATCACGGCGTCGCCGATCGATTCCAGCGTGACGCGCAGCCGCTCCTTCTCCGCCGTCAGCTCCTTCGCCGACTGCTCCAGGCGCTGCTCGGTCACCTTGCGCGCCGAGATGTCGGTCAGCGTGCCGATGGCTTGCAGCATGCGGCCGTGCTCGTCGCGCTCGGTCACCTTGCCGCGATCGAGGATCCAGATCCAGCTGCCGTCCTTGCGCTGCATGCGGAACTCGGACTCGAAATATTCGGCGCTGCCCTCCGAATAGGCCCTGTCGGCGGCCATCACGCGGTCGAGATCGTCAGGGTGGATGAGGGTCAGCCAGCGGTCGGGGTCGCCGTCAAGTTCGCCGGGCTGGTAGCCGAGCATGTCGGTCCACGTCGCCGAATAGCTCGTCCGTCCCCTGCGCAAATCGACCTCCCAGACGCCCTGCCCGGCGCTGGCCAGCGCGAAGTTCCAGCGCGTCTCGGCCTCGGCGATCGCCGCTTCCGACTTCTTGCGCGCGTCGATGTCGACGACCTGCGAAACCATGTAGAGCGGCTCGCCGCTGTCGTCGTCGAAGACAACCGAGCCCGAGACGCGCGCCCAGATCGGCGTCCCGTCGGCCTTCACGTAGCGCTTCTCGAAGCAATAGTTCGGCGACTTGGTTTCGCGGACCCTCTTGACGATGTCCTGGCCGATCTGCCTGTCGGGATCGTAGGTGATGTCGAGGAAGACCAGTCCCTCCAGTTGCTGCCGGGACCGCTGCAGCATCCGGGCGAGCGCGTCGTTGGCGCGGATGATCTCGCCGCCCAGTGTCACGACGGCGACGCCGATCTCGGAATCCATCATGGCGCGACGGTAGAACTGTTCCTGCTCGATCGTGCGCCGGCGCGCACAGCGCGCTTCCTCGACCATCAGGCCGGCGATGAAGGGAAGGACGACGGAGATGCCGACGGAGATCTGGAAGTCGTTGGCCGACGTGATTTGCACCGCCGCACCGGCCATGGCGAGGCCGACCAGGGTCGCGCCGGTCGACAGGCAGGCGAGCGCCAGCTCGAACGGCCGCGCCCGCCAGGCCGCGATCAGCAGCGGTATCTGGATCAGGACGAAGGGATACTGGAAGTTCGTCAGCGCGAAATAGACGACGCCGCCGCTGGCGGCGAGCGCCAGCAGCAGGCGCAGCGCGATCCGTGGTGAGGACAGCGCCGCGAGCGATTCGCGTGAGACGAGGAGCATCGCCGGCAGGAACAGGCCGAACGCCATGGCGTCGCCCGACCACCACCGCGGGAACGAGAAGTCCATCGGCCAACCCGCGACGAGATAGGCCGCCGGCGCGAAGAAGGCGGCCGCGATCGCCGGCGCCAGGAGCCCGCCCAAGGCCAGCACCTGCACGTAAGTCACGGCGTTGCGGGCGATCTCCCGCATATCTGGAAACCGCCAGCGGACCGCGGCGACGCCGACGCCGATGCCCAGGGCGTTCGCGGTCGCATAGATCAGCGCCATCGCAGGATCGTTGCCCATGACGATGTTGGAGGCGAGGGCCGAGGCGAAGACCGTCGCGGCCCCCATGACGGTCGCGATGCCTGGCGTGCGCAGGATGAACGCAACGGCGAAGGCGTTGGCGAACCAAAGGGCGGGCATTTCGCCGGTCGGATCGCAGAGAACCTTGGAAGCCGCGGAAGCGAGTACATAGCCGACGGACAGCACCGCAAGCGCACCGGCGTGGCGCGTCTCCATCCCTGAGCTTCGGTTCAAAGCCTGTCCTGACACTGCATACTAGCCCCGCGTACATGCTGTCAGAGACCGCTTAAGGAAGCGTTGTCGCCTCGGGCGGAACGAGGGGTCCGGAGCCTGGCCGACCGCGGCGGGCGCCTATCCGCCGACCGCGGCCTCGATCAGCTTCCTGGCGTCCTCGCCGGCCCATTCGGCGGGGCCGTTCATGCTGGCGAGGAGGCAGCCCTGGGCGTCGACGAGCAGCGTCACGGGCAGGCCGAGCGCCAGCGCGCGTCGCTTCAGGTCGTTGAAGACGCCCATCGTGGAGTCCCTATAGAAGCCGAGCGTCTTCACGCCGATCTCCGACAGGAAGGCTTTCGGCTTCGAATCGCCGCCGGTGTCGATGTTGACCGCCACGACCTCGAAGGCATCGCCGCCCATCTGCCGCTGCAGCGCGTCGAGCGCCGGCATCTCCGCGCGGCAGGGCGCGCACCAGGTCGCCCACAGGTTGACGAGCAGCGTCTTGCCGGCGCGGCTGCCGATGGTCATCGGCCTGCCGTCGGGGTCGTTGAAGGCGAGCCCGGCCAGCGAGCTGGGCGGATCGGCGGGCAACATCGCCGCGACGTCGCCGACGGCGAGCGCCGAAAGGCCCTTCGCCTTGTCGGCTTTCTGCGCGCAGGCGCGATCGGCCTCGGCGGTCGCGTCGGCGACCGTCGCTGGATTGTTGCCATCCAGCCCCCCGGTCACGTATACCGCGACCGCGCCGGCCAGGGCGCCGGCCAGCGCGGCGATCAGGACGATGCGAGGCGCCGTCAGAAATTTCCTGCCGTCAGACATGCTTCAAGACTCCGTAAGCCCGGGTATCACGATGAGCGACAGCAAGGCCAGCAACCAGATGTGGGGCGGACGTTTCGCCTCGGGTCCCGCGGCGATCATGGAGGCGATCAACGCCTCGATCGGCTTCGACAGGAAGCTCTACGCCCAGGACATCCGCGGCTCGATCGCCCATTCGCAGATGCTGGCGGAAAGAGGCATCATTTCGGCCGACGATCAAGCCAGCATCGCTCACGGCCTGAACACGATCCTGGCAGAGATCGAGGCCGGCACCTTCACCTTCTCGACCCGGCTGGAAGACATCCACATGAACGTCGAGGCGAGGCTGGCCGAGCTGATCGGCCCCGCCGCCGGCCGCCTGCACACGGCGCGCTCGCGCAACGACCAGGTCGCCGTCGACTTCCGGCTCTGGGTGAAGGAGGAACTCGCCCGCACGGCCGAGGGGCTGAAGCGCCTGATCGCCGCCTTCCTCGACAAGGCCGAGACCCATGCGGCAACGGTCATGCCCGGCTTCACCCATCTCCAGGCGGCGCAGCCGGTCACCTTCGGCCATCACTGCATGGCCTATGTCGAGATGTTCGGCCGGGACCTTTCGCGGGTGCGCGACGCCATCGAGCGGCTCGACGAATGCCCGCTCGGTGCCGCCGCGCTCGCCGGGACCGGCTATCCGATCGACCGCCACATGACGGCCGAGGCGCTCGGCTTCCGCGAGCCGACGCGCAACTCGCTCGACAGCGTCTCGGACCGCGACTTTGCCCTCGAATTTCTCTCGGTGGCCGCCATCGCGGCGACGCATCTGTCGCGGCTGGCCGAGGAGATCGTCATCTGGTCGACGCCGCAGTTCGCCTTCGTCCGCCTTTCCGATTCCTTCTCGACCGGCTCCTCGATCATGCCGCAGAAGAAGAACCCGGACGCGGCCGAACTGATCCGCGCCAAGACGGGGCGCATCAACGGCCATCTCGTCGCCCTGCTCACCGTCATGAAGGGCCTGCCGCTGTCCTATTCGAAGGACATGCAGGAGGACAAGGAAGCCGTCTTCGACGCCGCCGAGACGCTGGATCTCGCCATCGCCGCGATGACCGGCATGATCGCCGACCTCGCCATCAACGAACAGGCCATGAAGAAGGCCGCCGGCGCCGGTTATTCCACCGCGACCGACCTCGCCGACTGGCTGGTGCGCGAGGCCGGCCTGCCGTTCCGCGAGGCGCACCACGTCACCGGCCGCGCCGTGGCGCTCGCCGACCAGCGCCGCATCGCGCTTGACCGGCTGCCGCTCGCCGACCTCCAGGCGCTGCATCCCTCGATCACCGACGACGTGTTCTCGGTGCTCTCCGTGCAGAACTCGGTGAAAGGCCGCAAATCCTTCGGCGGCACCGCCCCGCAGGAAGTGCGGCGGCAGATCCGCTACTGGCGCAAGAGACTGGCGAAGGCGTGATCGGACAGGGGTGCAAAGCCCGACATTCTCGGCTACAGATGACTGACGCGACCGACCGGACGACCGACAACATGACCGCACGTACCGTTGCCCTCGCCATCGCCATGGCCGCCGCCCTCGCCACCGTCTCCGGCTGCGGGCGCAAGGCGCAGCTCGACACGCCCTACCAGGCGGCCGTCGACGCGCGCAAGGACGCGGAGCGCAACAAGGAGCCGCTGCCGCCGGAGCCGGAAAAACCGGTCGCCGACAAGCCGTTCATCCTCGACGGCCTCATCGACTGACGCTTCCGAACCGGAACCAGCTGCCGTGAACCATTTCGACTACAAGGACGGCGTCCTTCACGCCGAGGACGTGGCCATCCCTGCGATCGCCGCCGCCGTCGGCACGCCCTTCTACTGCTATTCCACCGCGACGCTGACCCGCCACTACCGGGTGTTCAGCGAAGCCTTCTCCGGCCTCGACGCGCTCGTCTGCTACGCGATGAAGGCGAACTCCAACCAGGCCGTCATCCGCACCCTGGCGAAGCTCGGCGCCGGCGCCGACGTGGTCTCGGAGGGCGAGCTGCGCCGCGCGCTCGCCGCCGGAATCCCGCCCGCGAAGATCCTTTTCTCAGGCGTCGGCAAGACCGCAGCCGAGATGGATTTCGCGCTCGCAGCCGGCATCCATTGCTTCAACGTCGAATCCGAGCCGGAGCTCGAGCTGCTCTCGGCGCGCGCGGTCGCTGCCGGCCGCACCGCGCCGGTGTCGATGCGCATCAATCCGGACGTCGACGCCAGGA
>CALFXR010000016.1 GCA_937958475.1 uncultured Mesorhizobium sp. | reverse complement strand
TTCCCCTCCCCCTTGTGGGGAGGGGCAGGGGTGGGGGTATGGCCGCCCGAAGACCTCTCAGGCGATCGCCATTGCGTCATTCCTCCCGCCGCATGCGCGGAAGGGCGCCGCCGCTCAGGTCAGCGGCGTCAGCTGGATCTCGACGCGGCGGTTCTGCGCGCGGCCCTGCGTGGTGTTGTTGTTGCCGACCGGCCGCGTCTCGCCGAAGCCGGTGACGGCGAAGCGGCGCGAATCGACGCCCTGGGCGTTGAGATAGTTCGCCACCGACAGCGCCCGGCGCTGCGACAGGTTGAAGTTGTAGTTGTCGTCGCCGGTGGAATCGGTGTGGCCGTAGACGTCGATGATGGTGCGGTTGTACTTCTTCAGCACCAGCGCCACCGAATTCAGCGTCGGGTAGAACACCGGGTTGATCTGGTCCTGGTCCGAGGCGAAGGTCACGTCGGACGGCATGTTCAGGATGATCTGGTTGCCGACGCGGGTGACGCTGACGCCGGTGGCGCGCAACTGGGCGCGCAGTTCGGCCTCGGTCTGGTCCATGGTCGAGCCGATCAGGCCGCCGGCGAGCGCGCCGATGCCGGCGCCGATCAGCGCGTTGCGGCGGTCGTCGCCGCCCGCCAGCATGCCGAGGCCGGCACCTGCCGCCGCGCCGATCGCGGCGCCGCCGAGCGTGTTGGAGACGGTCGACTCGCCGGTATAGGGGTCGCTCGTGCAGGCGGCCACGGCGAGCGTTCCGGCAAGCGCTGCGATCACGGTCTTCTTCATCTGTCTCATCCCTCTCCTGCTGATTCGTCGCCATGCCGGGCATGGTCGGACGCCGCCCTTCGGCGAAGTTCTAACACGAAGTTGGGCGGAAAGTGGACAGGGCCGACGCGCGAAAACGACGGTTCCGCACCGCGGGCTCAGGCTGGGGCGCGCTCAGGTCGCGCCGCGCAGGTCGACCGCCTCGCCGGTTCGGGCCGAGCGCTCCGCCGCCGCGCCGATCGCGACCGCCATCAGCCCGTCCTCCAGCGTCACCTCCGGCCGGCCGCCGTCGCGCACCATGTCGAAGAATTTCCGGTGCTGGAAAAAGGTCGAGCCGTGGTGGTCGCCGGCCGAGAGGATCGCCTCGTCGGTATGCACCTCCTCGCGGCGCTCGATCTTGGTGGCGCGCGGCGAGACGACGATCTCGGCGGCGCGCTCGCGGCCGTCGGCGGAAAACCGCGCCGGGCCGGGGATCAGCGCCTCGACGCGGGCGATGTCGCCCACCGCGGAGATCTGTTCCTGCCAGTACGAGCCTTCGGCGAACATGCACAGGTCGAGCATGGCGCGCACGCCGTTGGCGAAGTCGACGACGACGAAGGCGTTGTCGAGGATGTCGGGCCGGCGCCCGCCATAGTCCTCGTCGAGGAAGTTCACGTCCATGCCGCCGGACGCGTAGACGCGCACCGGCTCGGCGCCCGCGATCAGCCGCATCAGGTCGAAGAAGTGGCAGCACTTCTCCACCAACGTCCCGCCCGTGTTCGCGGAAAAGCGGTTCCAGTCGCCGACCTTGCGCAGGAAGGGATAGCGGTGCTCGCGGATCGAGATCATGTGCAGGCGGCCGGCCGTGCCCCCGGCGATTTCGCGCATCAGCCGCTGCAGCGGCGGCATGTAGCGGTATTCCATGGCCACCCACACCGGGGCTTTGCGCCGCGCCGCCAGTTCGACGATTGTCCGGCTGTCCTCCACCGTCGTGCAGAGCGGCTTTTCCACCAGGATCGGCCGGTCGGCGGGCAGGATGTCCTTCAACACGTCGACATGGGTGTGGTTCGGGCTGGCGACGACGTAGGCGTCGCACAGGTCGCGGGCGACGAGTTCGCGATGGTCGGCGAAGGCCGCGCAGCCGCCGCCGGCGAGGTCGCGCGAGAGCGCCTGCTGCTCCGGATCGGGGTCGCACACCGCGGTGACGACGGCGCCCGGGATGAGGTGCAGGTTGCGGATGTGCTCGCGCCCCATCATGCCCGCGCCGATGATGCCGTAGCGAATCGTGTCCAAGATCGACCTCAGAGCCTGATGACGGGAATGCCGAGCGCCGCGGCCGCACCTTCGAGCGCGGCGCGGTGGTCGCCGTAGGCGAGCGCCAAGTGGTGCTCGAGCGCGGCATCGACGATTGTCGTGAAGACGTCGCCGGCGGGGCTGTCGAAGCGCACCACGCCGGAAGTTCCGGTGAAGGCCATCGGCCGGGAGAGCATCTCGCCGCCGCCGATCACCGCCGCGGTCCTGCCGCGCGCCTGGCTGATGCGCAGGAAGGTCACCCGGCCGGGTTTCAGCGGGAACTCGAAGAGCAGCGGCATGCGCCGGTTGGTGTGGATGGTCGCGCGCGGCCGCGTGCCGGGATCGGCCATCGACGCCGGCGCCTGGCCGCAGTGCCAGACCACGCCGGTATCGTCGGCGGCATCCAGGTCGACCATGTCGACGAGGAAGGCCGGGGCGTCGGCGATCGTCTGCAACAGCAGCGTCGTCAGCGCGCCGTAGACGTCGGCCTCGCAGGCGCACGGCACGCGCGCCTCGCCCATCATCGACACGGGACCGCAGACCGCGCCGCCATATTCGGTGAAGGCTTCCGGCCAGCAGCGGATGGCGAACGCGTCGAAGTCGCCCTCCTCGCGCAAGGCGCCGAGCGCGGCGCGCAGGCGCAGCGACCGGTCGAGCTGTGGCTGGTCGACCCGGTCGAGGCCGTCGGCGATTTCGTCCGCGGCGGCACGCTCGGCGACAGCGCCCCCCTCTCCGACGGCGGCTGCGCGGGCGAAAAACGAATCGAGCGATATCTCCTCCACCGCGACGCCGGCGAGTGCGGAGAGCCGGCCCGCATCGTAGGCGCAGGTGGAGAAACCGTCGGGATGGCGGCCGATGCGGCCGATCCGCGCGCCGGCGAGCGTCTCCACCGCCCGGCGGCCGGCGGCGGCGGCCGGCGCCGAGGGCGGCGCGGCGTCGGCGAGCTGACGCGGCACCGAATCCTTTTGGCCGGAAAGCAGCGCCTCCAGTTCCTCGCCGATGCCGGGTGCGCTGGGCTCGGCGTAGAGGGCGCCGAAGGCGCGGCCCGCGAGGCCGAGCGTGTGGGCGGCGAGGTTGAGGCCGCACAGCGCGTTGAGCCTGAGGCGCCCGCCGAGGCGCGGCTCGGGCACCGCCCAGATGGCAAGCGGGCCGTCGAAGGCCTGCGCGATCTCGGCCGTCATGGCCGCGTCGGTGAAGGTCACCTGCAGGATCAGCACCTGGCCGGAATTCTCCGCCGCGAGCGCCGCGATTGCCGCGCGAGTCGCGTCCGCGTCGAAGAGAAGCGCGGACGGGCCGACGATTCGGCGCCCCGTCCGCTCGAGCGCGGCGAGCATCGCGGCGAGCTTCTCCTGTGCATAGGCGACGTCGAAGGTCGGGCGCGCCAGCGGCAGGACGGCGACGGGCGGCTTGTCTTTCATCGTGCTTTCCCGTCCCTATGTTCGCAACAGGGAAAAGGAGAACCCATGTCCCGTTTGCTTGCGCTGATCGCCTGCCTGCTCGTCGCGGCCCCCGCGGCCGCCACGGAAGCCGGCTGGGCGCTGCTGCGCGAAGGCGGCCAGGTCGTGCTCCTGCGCCATGCCCAGGTCACCGGGACCCATGATTCGGCGAACGTCGATCCGGAGGACTGCACCACCCAGCGCAACCTTTCGGAGCGCGGGCGCCAGCAGGCACGCAAGATCGGCTCGCTGTTCGCGACGCGCGCCGCCCCCATCGACCGGATCCTGTCCAGCCGGTACTGCCGCGCCGCCGACACCGGCCGCATCGCCTTCCGCGACAACGAGATCGAGAAGACCGAGGCGCTCGACCCGCCGCCCGCCGACGAGGCCGGTGCGGCCGCGCGGAAGGAAGCGATGATGGAGATCATCCGCGGCTTCAGCGGTTCCGGCAATCTCGTCCTGATCACCCATCTCGAGAACATCGCCGCCCTCACCGGCGCCGCCGCGCGCGAGGGCGAAGCCGTCATCGTCGCCCCGCGGGGCGAAGGCCTGCACGTCATGGCGCGCATCATCTTCAACTGACGCTCCCGCCGAAACCGGGATATCCGTGGCGGAACGAAGCATCGTCCGGCCGGAACCGCGCCCCGTCCGGACCGAAGCAGGGATGGCTGTGCCAGGAAGCCGCTTCGGCATCCGTCAGCGCGTTGATGTCGCGCATGTAGTCGACCGCACCGCCTTCGAGACCGGCACGGATCTTCGCCCAGTCGGGAAAGGCCGCGAACGCATCCTGCCAGATGGCGCGGCCGGCAAGGTAGCCGGAGGCTCCGGCGCGGTAGGCGTGCGACAGGATCTTCTGGAAGGCGTTCATGCCGGCGCCGGCCGAGAGCATCACCCAGGGCCGCCCGGCGAGCCGCCCCATCTCGTCGAAGAGCGCCTGCGTCCCCTCCCAGCCGTCGCCGCCGACGCCGGGGACCTCCCTTGCCTCGACCGGGCTCTCCAGCTTGAAGACGTCGACGCCGTAGTCGGGCCGGGCGAACTCGGCGACCGAGGCGAGCACGTCGTCGGCCTTCTTGCCGGCCATCTCGACATAGTCGCGCGTCTGGTGCGCGTCGGCCGCGAGCGGATAGACGAGAAGTTCGAAAAGAAACGGAATGTCAAAGCGTTCGCACGCTTCCCCGATTCTCTTCACGAAGTCCTGTTGGTGGGCGTTGGCCGTCTTGCCGGCGTCCGGGCGGTACCAGGCGAGCACTTTGACCGCGTCGGCGCCCATGCGCTTGATCTTCTCCACCGACCAGTCGTCGATCTCGGCCGACAGTCGGCCCTCGGGCGTCTCGCGAAACAGCGAATCCTCGAGCGTCACGATCAGCCCCTTCTGCGGCGACAGGAGGCCGATGCCGCGCGGCACCGCATAATGCGGGTCGAGCAGCATGGCCGACGATTCGCCCTGCAGCGTCTCGATGAGCAGGGCCTTGAAGCCGGCGACGTCGTCGTAGGGCGCTTCGGAAAGCCCGTAGTGCCTGGCGATCGGCCCCTTGATCGGCGGGCGCTGGTCGACCGCCGTCATCTTGAAGCGGCCAGCGGTATCCGCCATGCGCCTGAGGCCCCAGAGCTTGCCCGCCGTCAGCGTCCTCATGGGCGTTCCTCCAGGAAGCGGTCGACCTCGGCGCGGCGCGGAATGCCGGCCCGGCCGCCGAAGCGCGTGCACTTGATCGCGGCGACGGCGTTGGCGAAGCGCACGGCCGGCAACTCGTCCATGCCTTCTCCGAGCGCGAGCGCGAAGGCGCCGTGCCAGACATCGCCGGCGCCGAGCGTGTCGACCGCTTCGACCGGGAAGGCCGGCACGTGCGAGAGGCGGCCATCCGACAGGCAGGTGACGCCGCCCGGACCGTCGGTGACGCAGACCCAGGCGCCGGTCTCCGCCGCCACCTGTTCCAGGCTGCGGACGACGTCGCCATGGCCGCAATGGTCGTGCAGGCCCTGCACGGAAAAGGCGATGTGCGAGGCGGCGTTGAGCGCGTCGAGCGCCTCCGCGATCGGCGCCTCGGCGTCGAGCACGCCGGGAACGCCGCGTTCGCGCGCCCTGCGTAGCACCGCAGCCGAGCCCTGCGGCCAGCGCGTGTCGCCCAGCGCCGCGTCGAAATGGTCGGGGATCTCGTCCGCCAGCCACGCCGCGTCGAAGCTCAGCGAGACGTCGCGGAAGTTGACGATCTGCCGCTCGCCCGCGGCGTCGACGTAGACCGAGGAGAACGACGACCGGCAGCCTTCGAAACGGCGGACGCGGCCGCAGTCGACGCCCTCGCCTTCCAGGCCGGCGACGATCATGTCGCCGACCATGTCGGCGCCGATGCGCGCGGCGAGCGCCGCCCGCCCCCCCAGCCGCGCCACGGCCACGGCGGCGTTGGCGGCGCAGCCGCCGCCGCTGATCGCCGCGTCGCGGGCCCGGTATTTTTCCGCCGCGCGCGGCAGCCGATCGAGCATGAAGATGAAGTCGATCACGGCCACGCCGGCCAGGAGGATGCTTGCCATGTTCGCGCGACTGCCACGCTTGCGATGCCATCGTCTGGTTCGCCGGCGACAATATCGAGTCTTATATAAGTTACAAGACTGGATCGCCGAAAGATGGAGCCTCCGCGCCGCGCCTTGCGGCGGCCTCGCCAACTTCTCGCTTTTCCTGCCGTGCAAAACCCTCTAGACAGCGCGGAATCCATTGAACAGACCAAGCGACACAGAGGCAGACACGTGCCATCCACATTCGAAAAAGTTGCCAGGATCATTGCCGACACCAGCGAGATCGACATCGACACGATCACGCCCGATAGCCACACGATCGACGATCTCGGCATCGACAGCCTCGACTTCCTCGACATCGTCTTCGCCATCGACAAGGAATTCGGCATCAAGGTGCCGCTCGAGAAGTGGACGCAGAACGTCAATGACGGCAAGGTGGCGACGGAAGAGTACTTCCTGATGCGCAACCTGTGCGCCAGGATCGACGAGCTCGTCGCGGCCAAGGCGGCGTAGAGACACGCGGCAAGCGCGGCGCCGCACGCCGGAGACCGAGAACCGACCATGAGCGCCAGAGACGTCCTCATCACCGGCATCGGCCTGGTTTCGTCGCTCGGCGAGGGTGCGGAGCGCCACTGGCAGCTCTTCACCGGCGGCGCCGAGCCGGTCGTCGACCGCGAGCGATTCGCTCCCTACATGGTCCATCCCCTGCCGGCGATCGACTGGGGACTGCAGATCGCCAAGCGCGGCGACCAGCGCCAGATGGAAACCTGGCAGCGGCTCGGCACCTATGCCGCCGGCCTGGCGCTCGACGATGCCGGCGCCAAGGGCGACGAGGCGCTGTGCGGCGAGATGGACATGATCGTGGCCGCCGGCGGCGGCGAGCGCGACGTCACCGTCGATGCGTCGATCCTGGCGGCGTCCGAGACCGAAGCCGACACCGGCGTCGCCATCAACCGCATCCTGACCACCGACCTCAGGCCGACCCTCTTCCTGGCGCAGCTCTCCAACCTGCTCGCCGGCAACATCTCCATCGTCCACAAGGTCACCGGCTCGTCGCGCACCTTCATGGGCGAGGAAGGTGCGGGCATAGCAGCCGTCGAGACGGCGGCGGCGCGCATCCGCGCCGGCCAGTCCTCGATCGCGCTCGTCGGCGGCGCCTACCAGACCGAACATCCCGACATGCTCCTGTCCTACGAACTCGGCGGCCATCTCCACCGCGGCGACTGGAAGCCGGTGTGGTCGCGGCAGGACAGCGAGGGCGGCGGCGTCGTCACCGGCTCGGGCGCGGCCTTCCTCGTTCTCGAATCGCGCGAGCATGCGCAGAAGCGCGGCCGTTCGGCCTATGCGCGGCTGGACGAGACCTTCTCGGCCGCCATGCGCCGCGGCGACGGCCATGCCGGCGCGATCGGCGCCGCCATCGATGCGCTGGCGCCGGCCGCCGGCGGCCTCCTCGCCATTTCCGGCGTCTCCGGCGCGCACGCGGCGACCGCGGCCGAGGCCGAGGCGCTGGCATCGCGGCCCGATCTCGTCGCGCGCGGCTTCTCTTCGCTCACCGGGCACCTGAAGGAGGCGCAGTTCCCCTTCGCCGTCGCGATCGCGGCCATGGCCGTGCGCAACGGTGCCGCGCCGGCACCCTTCGCGGCGAACGAGAGGCCGTTCTCGGGAACGCCCGGCGCCGCGCTCGCCACCACGATCGGCTACTGGGGCTCGGAAGGGCTCGCGATCGTCACCAGGGCGGAGTGAGCACACCATGACACGGCATGTGGATCATCTCGGACGGCCGATCGTCGCGGTGACCGGCATCGGCATCGTCACCTCGCTGGGCGTCGGCAAGGCCGACAACTGGGCGGCGCTGACCGCCGGACGCTCCGGCATCCACGCCATCACGCGCTTTCCCGTCGAGCACCTCAACACGACGATCGCCGGCACCGTCGACTTCCTGCCGTCGAGCAACCGCGGCGCGTCGGCGCTGACCCACGAACTCGCCGAAACCGCCGCGCGCGAGGCGATCGCCGAGGCCGGCCTGCCCGCGAACGACCTCGGCGGACCGCTGTTCCTCGCCGCGCCGCCCGTCGAGCTCGGCTGGCAGGACCGGCTCGGCCTCTACAGGACCGTCGGCGAGGGCAACGGCTACGACCGCCTGCTCGCCGCCGCCCGCGCCGCAAACCGCCGCGACCTGTTCGGCGACTCGCAGTTCGGCGCAATCGCGCACCGGCTCGCCGCCGAGTTCGGCGCGCGCGGCCTGCCGGTGACGCTGTCGACGGCCTGCGCCTCGGGCGCGACCGCCATCCAGCTCGGCGTCGAGGCGATCCGCCGCGGCGAGAGCGACCGCGCCCTGGCGATCGGCGCCGACGGCTCGGCGACCGAGGAGGCGCTGATCCGCTTCTCGCTGCTGTCGGCGCTGTCGACCAGCAACGACCAGCCCGAGAAGGCCTCGAAGCCGTTCTCCAAGGACCGCGACGGCTTCGTGCTGGCCGAAGGATCGGGCGCGCTCGTGCTCGAATCGCTCGACAGCGCCCTTTCCCGCGGCGCCGCCGTCATCGGCGTCGTGCGCGGCTGCGGCGAACGCGCCGACGATTTCCACCGCACCCGCTCCAAGCCCGACGGCTCGCCGGCGATCGCGGCACTCCGCGCCGCGCTGGCCGACGCCGGCCTCTCCGAGGACGAGATCGACTACGTCAACGCCCACGGCACCTCGACGCCGGAAAACGACAAGATGGAGCACATGTCTCTGTCGACCGTGTTCGGCGCGCGCATGCGCACGATCCCGATCTCGTCGAACAAGTCGATGATCGGCCACACGCTGTCGGCCGCCGGCGCCGTCGAGGCCGCCATCTCGCTGATGACCATGCGCGAGGGCGTCATCCCGCCGACCATCAACTACGACGTGCCCGACCCGGCGATCGAGCTCGACGTCGTGCCCAACGTGAGCCGCAGGGCCGAGGTGCGCACCGTCATCTCCAACTCGTTCGGCTTCGGCGGCCAGAACGCCTGCCTTGTCATGGCCCGCGATCCGCTCTAATCGAGCCGACGGAACAATTCAGGGTAGACCCATGCGCGCACTGCACCTCGTCGAGGACCGCAAGGTCGTCGCCGTCGACATCGCCCCGCCGCCGCCGCCCGCGATCGGCGAGGTCACCGTGCGCGTCCGCGCGGTGGCGCTCAACCACATCGACGTCTGGGGCTGGCGCGGCATGGCCTTCGCCAAGCGCAAGCTGCCGCTGGTCATCGGCGCCGAGGCCTCGGGAGAAGTCGCCGCGATCGGCCAGGGCGTCGCCGGGCTCGTCCCCGGACAGCTGGTCTCGATCTATGGCGCGCGCACCTGCGGGCTCTGCCGCCCCTGCCGCGAGGGCCGCGACAATCTGTGCGAGCACGTCTCCGGCGTGCACGGCTTCCACCTCGACGGCTTCGCCCAGGAACTGATCAACCTGCCCGCCCGGCTGCTCGTGCCGGCGCCGCCCGGCGTCGACGAGATCGGCGCGGCGGTGGCCCCGGTCACCTTCGGCACGGTCGAGCACATGCTGTTCGACAATGCGAAGCTGGAACCGGGCGAGACCATCCTCGTCCAGGCCGGCGGGTCCGGCATCGGCACCGCCGCGATCCAGCTCGCCAGGCGCATCGGCTGCACGGTCATCACCACCGTCGGTTCCGAGGACAAGATCGCCAAGGCCAGGGCGCTCGGCGCCGACCACGTCATCAACTATCGCGAGGACCGCTTCGAGGGCGTGGTGCGCAAGATCACGAAGAAGAAGGGCGTCGACGTCGTCTTCGAACATGTCGGCGCCGACACCTGGGCGGGCTCGATGCTGTCGCTGAAGCGCGGCGGCCGCCTCGTCACCTGCGGCTCGACCTCCGGCGTGACCACGTCGATGAACCTGATGCATCTGTTCCAGCAGCAGCTGCGCATCATCGGCTCGTTCGGCTGCCGCATGGAGAACATGGCGAACGCCATGCAGAAGATGGCCGCCGGCCGGGTCGTCCCGGTCGTCGACACCGAGGTCGACTTCGACACCCTGCCGAGAGCGCTGGAGCGCATGGAGGGCCGCGACGTGTTCGGCAAGATCATCCTCCGGGTCTCCTGAAGACGCGGCCCGGTGGACAGCGGATGGCGTTCTTCCGATGCAGCTGAGTAGACGGCTCGCCTATCGGTTGAAGATGGCCAACTACTGGTTCATCGCGCAATGGGCGCGTCTGGCCTTCACGATCCTGCGCAAGCTGCCCGCCGACCGCGCGCTGGCCTTCGCCGACCGCTTCGCCCGCCGCGTGGGTCCGTGGTTCGGCCGGCACCGTGTCGCGCTCGCCAACCTTCGCGCCGCCTATCCCGAAAAGACCGAGCAGGAGATCGAGCGGATCGCCTCCGACATGTGGGGCAACATGGGTCGGCTCGCCGCCGAATACATCTTCCTCGACAAGCTGCTCGACTACGACCCGCAGAGCAGCGTCGCCGGACGCGTCGAGGTCACCGGCCACGCCACCTTCGACCGGATCGCCTCGGAGGATCGGGCGCACATCCTGTTCACCGCGCATCTCGGCAACTTCGAGCTGCTGCCGATCGGCAGCCGGCAGTACGGGCTGAAGCTGACCTCGATGTTCCGCCCGCCCAACAATCCCTACATCGCCGAATACATCGCCCGGACCCGCAAGGCGACGATGGGCGAGCTGCTGCCGTCGCGCACCGGCGCGGCCATCACCCTCGCCCGGCTGCTCGACGAGGGACAGAACGTCGGCATGCTCGTCGACCAGAAATTCTCCAACGGCATCCGCACGACCTTCTTCGGCAGGGTCTGCGAGACGAGCCCCCTGCTCCCGCGCCTGGTGCGGCGCTTCGACTGCGACGTCTACCCGGCTTACAGCGTCAGGCTGCCGGGCAACCGCTTCCGCATCGTTCTGGAGGATAAGCTCGAGCTCCCCCGCGACGCCGAGGGCCTCGTCGACGCCGCGCGCATGGCGCAGCTGCTCAACGACACGGTGGAGCGCTGGATCCGGCAGGATCCGGGACAGTGGATGTGGTTCCACAAGCGCTGGAACCTCGGCACGGGCCGCCGCCGGCCCGGTTCCCAGAAGCCGGGTGTCCAGAAACCGGGCGCCCGGAAGAAGCCTGCCTAGCCGCCGTAGTAGTTCATCACCGCATGGCGGGCGGTGGCGAAGAACAGCCAGCGCTCGGCGAGGATGCCGATCGCATGGAACAGCACGGCGACGAGCGCCAGCGCGAGCGCCGTCCCGCCGCCGGCGACGGTGGCGACCGCGAGCAGCAGCACCGGCACGACGCCGCCGCAGGCCAGCGCCAGCCGCTCGAGCTTGTCGGCATGCTTGCGCGCGACGCGGAAGCCCATCTCGCGGGTGAGATAGTTCTCCATGGCGTGCGGACGCTCGTGGAGCCGCACGCGCCCGATCGCGCCCAGGCCCGTGGCGCTTTCGGGCGTCGACAGGGGCGCCATCCGCCGCTGCCGGCGCCACCAGGCGCCCTTGAAGGCCCAGGCCGCGGCCAGCGCGACGACGGCCGCCAGCGCCAGGGCCGGCGCGACGCCCGACCCGGCCGCATAGGCGGCGACCGTCGCCAGGGTCAGCCCGCCCGCGGCGGCGAAGGACAGGTAGCCGGCGACCGTCAGCGGCGTGTGCCAGGCCTGCACCGACTTCAGCGACGTGTAGATCATCGCGGTCGAGAAGACCGTTGCGATGCTGCCGGCGGTGCCGAGAAAGCCCCAGACGGGGAGGTAGCGGCCCTCGATCACCGACAGCCAGGCGCCGACGGTGAGCGGCACGAAGGTGGCGACGGCGAGCACGCCCTCGCGCGACAGCCAGCTCGAGCGCCACTGCGAAAACGCCCGCCAGGCGCGCTGCGGATTGCCGAGATGCAGCGTCGAGGACAAGAGCCCCGTCGAGATCATCGCCAGCGCCAGCACATGGGCGATGCGCGTCGGCCAGGCGGCGGCGTCGAGCAGGCCGAGCCCGAGCACTGCCGCGAGGCCGTAGCCGAGGCCGGAGACCGTGGTGAAGACGATGACGGAGAGAGCGGGATGCATCTGTCAGCCCCGCCGGCCCGGGAAGCCGCAGCCGGCCCGCGGCAGCATCGTCATCCGTGGTCGCGCCGCCTTCATCATATCCGCTCCAGTACGCCGTCGAGCCAGGCGAAGAACCCCGTGGCCCCGGTCGTGTCGTGAGCCGCGGCCGCCGGCGCGCTGTCGGCGAGCGGCTTGCGCGGGCGCGGCGGCAGGTACTTGTTGACCGGCCTGGTCCCCTGCTCCGGCATCAGGTCGATGCCGCCGCGCTCGGCGACCATCACCGAGACCGCCGAGGCCGGGTTGCCGAGATCGCCGAAATGCCGCGCGTTCGACGGACAGGTGCGCACGCAGGAGGGCACGCGGTCCACCTCGTCGATGGTCTCGTTGTAGATGCGGTCGATGCACAGCGTGCACTTCTTCATGACGCCCGCGGCGACGTCCATCTCGCGCGCGCCGTAGGGGCAGGCCCAGGCGCACAGGCCGCAGCCGATGCACTTGTCCTCGTCGACGAGCACGATGCCGTCCTCGCCGCGCTTGTAGGAGGCGCCCGTCGGGCACACCGTCACGCAGGGTGCCGCCTCGCAATGCAGGCACGATTTCGGGAAGTGCACGATGCGCGCGTCGCCCGCCTCGCCGACGATCTGCCCGCCATCGGGAATCACTTCGAACGTATGGATGCGGTTGAGCCAGGCGCCCGAGACGTCGGGACCGTAGGGATCCTGGTCCGACAGCGCGTTGCCGTAGCCGCCGGTGTTCCATTCCTTGCACGACACCGCGCAGGCGTGGCAGCCGACGCAGACGTCGAGGTCGATGACGAGACCGAGCTTCTTGGGGGTCGGCAGGGAGGGCAGCGCGGTCATTTGGCTCTTCGACCTCCCTCGCATGGGGTGAAATCCCCCCCTCCGGTTCGCTTCGCAAACCACCTCCCCCCCACCTCGTGAGGGGGGAGGATGGCCCGGTAGCGGCCCTGGCGCTCATCCTCTCCCCCGGGCAGGGGGAGAGGTGGCGCCGCGTAGCGGCGACGGAGAGGGGGTGCCACCCATGTGGGCGATTGGGCCGCGGTCCTCATGGCGACTCTTTCCACTCCTGCCCGTAGCGCAGTTCCTCCGGCCCCTCGGCCATGCGCGCCACCGGCGCGAAGCGCGGCTGCGAGGCCTCGTCCGGCTCGGCCTTCTCGATCCTGACGCGCAGGTCGTACCAGGCGGCCTGCCCGGTCACCGGGTCGGAGTTCGACCAGCGCAGGCCGTCGCCCTTCGGCGGCAGGAGTTCGTGGATCAGGTGGTTGAGCAGGAATCCCTTCTTCGCTTCCGGCGAGTCCGGGTGCAGGCCCCAGGCGCCGCCGCGCTTGCCGATGGCGTTCCACGTCCAGATCGTGTCGCCGTTGACGGCCTCGCTGCGCGCGATCTCGACCTTGATGCGGCCGTGGTGCGAGATCACCCAGACCCAGTCGCCGTCGGCGAGGCCGAGCCGGTCACAAATCTTTCCAGGCACATAGAGCGGATTCCTCGTGTGGATCTGCCTGAGCCAGGCGTTCATCGATCCCCACGAATGGTACATCGCCGCCGGCCGCTGCGTGATGGCATGCAGCGGATAGGCCTCGCGGTCGACCGCCGCCTCCTCGAAGGGCCGGTACCATTCCGGCAGCGGCGAGAACGCGTCGCGGATGCGCTCGCGATGCGTCGGCGGCGGCGAGGGCTGGCGCAGGCCCTCGGCCGAGAGGCGGAATTTCTGCAGCGTCTCCTGGTAGAGCTGGAAGGTCACCGGCTTCGGCGTGTCGAAGAAACCCATCGACACCGCGAACTCCTGGTAGGCCTGGTTGGCGTGCTTGAAGAACTGCGCTTCCATCGGGATGTGGGTCGAGAAGAACGAGCCGTTCTCGATGTAGCGCTTCAGCTGGTCGGGATTGGCCGCGCCGCGGCCGACCCGCGTTCCGTCGGCGCCGCGGAAGCCGGCCAGCGGCCCGATGCCCGGCCGCCGCTCGTGGCGCACGATGTAGTCGGCATAGTCCCGGTAGAGCGGCTGGCCGCGGCTGTCGGCGAAGCCGGGCAGCCGCAGCCGCGCGCCGAGATCGAGCAGCACCGTCTGGAAACCGCGCACGTCGCGATCGGGCTCGACCACCGGCCAGCGGATGGCGTCCTGCACGGCGTCCGGCTCCGAGATCGGCCGGTCGAGCAGCGAGATGCAGTCGTGGCGTTCGAGATAGGTCGTGTCCGGCAGCACGAGGTCGGCATAGGCGACCGTCTCCGAGGCGTAGGCGTCGCTGTAGATGATCTTCGGGATCCGGTATTCGCCGGTGGCGGGATCCTTGTCCTCCAGCATGCGGATGACGCCCGCCGTGTTCATCGACGAGTTCCACGCCATGTTGGCCATGTAGAGGAACAGCACGTCGACCGGATAGGGATCGCCGGCATGGGCGTTGGCGATCACCATGTGCATCAGCCCGTGCGCCGAGATCGGCGCATCCCAGGAGAACGCCTTGTCGATCCGGTTCGGCCTGCCCTCGGCGTCGATCAACAGATCCTCCGGTCCGCGCGGGAAGCCGAGATGCGGACCCGACAGCGGCTTGTTCGAGCCGAAATGCTCGGCCTTGCCGTGAGGCGTGGGATGCGCGTCGAGCGGTTTCGGATAGGGCGGCTCGAAGCGGAAGCCGCCCGGGCAGTCGACGGCGCCGATCAGCACCTGCAATATGTGCAGCGCCCTCGTAGTCTGGAAGCCGTTCGAATGCGCAGACAGTCCGCGCATGGCATGGAACGAGACGGGCCGCCCGACGAAGTGCTGGTGGCGCTCGCCATGGATGTCGGTCCACGGCTGGTCGATCGAGATCGCCTCGTCGAAGGCGACGCGCCCGATCTCCGCGGCGAGCCCGCGGATCGTCGCCGCGTCGACGCCCGTCTCGGCGGAAACCGCCTCCGGCGCGTATCGGGGGTCGAGGTACTTTTCCGCCAGCAGTTGGAACGACGGGACGGCGAATCGCCCCTCGCCCACCTCGTAGCGCCCCGAAAGCGCCGGACGGCAGCCCTTCGTGCCCGCCGCGACGACGCGCTCGGTAACCGTCTCCCAGACCAGCGGCGCGCCGCTCTCGTCGCGGGCGAACAGCCCGTGCTCGGCGGTCCCCGGCGCATCGACGACCAGCCAGGGGGCGTTGGAGTAGCGGACGAGATAGTCGACGTCGATGCGCCGCGCCTTCAGCAGTTCGTGGATCACGGCGAGGATCAGCAGCCCGTCGGTGCCCGGGCGGATGCCGATCCAGTTGTCGGCCACGGCCGAATAGCCGGTGCGCACCGGGTTGACCGAGACGAAGCGCGCGCCGCGCTTCTTCAGCTTGGAGATGCCGATCTTGATCGGGTTGGAATCATGGTCCTCGGCGACGCCGAACATGACGAACAGCTTGGTCCGGTCCCAGTCCGGCGCGCCGAATTCCCAAAAGGCGCCGCCGATGGTCATGATGCCGGCCGCGGCCATATTGACCGAACAGAAGCCGCCATGCGCGGCGTAGTTCGGCGTGCCGAACTGCTGGGCCCAGAAACCGGTCAGCGACTGCGACTGGTCGCGCCCGGTGAAGAAGGCGAGCTTCTTCGGGTCGGACTGGCGTACCGCGCCGAGCCAGTCGGTGGCGATCGCCAGCGCCTCGTCCCAGGAGATCTCGCGGAACTGGCCCGAGCCGCGCGGCCCGGTGCGCAGCAGCGGCGCACGAAGCCTGGCCGGCGCGTAGTGCTGCATGATCCCGGCCGAGCCCTTGGCGCAGAGCACGCCGCGGTTGACCGGGTGGTTGCGATTGCCCTCGATGTAGCGGATCTTGCCGTCCTTGATGTGGACGTCGATGCCGCAGCGGCACGCGCACATGTAGCACGTTGTACGCCGGACCTCGTCGGACACCGGCCTCGACAGCGCCGATTTATCCATCGTCGCGATTCCTCCCGGAACGACTCATATTAGAGACATTCCAAAAAGGGAATGCTTCGAATGCACGGCGATGCATCGACGCGAAGACGGCCGGACGCGTTCAACGCGCCGGCCGCCGATATCGCCCGCCGAATGCCGGTCGGTCGTCAGTTGGTGACGATGATGCGGGTATTGCCCGGCCCGACTTCCTTGACCATGGAATAGAACTTCGCGGCGTTCGACGTGTCCAGCCGGATGCAGCCGTGCGAAGCGGGCGTGCCGAGGCGGCTCACCGCGTTGGTGCCGTGGATGGCATAGCCGCCGTGGAAGAACACCGAATAGGGCATCGGCGACATGTCGTACTTGCGCGAATACCACATCCTGTGCAGCCGGGTCGGCCGCCACGCCCCGCGCGGCGTGACGTAGCCCTTGCGCGCCGTCGACACGCGCCAGACATGCACCACCTGGCCGTGCCGGCTGATGGTCATGGTCTGATTGGAAATGTCGACCTTCGCCACCAGCCCTGCGGCCATACCCTGAATCGTCATGCCGACAAGCATGGCTGCGGCGGCGAAAGTACCCAGGACCAACTTCTTCATCTACCAAACCCCCATTGCCCGCTACTGACGTTATTTGCCGTTTTGTGAACGCCCGATGAACGAGAGTACACGGGGGTCGTGAGGAAACTCCAAAACGATCGAAGCGCATTCGAACAATTTCGCGTGAAATGCCGGGGGCCGTACAGCGTCGTTCTGGCCCAGTCGCGGACTCTTGCATAGCGCCAGCCTTCGTTGCTCAATGCCGCCATCATGGACGAAAAACTGAAGAGCGCCATCGAGGCGAAGACCGACGACCTCGTCGCGCTGACGCAGGATCTCATCCGCTTTCCCACGGTCAACCCGCCGGGCGAGGCCTACACGCCCTGCGCCGAATATATCGGCCGGCGCCTGCAGAAGCGCGGATTTGCGATCGAATACGTCCGCGGCGAAGGCACGCCCGGCGACAGCGACCGCTATCCGCGCACCAACGTGATCGCGCGAATCGAAGGCAGGCGGCCCGGCCCGACCGTGCACTTCAACTCGCACATCGACGTCGTCGAGGCCGGCGAGGGCTGGACCGTCGATCCCTTCGCGGCGATCGTCAGGGACGGCCGCGTCTACGGGCGCGGCACCTGCGACATGAAGGGCGGGCTCGCCGCCTCGATCGTCGCCGTCGAGGCCTGGCTGGAGACCAATCCCGATTTCGCGGGCGCGATCGAGATCTCCGGCACCGTCGACGAGGAATCCGGCGGCTTCGGCGGCGTCGCCTACCTCGCACGGAAGGGCTATTTCTCGAAGCCGCGCGTCGACCACGTCATCATCCCCGAGCCGCTGAACAAGGACCGCATCTGCCTCGGCCATCGCGGCGTCTGGTGGGCCGAGATCGAGACCAGGGGCCAGATCGCCCACGGCTCGATGCCCTTCCTCGGCGACTGCGCGGTGCGCCACATGGGCGCGGTGCTCGACGCCTTCGAGGCGGACCTCTTTCCCGCGCTCGACCGCAAGCGCACGGCGATGCCGGTCGTCCCCGAAGGCGCGCGGCGCTCGACGATGAACATCAACTCCATCCACGGCGGCCAGACCGAGGACTACCGGCCGGGCCTCCCCTCGCCCAACGTGCCCGACCGCTGCCGCCTCACCATCGACCGCCGCTTCCTGCTCGAGGAGGACATCGCCGAGGTGAAGACCGAGGTGACCGACATCCTCGACCGCCTGAAGCGCGAGCGGCCGAAATTCGACTATTCGATCCGCGACGTCATGGAGGTGCAGCCGACCATGACCGACCGCGAGGCGCCGGTGGTGAAGGCCGTGGCGCAGGCCATCCGCGAGATCTTCGACCGCGAGCCCGCCTACGTCATCTCGCCCGGCACCTACGACCAGAAGCACGTCGCCCGCCTCGGCCACATCTACGACTGCATCGCCTACGGCCCCGGCATTCTCGACCTCGCCCACCGGCCGGACGAATGGGTCGGCATCGTGGACATGGTCGAATCGGCCAAGGTCATGGCCATCGGGCTCGGCCTGCTGCTGGACGGAAAGGTGGACTGAGCCGGCGGCCGCGGCGACAAATCCATTCCGCCGCAGTGCACGATGCCGCAACAAACGCGATTTACTCGGGCCGCAATTCGGGCTTCAATCCCGGCCGGTCCATTCCCTGGGGAGCAAGACGATGAAACACTGGAAATCGATAATCGCGGCGACCGCGCTGGTGCTGGCGGCCGGAACCTCGGCCTACGCCGCGCGCACGGATCTCGTGCTCGGCATGCCGCTCGAACCGCCGCATCTCGACCCGACCGCCGGCGCCGCCGCGGCCATCGACGAGGTGCTCTACGCCAACGTCTTCGAGGGCCTGACGCGAATCGGCTCGAAGGGCGAGGTGATGCCGGCGCTGGCCGAGAGCTGGACCGTTTCCGACGACGGCAAGGTCTACACCTTCAAGCTGCGCGCCGGCGCCAAGTTCCACGACGGCTCCGCCTTCGACGCCGAGGACGTCAAGTTCTCGCTCGACCGCGCCCGCGCCGAGAATTCGACCAACGCGCAGAAGGCGCTGTTCGCCGCGATCGACACCGTCGAGGTCGTCGACCCGACCACCGTCAAGGTGACGCTGAAGAACCCGCAGGGCTCGTTCCTCTACAACATGGGCTGGGGCGATGCGGTCATCGTGGCGCCGGAATCGGCCGAGACCAACAAGGAAAAGCCGATCGGCACCGGCCCCTTCAAGTTCGACAACTGGGCCAAGGGCTCCTCGATCACCATCGTCAAGAACCCCGACTACTGGGGTGAGCCGGTAGCGCTCGACAAGGCCGAGTTCCGCATCGTTCCGGACGCCGCCGCGGCGATCCCCGCGCTGCTCTCCGGCGACGTGCAGGCCTTCCCGAACGTCGGCGTCGGCGACGCGCTCGCCCAGATCCAGTCCGACCCGCGCTTCAAGGTGGTGATCGGCGCCACCGAGGGCGAGACCATCCTGTCGACCAACAACAAGAAGGCGCCCTTCGACAAGCTCGAGGTGCGCCAGGCGATCGCCCACACGCTCGACCGCAAGGCGATCATCGACGCCGCCTCGTCGGGCCTCGGCACGCCGATCGGCTCGCACTTCTCGCCGGCCAACGCCGCTTACGTCGACCTGACCGGCACCTACCCGCACGACATCGCCAAGGCCAAGGAACTGCTCAAGGCCGCCGGCCTGGAGAACGGCTTCAAGGCGACGCTGAAGCTGCCGCCGGTCGGCTACGCCCGCGACGGCGGCCAGGTGATCGCCGCAGAGCTGCGCGAGATCGGCATCGATCTCGAGATCATCCCGGTCGAGTGGGCGGACTGGCTGAAGCAGGTCTTCACCGAAAAGGACTACGACCTGACCATCGTCTCGCACACCGAGCCGAACGACATCGGCATCTATGCGCGCAAGGACTACTACTTCCAGTACGACAACCCCGAGTTCGACAAGATCATCGCCGAGCTCGACGTCACCGCCGACGCGGCCAAGCGCAACGAACTCTACGGCAAGGCGCAGAAGATCCTCGCCGACGACGCGGTCAACGGCTTCCTCTTCGAACTGCCGAAGATCGGCATCTGGGACGCCAAGGTCGAAGGCCTGTGGGAGAATTCCCCGGTCCAGGCCAACGACCTGACCAAGGTCAAGTGGGCCGATTGATGCGACGCCCTCCCTCCCCCTTGCGGGGAGGGTGGACAGTCGCCGGAGGCGACTGGACGGGTGGGGTCAACGCGGCAGCGCGCGGCCTCGACCGACCCCACCCGCCTCGCTCCGCTCTGCGCCCTCCCCTCGATGGGGAGGGAAACAAGCGCATCCCATGACCGCATACCTTCTCAAGCGACTGCTGATCGGCGCCGCGACCATGGTCGTGGCGTCGCTCGTCGTGTTCTCCGTGCTGGAAATCCTGCCCGGCGATCCGGCGCAGCTGATGCTCGGCATGAACGCCACGCCCGACGCGCTCGCCGCCCTGCGCGAGCAGATGGGTCTGAACCAGCCGCTCCTCTTTCGCTATCTCGACTGGGTCGGCGGGCTGCTGACGCTCGATCTCGGGCGCAGCTACACCTACTCCGTGCCGGTGCTGGACCTCGTCGCCGAGCGCCTCGTCGTGTCGCTGCCGCTGGCGCTCATCGCGCTGTTCCTGTCCACCGCGATCGCCATCCCCGTCGGCATCTTCGCCGCGGCGCGGCGCGGCCGGGCTGGCGACGCCGTGTCGATGGGGGCTGCCCAGCTCGGCGTCGCCATCCCCAATTTCTGGTTCGCCCTTCTGCTGATCTACGTCTTCGCCGTGTGGCTGCGCCTCGTTCCCGCAGGCGGCTTCCCCGGCTGGGGCGCCGGCATCTGGCCCGGCCTGAGATCGCTGATCCTGCCCGCTGTCGCGCTCGCCCTGCCGCAGGCCGCGATCCTCGCCCGCGTCACGCGCTCGTCGCTCCTCGAAGTGCTCGGCGAGGACTACATCCGCACCGCCCGCGCCAAGGGCATGCCGCGGCGCCGGGTGCTCTGGCGCCACGCGCTGCGCAACGCCATGATCCCGGTGCTGACCATCCTCGGCCTGCAGTTCGCCTTCCTGCTCGCCGGCACGATCATCATCGAGAACGTCTTCTACCTGCCCGGCCTCGGCCGCCTCGTCTTCCAGGCGATCACCCAGCGCGACCTGATCGTGGTGGAAAGCGTCGTCATGCTGCTCGTCGCCGCCGTCATCGTCGTCAACTTCCTCGTCGACCTTTCCTACGCGCTGGTCGATCCGCGGCTGAGGATCAGGACATGAGCGGAGCGGCCGGCACGACCGAGACGGCGGCGAGCTTCGTCGCAAAAGCCTTTTCCAGCCGATCCTTCCTCGTCGGCTTCGTCATCACGGCGCTGGTGGCGCTGATGGCGCTGGTCTCCTTCTTCTGGGTACCCTACGACGTCACCGTGCTGCCGGTCGCCGAGCGCATGAAGACGCCGTCGGCGACGCACCTGCTCGGCACCGACCATTTCGGCCGCGACATCCTGTCGATGATCATGGTCGGCTCGCGCAACTCGATCGCGGTGGCGCTGGTCGCCGTGGGCATCGGCATGGGGCTCGGCGTGCCGCTGGGCTGCTGGGCGGCGGCGCGCGGCGGCTGGGTCGACGAGGTGCTGATGCGCTTCAACGACCTCGTCTTCGCTTTCCCGGCGCTGCTCTCGGCGATCATGATCACGGCGATCTTCGGTCCCGGCGCCATCAACGCCATCATCGCCATCGGCATCTTCAATGTGCCGGTCTTCGCCCGCGTCGCCCGCGCAGGCGCCCTGGCGCTGTGGCCGCGCGAATTCATCCTCGCCGCGCGCGCCGCCGGCAAGGGCCCGGCGCTGATCACCATCGAGCACATCCTGCCCAACATCGCCACGGCGCTGCTCGTCCAGGGCACGATCCAGTTCGCGCTCGGCGTGCTCGCCGAGGCCGGCCTCTCCTATGTCGGGCTCGGCGCCCAGCCGCCGATGCCGAGCTGGGGGCGCATGCTGTTCGACGCGCAGACGCGCATGATGGTGGCGCCCTACCTCGCCATCTTCCCCGGCATGGCCATCGTCGCCACCGTTCTCGGCCTCAACCTGCTCGGCGACGGGCTCTCCGACGTGCTCGACCCCAAGCTGAGGCGCCAGCGGTGAGCCTGCTCGAGATCGAAAAGCTGACCGTCGACATCGGCGGGACGCCCATCCTGAAGGGCATCGACCTGTCGATCGCCGCCGGCGAGGCCGTCGGCCTTGTCGGCGAGTCGGGTTCCGGCAAGTCGATGACGGCGCTGACCGTGATGCGGTTGCTGCCCTACCAGGCGCGCACCGCCGGCCGGGTCACCTTCGACGGCATCGACATCCTGGCGGCGAGCGAAGACCGCATGTGCGCGCTGCGCGGCGATGACATCGGCATGGTCTTCCAGGAGCCGATGACGGCGCTGAACCCGGTCAAGACCATCGGCGAGCAGGTCGCCGAGGGCATCCGCTGGCACACCGGCGTCGGCCGCGCCGAGGCCGAGGACCGGGCGCGGCGCATCCTCGACCGCGTCGGCCTGCCGGAAGCGAAGTTCCCGCTGTCGCGCTACCCGCACGAGCTTTCCGGCGGCCAGCGCCAGCGCGTCGTCATCGCCATCGCCTGTGCGCTGAAGCCGAAGCTCCTGATCGCCGACGAGCCGACCACGGCGCTCGACGTGGTCCTGCAGAAGCAGATCCTCGATCTCCTGCGCGACCTCGTCCAGGAGAACCGCATGGGCCTCCTGCTCATCAGCCACGACCTCGCCGTGGTCACCGACATGTCCGACCGCGTCACCATCATGCGCCACGGCGAGGTGATGGAGGAAGGCGAGACGGCGCGGACCCTGTCCAGCCAGGTGCATCCCTACAC
>CALFXR010000015.1 GCA_937958475.1 uncultured Mesorhizobium sp. | reverse complement strand
AGGTCGCGGCGATCTCCGCCAAGGCCATCTCCGGCCTGACCACGGATGCCGTCGCAGCCCTGTCGACCGACCAGGTCGGCGCGCTGACCACCGCCCAGGTCGCCGCCCTGAAGACGACCCAGGTCGCCGCGCTGACCACCGACCAGGTCGAGGCGCTGTCGACCGACCAGGTCGGCGCCCTCGCCGCAGCCCAGGTCGGCGCGCTGACCACCGATCAGGTCGAGGCGCTGTCGACCGACCAGGTCGCCGCGATCTCCGTCAAAGGTATCGCGGGCTTGACCGCCACCCAGGTCGGCGCGCTGTCCACTGACCAGGTCGGCGCCCTCACCGAGGCCCAGATCGGTGCCATGAGCGCCGTGCAGCTCGGCGCGCTCGGCTCCGACGACGTCGAGGAACTGTCCACCGACGCCATCGCCGCGATCTCCACCAAGGCCATCTCGGGCCTGACCACGGACGCCGTCGCCGCACTGTCGGAAGACCAGATCGGCGCGCTGACCACCGCCCAGGTCGCGGCCATGAAGACGACGCAAGTCGCCGCGTTGATCCCCGACCAGGTCGAGTTCCTTTCGACCGATCAGGTCGGCGCCCTCACCGCTGCCCAGGTCGGTGCGCTCACCACCGACCAGGTCGAGGTGCTGTCCGAGGATCAGGTTGCCGCGTTGAGCGTCTCCGCCGTCGCCGGCCTCACCGCCACGCAGATCGACGCGATGAGCGCCGATCAGGTCGGCGCACTCACCTCCGCGCAGACGGCTGCGCTCAGCGGCACGCAGATTGCGGCGATGACCACGGAAGACCTCGCCGAGTTCTCGACCGACGACATCGCGGCGATCTCTACCAAGGGCATCACCGGACTGTCGGCTGACGACATCGGGGAACTGACCGAGGACCAGATCACCGCCTTCACCCAGGCGCAGATCCAGGCGATGAACACCAGCCAGGTCGAGGCGCTCATCACCGCCTACCAGGAGTTCTGATGCCGGGCGGCTTGAAGCCGCCCGTCGACAGCACGTTTTCATGCCGCGAAACGCCCGTTTCGCGGCATTTTTCTTTCTCCGCCAACCCGTCCGCGCCCGCTCGTGCCGCCTGCCGCGCAAGCGTGCGCCCGGCCGCCGGTTGGGGCTTCACAACGGCCCTCCGCGTCCCTATATTCGCCCTGTCAGCTTGTCTGACTATGGCGATAAACGGCCGATGTAATAAGCCATTCGGACCCGGGGGCGGTACCCGGCGCCTCCACCAGAAACCGCCGGAGCGGCGGCTTCTGCTGGGGGCGAAACAGGATCGACGAGGGTGTAAAGATCGGACTTTTGCCCGGCATTGTACCACCGTTATCGGGCTAACCTTATAGTTGCCAACGACAACTATGCTGAGGCACGTCTCGCTGCTTAATGCGGCGCGATAGTCTCGAATCAAGCCCTGCGGGTTAGCACCTTCAGGCGGGGTTCGGAGGTACCTGGCAACAGAAACCTCCACTTCCCTCCCGAACCTTCTGTCCTCCGCGAGAAACCCGGCGCCGTTGCATCCCGGCTCGCCGCTGGTCGATTTTGCCGCGGCGCTCCTGCACCGCGGTCGCACCGGCCCTATATGCGGTTTACGCCGGCCCCGCGCTTCATTACAGCTATGCGGGAACGATTCAGGGAAACCGGACCGCGATGGCCGAAGACCTCATCCGCTACGACATCCTGGCCCAGGAAGCCCTGCGCGGCGTCATGCGCAAGGTGCTGATGGAGGTCGCGCGCACGGGCCTTCCCGGCAACCACCATTTCTTCATCACCTTCCTGACCGGGGCGCCGGGCGTGCGCGTCTCCACGCGCCTGCGCGAGCGCTATCCCGAGCAGATGACCATCGTTCTGCAGTTCCAGTACTGGGACCTGAAGGTCAGCGACACCGGCTTCGAGGTCGGCCTGTCCTTCTCGGACATTCCCGAGCGGCTGGAAATCCCCTACTCGGCCGTGCGCGGCTTCTACGATCCGTCCGTCAACTTCGAACTCGAATTCGACGTGAAGGCCGAGCCCGCGGCCGCTCCGGTCGTCGAACCGGCGGCGCCCGAGGCGGCGAAGCTGCCGTCCGCGCCGAAGAAGGCCGAGCCGCGCCGCAAGCAGCCGGCCCAGCCGGCGGTGGAGGAAACCGCCTCCGCCGACGCCAAGGGTGGCGCCGAGGTCGTCTCGCTCGACGCCTTCCGCAAGAAGTAGGACCTGATCGTGGGCGAGGTGGTCAACCTGCGTCTGGCGCGCAAGCGCAAGGCCCGGGCCGAGAAGGAACAGGTCGCCGAACGAAACCGCACCGTCCACGGACGTACCAGGGCCGAACGCGAGCACGCCGAATCGGAAGCCGGCAGGAGTCGCGCGTTCCTCGACGGCCACCGCCGCGACGGCAGGGACGACGGCGCGGCGGAATGATCGCAACGTCCGACGTCCGCGTGCGCAAGCGCTCGATCTCGATCCGCGGCCACCGCACCAGCTTTTCGCTCGAACAGCCGTTTCTCGACGAACTCGCCGCCATCGCCGCAGCCCGCGGCATGACGGTCGCGGCCCTCGTCGCCCAGGTCGACGCGGGACGGGCGCGCGAGACGAACCTCTCCTCGGCGCTGCGCGTCCATGTCCTCGAATGGCTGAAGTCCCGCCAGGCATCCGACTGACCGGGCCCGATCGACAGGGGCCGACCGCCCCCAGGCGTCAGTTGCCGGCCAGGGATTTGAGGAAATTCTCGATGTTGAGCGGATCGAAGCTGCTGCCGCCGGATTCGGGCACGGCGCCGCCGCGGTCGGCAGGCAGCGGCGCCCGCTCGATCGTGTCCGCCGGGGCCGAGGTCTCGGCGACGGACTTGGCGCGCGGCTCCTCGGCCTTGCGCAGCGCCTCGGCTGCGCGCGCCTCCGCGGCCGCCTTTTCCTTCTCGCGCTTCTCCTCCCGCAACCGCACCTCGCCGTCGGCCTTGGCGCGGGCTGCCTCCTCGGACTTGCGCCGCGCTTCCTCCGCCGCCTTGGCCGCGGCTTCCGCCTCGGCCTTCTTGCGCGCTTCCTCCTCGGTGCGGCGGCGTTCCTCGTCGAGGCGCTGGCGCTCGCTCTGCAGCGCCGCGTAGTAACGCGCCTCGCGCCGCAGCCGCTGCTTTTCCAGCAGCGCGGCCTGCATCGCCTCGACGCGCGCCTGTTCGATCTCCAGCGCCCGCTGCGTGAGGAACTGCGCCAGCGGCTCCGTATCGAGGCGAACCGTCATCATGCCGGGGATGCCCTCCGCCGCGAAGCGCACCGCGGGTTCGGAGCCGACCAGCGACTCGTCTCCCGGCGCGTAGCTGATCTCGCCGTCTGCCGCCACGGTCGCCGAATTGAGATCGGCTCGCAGCGAGGCGGTCACCGTCGCCTGAGGGCCGGAGAGGCTGAGCGGCGGCGCGCGCAGGATGCCGCCGGCCACCGTGAAGGCGAGATCCGCCTCGCCGGCGTCGAAGCTGCCGGCGGTCACGAGCGGCGGCGCGAAGGCCGCCGTGCGCGGCCCGTCGATGTCGCGGCCGATCTCGTCTGCCTTGGCGATGATCCCCGCGAACGCACCGGCGTCGAGGCCCGCGATCGTCAATCCGCGCGCCTTGGCGGTGCCCGAACCCGATAGCGAGGCGACCAGGCCCTCGACGGTCTTGCCGCTCGCCGACAGCGTCGCCGTCACGTCTGCACGACCGGCCAGGCCGCCGCCGTCGAGCAGGCTCTCGATGTCGGCGCCCGCGAGCTTCGCCTGGCCGGATACCATCGCGGTGCCGCCGTTGTTCTTGATCTCGACCAGGCCGGTCAATGCGCCGCCGTGCATGGAAGCCTTCAGTTCGCCGATACGCAGCCCTTCCGCGCCGAGCGCGCCGTTGAAGGTCACCCCCTCGGCGACCCCGAGCGCGCCGGCCGAAACGGTCCCGGCTGTGATGTCGACATCGGCGGACAGCGGCAAGGCAGCGGCGCCGGCGAAGGGCGTCTTCGGCCAGGACTCGCCGTCGCCGACCAGTGCCGCCTCACCGAGCACCATGGCCACGACCGGCACCAGGTCCAGCGTGTCGAGCGTGACGGCTCCCGTCAGGTGCGGGCGCCCGTCCTTGAGTGCGGCATTGACGTCGCCGGCGACGGCGCCCTCGCCGATCGACCCGTCGATTCGCGAGAAAGTCAGCAGACCCTTGCCGAAGGTCGTATCGGCGGCGAGATCGACGGGCGTGCCGAAGCCGAGGCCCGGCATGCCCAGTCCGGTGGTCATCAGCCAGGGCTCGATGTCCGCCGACTGCAGGGCGACTTCACCCTCGCCTTCGGCGCCGCTCTCGGCCATGCGGAAGCTGCCCTTGTACGAGGCCGACAGCCCTTCCGAGGTGAAGTCCAACGACGTCTCGAGGCCGGCGGAGAGCGCGCCGCGCGCGGTCAGCGCAGTATCGGCCCCGCCGGTCATGCCGATCGGCAGCGTCGGCAGTCCGTAGAGGGCGAGCAGGGCTTCAGCATTGTCGTTCTTCACCGAAACGGTCAGCGACATCGGCTTGCCGCCATCGAACAGCGGCTCCGCGCTTCCCGAGGCCGTCAGCGAGAAGTCGCTGCCGCCCGTCCTGCCGTGCGCGCTCACCGCGACGCTGCCGTCGCCTCCCGGCGCGGCCGACGCGACAAGATCGATCTCGGTGTCGGCGAATAGGTCGGGATAGGCTTCCGCCCGGCGGTGCAGCGCCCCGGCCAGCGCGTTGTCCGGATAGCGTTCGGCGAGGACCGATATCAGCGGCGCCAGGTCGTCACCGATGATGGCCGCATCGACGTTGCCCGAAGGCGTGCCGCCCAGACCCTTGATGATGCCGGTGGCGCTGACGCTGACACCCTCCAGGCCGCCGAGCGCCAACCGGTCGATCTCGATGCGCCCGCCGCGCAGCCTGAGCGCGGTATCGACCGTCTCCGCCGTCAGCCCGCCCGCGCTGACCGGCCCGGCCCTGACCGAAAGGTCGATGTCCTGCTCGGCCAGCCGCGTCATGCCGGCGTCGCTGACGAACAGCGAAGCGAAGGCCCTCAGTCCGTCGACGTCGAGCGCGCCGCCGTCGAGTTCGAGCGCGATCGACGCCGCGCCTTCCGCCGGGCGGCTGCGGTCGAGCGCGCCGCGGAAGCGGGCGCTGCCGAGAATCAGTTCGAGACCGTCGAAGCGCTGGCGCTCGCGCGTCAGCTCGACCTTGGCGCTGAAGCCCGCCGACGGCAGCCGCCTGATCGACTCGTCGACGTCGCGCGACAGCCATGCTGCGAAACCCGACGGCTGCCCGACGGCCAGAATCAACTTCCCGGAGAATCCGAACGTGTCGCCCGTGCGCAGCAGCCCGTCGCCTTCGATCGTCGTGCGCCCGGGCAGCAGCGCCGCAAAACTCTCGATCGCCCATCCTTCCGGCGCCGGCTGCGCCGACAGAGCCACGTCGCGGATCGTCGTGTCCCCAGCGACGATGGCGGGCAGCTTCACCGCGATCGTCCCCGGAATCGACGGCTTCGGCAGGTCGGCCAGGACGGCCTCGATCGCCTCCAGCCGGCTCTCCAATGTCAGGCCGCTGACCGCATCCGCCTTGGCAGGCGTCTCGTCGAAGCGCACCTGCGCGCCGTTGGCGGTGATCGAGAAGCGCGGCTCGGCGCCGAGCTCGATCCTGGCCGTGCCCTCGGCCGTATAGGGATCGTCGACCGGTCCGGTCTCGATGCGGAAGGCCGTGACGTCGAGCGACCTGTGGTCGACGCTGAAGTCGCCGCTGGCGCGGTAGGCCGGCGGCGTCTTCTCGCCGGTCGCCGTCAGTTGGAAGGTCGCGCCCTCCGATCCGCGAAGTTCGCCGCCCGAGAGGTTGCGCGCGGCGAGCTTGAACTGGCCCCGGTAGTGCGGAGCACCCTCCTTCAGGAGCAGGTCGCCGTCGGTCTCGAGCGAAAACGGATAGATCGCCGGCTCGGCCTTGACGCGCACGCGCATCGCCCCGGTCTCGTCGGGCTTGCCGGTGGAGACGGCGAGCGCCGTACGCACGCCGTCGAGGCGCAGCGTTCCCTCGGCGCGCCAGGGGCCGGCGAGCGAACGCGCCGAGATCGTCGCGTTGATCTCGGTGAGGGCATGGTCGCGGCCGCTGGCGCCGTGCCGGACAAGCACCTGTCCTTCGCTGACCGTCAGCTTCTCCAGCGCGATCTGCGCGGGGTCATAGGGCATCGACGGCCGCAGCGCCCAGTCGACCACCCCGTCCGCGCCGACCGAAAGCCGCATCTTCGGGCGTTCGAGCCGCATGTCGAAGATGAGGATCTCGCCGCGCATGAACGGGGCCAGTTCGGCGTCCATGGAGAACGTCTCGACCGTCATCGCCGGCTCGCCGTCGGCGCCGCCGGCCACCGACACGTCGGAGAAGGTCACCGAGGGGAACGGCAGCAGCCGCGCCGTGGCGGCGCCGTTCACCGTCACCTTGCGGCCGAGGATGTAGCTCGCCTCGCGCTCGAAATCGGCGCGGTAGGAGGTCCAGTCGACAAAGTAAGGCCCCACCAGCGCCGCGGTCAGCGCCAGGACGATCAACCCGCCGACGATTACGAAAAGCCGTGCCAGCGACTCACCCCGATCGGAACCAGTTCTTCCGTGCGCACTCTATCCCCATCAGTCTGTCGATAAAGTGGCGAACCTGCGCCGCCGGCGCGGCGGTTTCCGCTCATCCCGGCATCTTGCCCGGATTCATGATGTTCAGCGGATCGAGAGCCGTCTTGATGGCGCGCATCACGCCGACGCCGGCGCCGTGCTCGCGCTCGAGGAAAGCCATCTTGCCCTGCCCGATCCCATGCTCGCCGGTGCAGGTCCCGTCCATGGCGATGGCGCGCGCGTTGAGGCGCTCGACGAAGCCTTCGGCACGCCCGATCTCGGCCGGATCGTTCATGTCCATCAGCACGAGGACATGGAAGTTGCCGTCACCGACATGTCCGACGATCGGCGCCACGAGCCCGGTCGCGGCGATGTCGGCTTCCGTCTCCGCGATGCATTCTGCGAGCCGCGAGATCGGCACGCAGACGTCGGTCGACAGGCCCTTGGCGCCCGGCCTGAGCGTCAGAGACGCCCAGTATGCGTCGTGCCTGGCCTTCCACAGCTTGGCGCGTTCCTCGGCGACGGTCGTCCACAGGAACGGCCCGCCGCCATGCTCGGCGGCGATCTCGCCGAAGGTCTCGGCCTGTTCCTTCACGCCCGCCTCGGTGCCGTGGAACTCGACGAACAGGCACGGGCTCTCGGGATAGTCGAGCTTCGAATAGCCGATCATGGCGCGCATCTGCAGGGCGTTGACGAGTTCGATGCGCGCCACCGGGATGCCGAGCTGGATGGTCATGATCACCGCGCGGCAGGCGGCATCCACCGACGGGAACGGGCAAACGCCGCCCGACATCGCCTGCGGGATGCCGTAGAGCTTCAGCGTCAGCGACGTGATCACGCCGAGCGTTCCTTCCGAGCCGACCAGCAGCCGGGTCAGGTCGTAGCCGGAAGACGATTTCCGCGCACGGTTCCCGGTCTTGACCAGGCTGCCGTCGGCCATCACCGCGGTGAGGCCGATGACGTTGTCGCGCATGGTGCCGTAGCGCACGGCGTTGGTGCCCGAGGCCCGCGTCGCCGCCATGCCGCCGAGGCTGGCGTTGGCGCCGGGATCGATGGGGAAGAACAGGCCGGTGTCGCGCAGGTGCCGGTTCAGCGCCTCGCGGGTGACGCCGGCCTCGACCGTGCAGTCGAGATCCTCGGCGTTGACGGAGAGGACCTTGCCGAGCCGCGACGTGTCGATCGAGATGCCGCCGCCCGGCGCGTTGACGTGGCCCTCGAGAGAGGTCCCCGTGCCGAAGGCGATGACCGGTACGCGATGCTCGGAACAGATCCTGACGACATCCTGCACCTCGCCGGCCGTCTCGACGAAGGCGACGCCGTCCGGCGCCTGGTTGGGGATGTAGGTCGTTGTGTGGCCGTGCTGCTCGCGTACCGACTGGCCGGTCTGCAAACGCTCGCCGAGTCGCTGCTTGAGGATGCCGAGCACGGTTGCGATGCCCGCGTCGTTGCGCTCGACGCGCCTGAGGTCGCTCAGGGCCATGGTTTCCTCCGCGAATGGAACAACCTCGGTCCTTGTGCCGGACCTATACGGAGTTAATCTGCAAATCGCCTGGCGATGTCCAGCGCCATGAAGCCCGAGGAATGCCGATGAGCCTGCCCGTCCCCTATGTTTCCGACGCGATGGACATCGAGAAGGCGTGGATCGACTACAACGGCCATATGAACATGGCTTATTACACCGTTCTCTTCGACCGCGCCTCGGACGGCGGTTTCGAACTCGTCGGCCTCGGCCCCGACTACGTCAAGGAGCGCGCCCACACCTTCTACACGGCCGAGGCGCACATCTGCTACGTCCAGGAACTGCACCTCGGCGACAGGGTGACCGTCTCCTTCCAGCTCCTCGACTACGACGAGAAGCGCGTACGCGCCTACGAGGAGATCCGCCATGTCGACGGCTGGCTCGCCGCCACGGTGGAGACGCTCTCGCTGCACATCGACATGGCCGGCCCGAAGGTGGCACCCTTCCCCGCCGACATCCTCGCCCGCCTCGAGGCGCTGAAGGCCGCCCACGCCGCCCTGCCGATGCCCGAGCGCGCCGGCCGCTCGATCGGCATCAGGCGCAAGACGGCGTAGGCCGGCGTTTGTCGGAAGCCGGGGTGTGGCGTCGCCGCACTCCAATCCGGGAATCTCCGATCCGGGTCCCGAACCGTCTGGTCATCTCGTCAACGCCCCGTTAACCTTAAATCTTCGTTAAGGTGGACGAGTGCCAGTCCGTCGTTGATCGCGCCTTCCCGGGAAAAGGGAGAATCGGCGAGAACCAAGGCGGCGGGTGGCCTGTTCGGGGAAGGCGATGAGCACTGATATCGACCGCACGTCGGAAAGGCTGGCGAACGACCCGCGCCTCAGCGACTACGACTTCTGGCGCTCGCTGAAGAACCTCGAGAACGAGATCTTCCAGCTTTCGGTTCGCAAGGAGCCGGTGCCGATCGAGATGCTGCGCTGGCGCCGCATCCTGTCCAGTGCCCGCAACCGGCGCGGCCTGTCCTGAGCGATTCGCCGCGGCGCGAATCGATTCCCCCGCCTATCCCAGTCTGTCCTTGAGGAACGTCACGGTCCTGCCCCAGGCGAGATCGGCCGCCGCCTTGTCGAAGCGAGCCGCCGAGGTATCGTTGTTGAAGGCGTGGTTGACGCCGTCGTAGACCTGGATCTCGAACGTCTTGCCGGCGGCCTCGAGCGCCGACCTGTAGGCGTCGATACCGGCGTTGATGCGCTCGTCGAGCCCGGCATAGTGGAGCAGCATGGCGGCCTGGATCTTGGCGACGTCCTCCGTCTTCGGCTGGCGGCCGTAATACGCGACGCCGGCGTCGAGTTCTGGCGACGCCACCGCCATGTCGTTGACCGTGCCGCCGCCCCAGCAGAAGCCGACCGCGCCGACCTTGCCGTTGCCGGCTTCATGGGCGCCGAGGAAGGCGATCGTCGCCACGCCGTCGGCGGTCGCCTGGCCGGCCGGCAACTGCCCGAACATCTCGCGCGCCTTGTCCTCGTCGGACGGCGTGCCGCCGAGCGGCGACAGGAAATCGGGCGCCAGCGCGACGAAGCCCTCCAGCGCCAGCCGCCTGGCGACGTCGCGCATGTGGGGGTTGAGGCCGCGGTTCTCGTGCACGACGATGACGGTCGGCAGCTTGGCGGCCGCCCCGGCGGGCTTCGCCAGATAGCCCTTCATCTCGCCCGAACTTCCTGGATAGGCGATGTCCTCGGCTGCCACGCGCTGGTCGTCCTCGGCGATCACCGCCGCCTGCGCCGAGTTCGCCGCCAGCAGCGGCGCGATCGCTGCGGCCGCCGCGCCGGAGCCGGCGAGCCGTGTCAGCTTCTCCATGAAGCCGCGCCGGTCCAGCGTCAGGTGCGTGTACTCGTCGTAGGCGTCGATCATCGCCTGCGTGATCGTGGCACGCGTCATGGCTTTCCTCCTTCTTGGCCTCTTGCGCTGCCAAGGTAGGGAGGAGCGTCCTACGGTCTACTAACGCCTTCGTGAGGCGGCGGTGATGGCGGCCGGCGGGGCCGCCATTTCGCGTTCGGGATCGGTCGCGTCAGGCCGGCTGGGCGGCCGGCGTCGCCTTCGCCCGGCTCCGCCCGATGACGATCAGTACGGCGGCGATGGCTACAGCGATGGCGATGATGATCAGCGACAGCACGGGCCGGTACCAGAACCAGGCGATGGCGATGGTGACGAAACCGACGAGCACGGCAAACAGCATGGCGACGATGCCGGTCCCCATCCTGAGCAGGCTGCCGAGCGGCGGGATGACGTCGGCCACCACGCCGAGCGGCGCCAGCAGCATGGAGAAGCCGATCGCCAGCAGCACCAGACCGGCGACGCGCAGCGCCCAGGTCAACATGGCGTTGGCGGACTGGGCGTCGGCGAACATCTTGTCGGCCGGCACCGCGCCGTCTGCGACCATCAGCAACTGGTCGCCGGCGATCGTCTGGTAGGGCTCGAAGCCGCCGCCGCGCTGCTCGCCGATGATGCTCGCCACGCCGAGCGGCGCCACCTCGTAGGCGATGCGGTAGTCGCCGATCGCCGGGTTGGTCGAGTTGAAGCCGAGATAGACGCGGTTCTCGGCGATGCTGACGCGCTTGTTGCCGCTGTAGGCAGCGTCGATCGTCTCCGTCATGGCGGCGGTCAGGGGCAGCGTCTTTTCTCCGCCCAGCCCGCTGATCACGCGCTCGTTCAGCGTGAAGGCGCCGAGCTTGGCGTCGGGCACCTGGAAGCGCTCGCTGCTGATCTCCATCGACGGGTTGGAATGTCCCTCCGGCACCTTGAAGCCCGACGAATCGATCGCCGATTCCGACCACTCCTTCGAATAGCTGTAGGTGGTCACCGTCTCCTGGCCGCCGCCGACCTTGGTGGTCGTCTCCGACTTGGAGTTCTCCTTCCACTGGTACATCTCGACCGTGCGCACCAGGCGCACGCCGTCGACCGTGATCCCGAAGGTCGGGTCGGAAGGCCGCGAGGTCGTCGACACCGGCCCGGTGACGTGGATCAGCTTGCCGTCGTTCGCGGCGTCGACCTTGTCCGGGCTGACGGTCACCACCGCGCCGGCACCTTCGGTCAGCGACCGCGCCGTCTGCACCGCGCGTCCCTCGTTCCAGAACAGCATGAACACCATCAGCGCGACCACGACGAGCCCGATCAGGACGCCGATGACCGAGTTCTTGATGCGTGTGAACCACGAGACGCGTGTCGTCTCGGTGAAAGTGTCGCCCATCGTATCCCCCTGCCAGAACGCAGCGGCCGCCTGTCGGCGAGCCGGTGCCGCGCCCCTCGCGCAGCGGCGCCTTTTGTCGCGCCGCTCTCAGGCGCGATCAAGAGCAAAAAGCACGGTGTCGGGCGCGCCGCTATCGCCGCCGCGGACCGAGCTGGAGCCAGAGGTCGTAGACGACCAGGGCGACCACGATGGCGAGCACGATGATGAGGTCGACGCGCTTCACCGAGAATCCGACGATGCCCGCGAAGGCGGCGAAGGCGGCAAAGGCGAGCAGCGCCATGATCCGGTCGGTCGTCATGGACGGTCACTCCCCCGGCGGACTGCGGTCGTCATGATCTCAGCGGCCATAGAACAGCCTCGGCAGCCAGTTGACGATGTCGGGAAAGACATAGAGCACGAGCATCGTGACGAACACCATGAACACGTAGGGCAGCGAGCCGGCGAAGATCTGCGTCAGCCGCACCTGCGGCGGTGCTATGCCTTTCAGATAATAGGCAGACATCGCCATCGGCGGCGTCAGGAACGAGGTCTGCAGGTTGAGCGCGATGAGGATGCCGAAGAACAGCGGATCGATGTTGAAGAGCGGCAGCAGCGGCAGGAATATCGGCACGAAGATGATGATGATCTCCGACCACTCCAGCGGCCAGCCGAGCAGGAAGATGATCAACTGGGCGAGCAGCAGGAACTGCAGCGGCGTCATGTCCAGCCCGACGACGAATTCGCGCACCACCTGCTCGCCGCCGAGATAGGAGAACACCGAGGCGAAGGTCCACGAGCCGACGAACAGCCAGCACACCATCGCCGTCGTCTTCACCGTCAGGTAGACGGATTCCTGCAGCCTCCTCCAGGTCAGCGCCCGGTAGGCGGCGGCGAGCACCAATCCGCCCAGCGCACCGATCGCCGCGGCTTCCGACGGCGTCGCCAGCCCGAACAGGATGGCGCCGAGCACGGACAGGATCAGCACCGCCAGCGGGAAGAACGAGGTCAGCAGCATCCACATAAGCCGGGCGACGGGTATGTCCACGTCGTCGCGCGGGCGCTGCGGCGCCAGGCTCGGGTTGAGCAGCGCCCGGACCACGATGTAGACGAGATACATGCCGGCGAGCAGGAAACCGGGCAGCAGCGCGCCGGCGTAGAGCCTGACGATCGATACGCCCGACGCCGCCGCATAGACGATCAGCATGATCGACGGCGGGATCAGGATGCCGAGCGTGCCGCCGGCGCAGATGACGCCCGAGGCGAAGCGCTCGTCGTAATTCGCCCGCAGCATCGCCGGCAACGCCAGCAGGCCCATCAGCGTGACCACCGCGCCGACGATGCCCGTCGCCGTGGCGAACAGCGCGCAGGTGATCAGCGCCGCGACCGCCAGCGAGCCCGGTACGCGCCGGGTCGCCACGCTCAGCGTGTCGAACAGCCGGTCGACGATGTTGGCGCGCTCGACGATGTAGCCCATGAACAGGAACAGCGGGATCGCCGTCAGCACGTCGTTGGCCATCACCGAATAGGTCTGGTTGACGAACAGGTCGAAGATCCTGTTGTCGAAGACGTGCTTCATCCGCGACGGATCGTAGTAGGCGTAGTAGCCGAAGCCGATGCCCATCGCCATCAGCGTGAAGGCGATCGGGAAGCCGAGCATGATGACGAAGATGAACAGGCCCAGCATCAGGAGGGCGATCTGCGGATCGGTCATCGGCGTGGCTCCGGCTCGGCATGGTGGGTCGGGTCCAGCGCCGCGATACCCTCTTTCTGCAGGAGGGCTTCGAGTTCCTCGACGTCCTCTTCAGGCTTCGGCCATGCGCCCGTGCGGATGGTGATGATGCAGCGGAACACCTGGGCGACGCCCTGGATCACCAGGAGCAGGCCGGCGGCGATGATGACCGTCTTGAACTGGTAGATCGGGATGTTCGCCGGGCTCATGTTCGACACTTCGAGGTAGCGCCACGACCGGCTGGCGTAGCGCCAGCCGGAGAACACCAGCGCGATGACGCCCGGGAAGAAGAACAGGAAATAGAGCACCAGCTCGACCGTGGCCTGCGTGCGCGGCTTCCACAGCCGGTAGACGAAGTCGCCGCGAACGTGCCCGTCGCGCGACAGCGTGTAGGCGCCGGCCATCATGAACATGGTGCCGTACATCATGTAGGAAAGGTCGAAGGCCCAGGGCGTCGGCGCGCGGAACAGGTAGCGCACCACCACCTCGTAGCCGACGCCGAGCGTCATGATCATGACGCACCAGGCGAACACCTTGCCGAACCATGCCGAGAGGCGGTCGGCGAACCGAATGTAGCTTTCCACGGAGCTCTCGCTTGGCTGGAATCCGGGGCCGGGTCACGCCGGCCGGCGGCGCATCTTGCGCTGCCGGCCGGAAGTCGAGGCGCGGGCTCCGCTCAGAGCTTGCCGGGGAAGTAGTGCTGGTAGGCCAGCTTGTAGTCCGGCGCGTTCTGCAGGCTGTAGTAGACGACGCGCTCGCACCAGGACTTCTGGCTCTCGACCACCTTGGCGAAGAACGGATCCTCCATCAGCGGCGGCAGGATCTTGTCCCAGGCCTCCAGCTGCGCCTGCAGCACCGAGTCGGGCGTCCGCTTCACGTTGACGCCCGATTCCGTCTGCAGCTTCTGCAGGTCGGACGAGTACTGGTTCATGGCCAGCGCGAAATTGGCGAGGTGTGCCGCCTCGACGCCGTATTTCAGGATCGCCTGCAGGTCCGGATCGAGGCTCTCGAACTTGTCCTTGTTGAAGATGTACTCGAAGGACTCGCTCGCCTGGTGGTACGAGGACAGCATGTAGTTCTTGGCCACGTCCTGGGCGCCGAAGCGCATGTCGGACGTCGGGTTGTTGAACTCGAAGCCGTCGATGACGCCGCGCTCCATGGCCGGCACGATCTCGCCGCCGGGAAGCTGCGCCACCGAGGCGCCGAGCGCCTGGAAAAGATCCGCCGCGAGGCCGACCGTGCGGTACTTCAGGCCGGACAGCTGGCTGACGTCTGTGATCTCGGACTTGAACCAGCCGAGCGGCTGCGCCGGCATGCCGAAGGAGAGGAAGCCGACCACGTTGAGGCCGAGAATGTCCTGGGTCAGCTCGCGATAGAACTCCTGTCCGCCGCCGTGATAGAGCCAGGCGATCATCTGGTTGGCGTCGCCGCCGAACACCGGGCCGGTGCCGAACAGGGACGCGGCCTTGTTCTTGCCGTACCAGTAGACGGGCACGGTGTGGGCGGCGTCGATCGTGCCGTCATGGCAGGCGTCCTGCACCTGGAAGGCGCCGACCACCGCGCCGGCGGGCAGCAGGTCGATCTTCAGGCGGCCTCCCGACATCGCCTCGACGCGCTCGACATACTGGGCAGCCATCTCCTGGAAGACGTCCGACGCCGGCCACGACGACTGCATCTTCAGCGTGATGGGACTCTGGGCCAGCACCGCCGGCGCCGCCAGCGCGCTGCCAGCCACGGCCGCACCGGCGGCCGTCGACTTGGCGAGGAAGTTTCTGCGCGAAATCGTCTTGCTGCTCATCGTATCCTCCCAGGTTCTTCGTTCTGAACATTCGCCGGTTCAGAATAGGGGATCATGCAACAGGCGCAAGTGCGCAAAACAATTCGGATTTTTGCTGCATTGCGAGAGCTTTCTTGCACCGCACATCTTCACCGTCTTTCCCCGACCGGCCCGATGCCTGCGCCTGCTCCCGGCATCCGTGGCCCGGAATAGGATCGACCCTGGGCAAGGCGGACGGGACCGGTGCTTTCCAGTCCGCGCGGGTGACGGGAAAGCGGCCCCGTGACCGGCAATGCCGATGCCCGCGAGACCGGCGTTCCGGCCGGCTGCAGGACGGCATCGTCCGCGGCTTCCCGATCCCATCGGGCGTTCTTGACTGGTCTTTGCCGGTCGAATCACTACATTCGAGGGCGATGTCCGGCTTTCCCGACGACCTGCCCTTCTTCGACGAGGAGCCCGCGCCCCGCGGTCCCGCGCCGGCGCGTGCGCCAGGCGGCTCCGGCATCGCGGCGCGCGCCATGGCCGCCCGCCGCGGCGGAAGTGCCGAGCCCGACTACCTGAAAGGCCTCAACCCCGAGCAGCGCCAGGCGGTGGAGACCACCGAAGGCCCGGTGCTCGTGCTCGCCGGCGCCGGCACCGGCAAGACGCGCGTGCTGACCACCCGCATCGCCCACATCCTCGCCACCGGCAAGGCGTTCCCCTCGCAGATCCTCGCTGTCACCTTCACCAACAAGGCGGCGCGCGAGATGAAGCAGCGCATCGGCATGCTGGTCGGCGAGGCGGTCGAGGGCATGCCCTGGCTCGGCACCTTCCACTCGATCGGCGTCAAGCTGCTCCGCCGTCACGCCGAACTCGCGGGCCTGCGCTCCGACTTCACCATCCTCGACACCGACGACCAGATCCGCCTGATCAAGCAGCTGATCCAGGCCGAAGGCCTCGACGACAAGCGCTGGCCGGCGCGCCAGTTCGCGCAGATGATCGACGGCTGGAAGAACAAGGGGCTCGGCCCCGCCGAGATCGCGGAAGGCGACGCCCGCGCCTTCGCCAACGGCAAGGGCCGCGAACTCTACCGGGCCTACCAGGACCGGCTGAAGACGCTGAACGCCTGCGACTTCGGCGACCTCCTGCTCCACCCGATCCGCATCTTCCGCGCCCATCCCGACGTGCTCGGCGAGTATCATCGCAGGTTCAAATACATCCTCGTCGACGAATACCAGGACACCAACACCGCCCAGTACATGTGGCTCAGGCTGATCGCGCAAAGGCCGCAGGGGCCACGGCCGGGAAAACCGGGTGGGCTCACGCCCTCCTATCCCGCGGCCGTCAACCCTGACCGGTTTACGGAACCGGGCCACCATCGCGAACCGCCGCCAGTCGAGGGCGCCGATCGGACCGTAGGTCCGCAAGGCCGACCGGCCGTCGCGCCCAATGGCGCGCCCACGCGGAGCGAGCCGCGAAGCGGCGACAGCGTGAGCGAAAACAAGGTCAACCTCTGCTGCGTCGGCGACGACGACCAGTCGATCTATGGCTGGCGCGGCGCCGAGGTCGACAACATCCTGCGCTTCGACAAGGACTTTCCCGGCGCCACGATCATCCGCCTCGAGCGCAACTACCGCTCCACCGCCCACATCCTCGGCGCCGCCTCGCACCTCATCGCCCACAACGAGGGCCGGCTCGGCAAGACGCTGTTCACCGAGCGCCCCGACCCGGAAGACCCCAAGGTCGCCGTCCACGCCGCCTGGGATTCGGAAGAGGAGGCGCGCGCCGTCGGCGACGAGATCGAGCGCCTGCAGCGCGCCGGCGAGATGCTCAACGACATGGCCATCCTGGTCCGCGCCTCCTTCCAGATGCGCGAGTTCGAGGATCGCTTCGTCACGCTCGGTCTCAACTACCGCGTCGTCGGCGGCCCGCGCTTCTACGAGCGCCAGGAGATCCGCGACGCCATGGCCTATCTGCGCGTCGTCGCCAATCCCACCGACGACCTCGCCTTCGAGCGCATCGTCAACACGCCCAAGCGCGGCCTCGGCGAGGCGGCCATCTCCCAGCTCCATGCGACCGCGCGCGCGCTCGGCGTGCCCATGCTCGACGCCGCGGCGAAGCTCGCCGAAAGCGACGAGCTGAAGCCCAAGCCGCGCGCCGCACTCCGGGAGGTCTCCGCCAACTTCGCCCGCTGGCAGGGCATGATCGACACGAAGCCGCACACCGAGCTCGCCGAGACCGTTCTCGAGGAGTCCGGCTACACCGACATGTGGAAGAACGACCGCTCGGCCGACGCGCCCGGCCGGCTCGATAATTTGAAGGAGCTGATCCGCTCCATGGAGGAGTACGAATCGCTGCGCTCCTTCCTCGAGCACGTGGCGCTGGTGATGGACACCGAGCAGAACGCCGAACTCGACGCCGTCAACATCATGACGCTGCATTCCGCCAAGGGGCTCGAGTTCCGCACCGTCTTCCTGCCCGGCTGGGAGGAGGGCCTCTTTCCCCACCAGCGCGCGCTCGACGAGGGCGGCCGCTCGGGCCTGGAGGAGGAGCGCCGCCTCGCCTATGTCGGGCTGACCAGGGCCAAGAAGAACCTGCACATCTGGTTCGTCTCCAACCGGCGCATCCACGGGCTCTGGCAGTCGACCATGCCGTCGCGCTTCCTAGAAGAACTCCCGGAAATGCACGTCGAGGTCGCCGAGACCGGCTCCTCCTACGGCGGCTACGGCTCGTCCTATGGCGGCCGTGGCTTCGGCGAAGGCGGCGGCCGGCGCAATCCCTATGGCGCCTCGCGCTTCGACGAAGTCGGCCAGGGAGGCGCAAAGGGCGGCGGCTCGGGCGGCTCCGGTAGCTTCTCCAACACCTATGCCACGCCCGGCTGGGCGCGCGCGCAAGCCAACCGCACCGAGGCGACCGACCGCAACTGGGGCACCCGCTCCGGCCACGCGGTGGAGAGAATCGGCTACGGCGAGGTCGATTCGGGCTTCGGGGCCGGCCGCGGCTCGGTCAAGGGCCGCACCATCGACGGCGTGCTGGTGGCGAAGTCGGTGTCCGATTCGCCGTCGGCCTTCGCCGTCGGCGACCGCGTCTTCCACCAGAAGTTCGGCAACGGCAACATCGCGGCGATCGACGGCAACAAGCTCACCATCGATTTCGACAGAGCCGGCCAGAAGAAGGTCTTGGACGGATTCGTGAAGGCTGTCTGATATGAATATTTCAGAATTTAAACCTGAAAAATGGATTGGTAACTTCGGAGTTGAAGCTCGCTCTCCCGGGTGGCTCTATATATTTAGTACTGGTACCCGTTTGAAAATCGGCCGAACGACGAATTTTGAATCGCGATTGAAGACTGCCAAAACATGGGTTCCTGAGGTTTCAGTCATTGGCGTAAAACCATTTTGGCATGCAGCACACATTGAGAGAACTCTACATATTGCATTATCTGACTATTGGGTTGATAGAGAATGGTTTGATTTCGGAGATGATGAGTTTAGAGAATATTTTATTGAAACATATTTAGAATTTTACGATCACGACATAAACAGGAACTCGGTAGATTTCATATATTGGATGAATTCGACGGGCATGTCCGAGTTCACCCTCGAATTTTCCCGTCAGGGCGTCACTCTTCCGGAGTGGCGTAGACGGGACTGCGGACGATGACGGCGAGTTGAGGGATTGCGTTCGCAAAAAAGCCAAACTGCCCCTGGGTTAACCCACCCGCCGCGAAATGGCCGCATTTGCGTCGACTTTGCTTGACTAGGGTCAACACGACC
>CALFXR010000014.1 GCA_937958475.1 uncultured Mesorhizobium sp. | reverse complement strand
CGCCGCGCCGTCTGCGAAACCATCCTCGCCGCGCTCGACGGCCGCCTGGCCGAAGACGTCGCGGCATCCGACCTCCGCTTCGTCTTCGCATCGTCTGAATCGACTTCCAAACGCACGGACCCATCCTCATGAAATCCCACGCAGAAACGGCAGTCGTCGACGAAGGATCGGTATTTCCTCGCCGCGCCCGCGCCCACGGTGAACCGGCATGACCCGTCGTCCGATCAACGCCGCCGATGCGCCGCAATCGCAGGGCGGCTACGCGCAGGCGCTGGAGGTCACGGGCGCCACGCGTATCCTCCATATCTCCGGTCAGATCCCCGAGACCGTCGACGGCGTCGTGCCGGCCGACTTCGAATCCCAGGCGAGGCTGTGCTGGAGGAACATCGAGGCGCAGCTCGCCGCCGCCGCCATGACGCTGGACAATCTCGTCAAGGCGACGATCTTCCTGTCGGATCGCACCTTCGCCGTGCCGAACCGCGTCGTCCGCAACGAGGTTCTGGCCGGCCGCCAGATTGCGCTGACGGTGATCATCTGCACCATCTTCGATGAGAAATGGCTGCTCGAAATCGAAGCGACCGCGGTCGCCTGACCCGGTTCCCCGCATCTGAATCCACGACACAAGACACGGACCCACTCTCATGAAATCCCACGCAAAAGCAGTCATCATCGGCGGCGGCGTCGTCGGCTGCTCGGTGCTCTATCACCTGGCCCGCGCCGGCTGGACCGACATCATGCTGATCGAGCGCTCGGAGCTGACCTCGGGCTCGTCCTGGCACGCGGCGGGCGGCTTCCATACGCTCAACGGCGACCCCAACGTCGCCAAGCTGCAGGCCTACACGGTGCAGCTCTACAAGGAGCTGGAGGAGCTTTCCGGCCAGTCCTGCTCGCTGCACCTGACCGGCGGCGTCATGATGGCCGACACGCCCGAGCGCATGGACTTCCTGCGGCTGGCCCACGCCAAGGGCCGCTATCTCGGCATGGACACCGAGCTGATCACGCCGTCGGAAGCCAAGGCGATGTTCCCGCTGATGGACGAGACCAACTTCGTCGGCGCCATGTGGGACCCGGTCGAAGGCCATCTCGACCCGTCCGGCACGACGCATGCCTACGCCAAGGCGGCGCAGAAGCTCGGCGCCGAGATCGTGCTGCGCAACCGGGTGATCGAGCTCACCCAGGACGCCGACGGCACCTGGAACGTCGTCACCGAGCAGGGCACGGTCCGGGCCGAGCACGTCGTCAACTGCGGCGGCCTGTGGGCGCGCGAGGTCGGCCGCATGGTCGGCGTCGAGCTGCCGCTGCTCGCCATGGAGCACATGTACCTGTTGACCGAGCCGATCCCGGAAGTCGAGGCGTTCAACAAGGCGACCGGCCGCGAGCTGGTCGGCGTGCTCGACTTCAAGGGCGAGATCTATTCGCGCCAGGAACGCAACGGCATTTTGCTCGGCACCTACGAGAAGGCCTGCAAGCCGTGGTCGCCGGTGACGACGCCGTGGAACTTCGGCCACGAGCTGCTCGCGCCCGACATCGACCGCATCGCGCCGTCGCTGGAGATCGGCTTCAAGCATTTCCCCGGCATCGCCAATGCCGGCATCAAGCAGATCATCAACGGCCCCTTCACCTTCGCCCCCGACGGCAACCCGCTGGTCGGCCCGGTCCAGGGCCTGACCAATTTCTGGTGTGCCTGCGCCGTCATGGCCGGCTTCAGCCAGGGCGGCGGCGTCGGCCTGGCGCTGTCCAACTGGATGGTCAACGGCGACCCGGGCTTCGACGTCTGGGGCATGGACGTGGCGCGCTGGGGCGAATGGGCGAGCCTGCGCTACACCAACGCCAAGGTCCGCGAAAACTATTCGCGCCGCTTCTCGATCCGCTTCCCCAACGAGGAGCTGCCGGCCGCTAGGCCCGCGCAGACCACCCCCCTCTACGACACGATGGTGGCGCAGAACGCCGTCATGGGCGACAGCTGGGGCCTGGAGACGCCGCTCTGGTTCGCCCCTCAGGGCACCGAGCCGAAGGACGTCGTCTCCTTCCGCCGCTCCAATGACTTCGCCCATGTCGGCGCCGAAGTGCGCGCCACGCGCCGATCGGTCGGCGTCACCGAGATCGCCAACTTCGCCAAGTACGAGGTCTCCGGCGCCGGTTCGGAAGCGTTCCTCAACCGGCTGATGACCAACCGCATGCCGAAGAAGGGCCGCATCGTCTTGACCCCGATGCTCAACGAGTTCGGCAAGCTGATCGGCGACTTCACCATCGCCAACACGACCGGCCGCTCCGGCGAGGAGCGGTTCATGATCTGGGGCTCTTCCGCCGCGCAGAAATACCACATGCGCTGGTTCGAGAAGCACCTGCCGAAGGACGGTTCGGTCCGCATCCACCGCTTCGACCAGACGCTGGTCGGCCTCTCCATCGCCGGGCCGAACAGCCAGAAGCTTTTGCAGAAGCTCACCGACGAGGACGTCTCGTCGAAGGCGTTCCGCTTCATGGATTTCCGCGAGATGGCCATCGGCGGCGCGCCGGCAATCGTCAACCGCATCACCTACACCGGCGACCTCGGCTACGAGATCTGGATGCAGCCGGCCTACCAGCGCCTGGTCTATCGCGCCATCAAGGAGGCCGGCGAAGAATTCGGCATCGTCGATTTCGGCATGCGCGCGCTGCTCTCCATGCGTCTGGAGAAGAACTTCCCCACCTGGTTCCGCGAGCTGCGCCCTATCTACGGGCCGTTCGAGGGCGCCATGGACCGCTTCATCAAGCTGGAGAAGAACGACTTCGTCGGCCGCGAGGCGGCGGCGAAGGAACAGGCCGCCGGTCCGAAGCTGCGCCGCGTCTCGCTCGTCGTCGAGGCCGAGGACGCCGACGTCATGGGCGACGAGCCGATCTGGGCGAAGGTCGACCGCGACTACGGCACCGTCGACAGGCCCCACGGCTACGGCGCCCCGCGCTTCGACGCGTCCGGCAAGGAGACGCGCGGCTCGACCGCCGCGACCGGCGCCTCCGCCGTGCGCGGCATCGTCGACGGCGACTGGCGCGTGGTCGGCTGGGTGACGTCGGGCGGCTACGCCCACTTCGTCGGCAAGTCGCTGGCGCAGGGCTACGTGCCCGCCGCGCTCGCCGGGGACGAGAGCGAAGGCCTGTTCGAGATCGAGATCCTCGGCAAGCGCTGCCCGGCGAAGATCAACGTCGAGCCGCTGTTCGATCCGACGGGCGAGAAGATGCGCGGATAGGCGACATCGAGGCGGCCGGAACCCCGGCCGCCTCGTGCTCCTCACTTCGTGCAGCCGTTGACGTCGGCCGCGCAATAGGCGGCCGTGTTCACGCCGGGACAGCAATAGGGAAGATCGTCGCCGCAATAGCTGCCGCTGCCCGTCGGGCATTCGGCCCCTGCGACGAGCAGCTGGTCGGGCGCGGCGGGCACGGCGTTCGGCACGCCGTCGGGGGTGTAGGCGACGGGCGTCAGGGGTAGCTGTTCTTCCGCGAAGCCGGGCGAGGCGAGGCCGAGCAGCAGCAGCGAGACGGTCAAGGCGTAGAGGCGGGTTCGGGTCATGTCGACCTCCCAGGCGGCCGGTGGCCCCCGAACCGATCCGAATCCGGCCTTGCCCCGGACCGGCGATGCGATCACTCTCGCCCCGTCGGGGAGGCGACCGCATGCTTCACCATACGCCTGAATCGGCTGGACAGGAAGCGCGCCTTCCGGTTCCGTCCGCAGGCAGCGTCGCCGGGCCGATGCCCGACGACGTCTCGATGATCGACTGAACCGGCTCTCAGCCGAAAGGACACGCATGCCCAACGAACCCCGCTCCCCGCGCCTCGCCGTGCTCATCGACGCCGACAACGCCTCGGCGAAGATCGCCGACGGCCTGTTCGAGGAGATCGCCAAGATCGGCGAAGCGAGCGTGCGCCGCATCTACGGCGACTTCTCCAGCACACGCATGAAGGCCTGGTCCGACACGCTCGCCAAGCATGCCATCATCCCGCAGCAGCAGTTCGCCTACACGACCGGCAAGAACGCCTCCGACATCACGCTGGTCATCGACGCGATGGATCTGCTCCATTCCGGCCGCTTCGACGGCTTCTGCCTGGTCTCGTCCGACAGCGACTTCACCCGGCTCGCCTCGCGCATCCGCGAGCAGGGCATCGACGTCTTCGGCTTCGGCGAGCAGAAGACGCCGGAGAGCTTCCGCCAGGCCTGCCGCCGTTTCATCTACACCGAGAACCTGCTGCCCGCCCCGCCGGTCGACCAGTCTCCTAACGACCAGTCGCCGGCGCAGACCACCAAGGCATTGCAGCCGCCGGACAAGGCGACGCCGATCATCCGCAAGGTGATCGAGCAGATGGAAAGCGAGGACGGCTGGGTCTCGCTCGGCGGCGTCGGAACCCAGTTGCAGAACCTGGCGCCCGACTTCGATTCGCGCACCTTCGGCTTCCGCAAGCTGAGCGACCT
>CALFXR010000013.1 GCA_937958475.1 uncultured Mesorhizobium sp. | reverse complement strand
TGCCTTCTTATTTCCTTTGTCATGCTCTATGTATCCCGACGTGTGCGGGGGCGCACCGCCTTGTAAACACGGAGAGCATCCGCTACGCCCCGCCCATGACAGTGACCGTCCGCTTCGCCCCGTCGCCGACCGGGAACATCCATATCGGCAATGCCCGCACCGCGCTGTTCAACTGGCTGTTCGCCCTGAAGAACCGCGGCCGCTTCATCCAGCGCTTCGACGACACCGACACAGCCCGCTCGACCCAGGAATTCGCCAACGCGATCCTCTACGACCTGCATTGGCTCGGTATTTTTCCCGACGTCGTCGAGTACCAGTCGAAGCGTTTCGACCTCTACGACGCCGCGATCGAGCGGCTGAAGGACGAGGGAAAGCTCTATGCCTGCTACGAAACGCCCGAGGAGCTCGACCTCAAGCGCAAGATCCGGCGCACCCGCGGCCTGCCGCCCGTCTACGGGCGCGAGGCGCTGAAGCTCACCGACGAGCAGAAGGCCGCCTTCGAGGCCGATGGGCGCCGGCCGCACTGGCGCTTCCTGCTGCCCAATTTCGACGGCGATCCTTTCGAGCCGCGGCGCACGGACGTCACCTGGCACGACCTGATGCGCGGCGAGGAGACGGTCGATCTCGCGTCGCTGTCCGACCCCGTACTGCGCCGTGAGGACGGCAGCTATCTCTATACGCTGCCCTCGGTGGTCGATGACATCGAGTTCGGCATCACCCATGTCATCCGCGGCGACGATCACGTCACCAACACCGGGGTGCAGATCGCGCTGTTCCGCGCGCTCGGCGCGGTGCCGCCGGTCTTCGGCCATCACAACCTGCTGACCACCGTGTCCGGCGAGGGTCTCTCCAAGCGGAGCGGCGCGCTCTCGGTCGGCAGCCTGCGCGATTCCGGCATCGAACCGATGGCGGTCGCCTCGCTGGCGGTCCTGATCGGCACGGCGGAGAACGTTTCGGCGATGCACAGCCTCGCCGAACTGGCGGATCATTTCGAGCCGGCGCAGATCTCCAAGTCGGCATCGAAGTTCGATCCCGCCGAACTGACCACCCTCAACAGGTCGCTGATCCACGCCATGCCGTTCGAGCGGGTCCGCGAGCGGCTCGCTGCGCTGGGGATTTCCGGCGTCGAGGCGGAAGGGTTCTGGCAGGCCGTCCGCGGCAATCTCGACCGCGTCTCCGACGCGGTCCTGTGGTGGCGCATCCTCAAGGAAGGGCGCATCCACGAGCCGCACCTCAGCGACGAGGACCGGGAGTTCCTGCTGCGCTCGTTCGACCTGTTGCCGCAGGAGCCGTGGAACGGTTCGACCTGGAAGGCATGGACCGAGGCGGTCAAGGAAGCGACCGGACGCAAGGGCAAGTCCCTTTTCATGCCGATCCGGCTGGCGCTTACCGGGTTGTCCTCGGGGCCGGAGCTCGCAGATCTATTGCCCCTGCTGGGTCGGGAAGGAACACTGGCCCGACGACCCTGATCCTCCGTTCGGCGGGGTCGGCCTTGCCGATCGCCGCCGTCGTTTCGGGCTTCGTCGCCAGCAATTTCGCGACCGCGTCCGCGCTCATGCCGCCTTCGGCGTCGGCGAGCGCTTCCGCGTCGGCGCCCGCGTCCGGGCGGGGCGAGGGGACCGGGACCGCGGTCTCGACCTCTTCCTCGGCCGCGGGTTGGGCGACCGGGGTCTCGCCGGCGATGATCTCGAAGTTCCGCGACGCGCTGCAGCCGCATGTCGGCGGGCGCGAGTAGTCCTCGGACTTGTAGAGGAACGCGGCGGGCAGTGCCGAATAGGGTTCGTCTGCACCGACCGACACCATGGCTTCGCTCTCCTCGCCGTCGGCGCGGTGATAGTAGAGCTGGACCTCCGTGCCGGGGCAGGCGGATTCGCAGTTCTTCTGATCGCGGTCGAAATCGATCGACGAGGATGCCGAAGACATCGGGAAGAAGTAGCCGTCGCAGGTCCTGACGCAGAGCGTGCGGAACTCGCCGGGCGGTGCGGCGATGGTGATGCGGCCGTCGGGGCGCAGGATGCGGCGGATCTGCGTATCGTCCTCCTCGCCGGCTCGGACGGGTTCCTCGCTGGGCAGTCCCTGGCGAACCTGTCCGCCGAACAACTGGTTGAACAGCGAACGGGTGCCGCCGTCGCGCGAAACGACGACGGCCGGCGGCCGATTCGTCTCGCGACACCCGTGCGCGTTCAGCGCGGCAAGGACACGGGCGCGTTCGCGGCGAGGGTCGACATTGCCGCCGAGCTGCTTTCGCTTGCGTTCCAGCGCCTGGAGATTGCGTTCCATCCTGTCGATCTGCGTGTTCAGGGCGCCGCATTCGCCGGCGCCGCCGAAGAAGGAGAAGCCGCAGCCCGCCCGGCGCGCCTGGCGGCGGGCGATGTCGAGCTGATCGCGCTGGCGCGTCACGGCGGCGTCGTACTTGCGGAATTTCGCCGAGCCGCCGCTGCCCGCCGAGGCCAGTTCGGCCTCGAGCTGCCGGCAGACCCGGGTGTTCGCATCGGCACCCGACGTCGCCGCCAGCAGGCAGGCGAACGCCAGCGCCAAGGCCGCGCCCCACGCTCGTCCCGGTTCTCGTGCGACCGTCATCCGCTCTCCGGCTTCGCCGAAAGTTCTGCCCGAATACCCACTGGAATCATCGTCGACGGTACGCAGACACGGTTAACCGTCTGCTAACCGTCCGCACGAAAGAACCGTCAGGCGCGGCTCGATGCCTCGACCACGGCCAGTGCCGTCATGTTGACGACGCCGCGCGAGGTGACGGACGGCGTCAGGATGTGCGCCGGCTTGTCGGTCCCGAGCAGGATCGGGCCGACATGCAGCGCGTCCGTCATCGTCTTCACCGTGGTCAGCGCGATGTTCGCCGAATCGAGATTGGGGAAGACCAGCAGGTTCGCCTCGCCCTTCAGGGTCGAATGCGGATAGACGCGGCTGCGCAGCAGTTCAGAGAGCGCCGAATCGCCGTGCATCTCGCCGTCGATCATCAACTTCGGTGCCTTTATCTTCACGATTTCAGTAGCTTCTCGCATTTTCCTCGCGCTCGCGGTGTCGCGCGATCCGAAGTTCGAATGCGAGAGCAGAGCCGCCTTCGGCACGATGCCGAAGCGGCCGATCTCCTCGGCGGCGAGGATCGTCATCTCGGCGATCTCCTCGGCGCTCGGATCGACGGTGACATAGGTATCGGTGAAGAAGGTCACGCCGCGCTGCGAGATCAGCATCGAAAGGGCCGAGAGGTCGCGGTCGGTGACGCCCTGGCGCGGGCCGATGATCAGCGTGACATGGCGCAGGTGCCGTTCGAAGCGGCCTTCCAGCCCGCAGATCATGGCGTCGGCATCGCCGCGCTTCAGGGCGATCGCGGCGATGACGGTGGTGTCGGTGCGCACCATCGTGCGCGCGGCTTCCTGGGTGACGCCGCGGCGGCCGGCGAGTTCGATCAGGAGGTCGACATAGTCGCGGTAGCGCGGATCGTCCTCGGGATTGACCAGTTCGAAGTCGATGCCCGGGCGGATCTTCAGGCCGTAGCGCCTGAGCCGGACGTCGACGACATGCGGCCGCCCGACGAGGATCGGCTCGGCCGTGCCTTCCTCCAGCACGACCTGGGCGGCGCGGAGCACGCGCTCGTCCTCGCCATTGGCGTAGATGACGCGCTTGGCGCGCGCCGTCCGCGCCGCGGTGAACACCGGCTTCATCACCAGGCCGGAGCGGAAGACGAAGCGGCCGAGGCGCTCGGCATAGGCATCGAAATCGGTGATCGGGCGCGTGGCGACGCCGCTTTCGCCCGCCGCCCTGGCCACCGCCGGCGCGATGCGCAGGATGAGGCGCGGGTCGAAGGGCGAGGGGATGAGGAACTCCGGCCCGAAGGTCGGCGTCTCGCCCGAATAGGCGCGCGCCGCGACGTCCGAGGGTTCTTCGCGGGCGAGTTCAGCGATGGCGCGCACGGCGGCCATCTTCATGTCTTCGTTGATGGCGCTGGCGCCGCAGTCGAGTGCTCCGCGGAAGATGTAGGGGAAGCACAGCACGTTGTTGACCTGGTTGGGGAAGTCGGACCGCCCCGTGCAGATCATGGCGTCGGGCCGTGCCGCGCGGGCGAGGTCCGGCATGATCTCCGGCACCGGGTTGGCGAGCGCCATGATCAGCGGCTTCTCTGCCATGTCGCGCAAGAGTTCGGGTTTCAGCACGCCGGCCGCCGACAGGCCGAGGAAGACGTCGGCGCCGCCGATCACGTCGGCGAGCACGCGGGCGTCGGTCTCCTTGACGTAGACGTCCTTCCAGCGGTCCATCTCCTCGACGCGGCCGCGCCAGGCGACGCCGTGGCGGTCGGTCACCCAGATGTTCTCGCGCTTCGCGCCGAGGGCGACGAGCAGGTTGAGGCAGGCAAGTGCGGCCGCGCCGGCACCCGAGGTGACGATCTTGACGTCGCCGATCGCCTTCCCGGCGAGGTCAAGCCCGTTGAGCACAGCCGCCGCGACGATGATGGCCGTGCCGTGCTGGTCGTCGTGGAACACCGGGATCTTCATGCGGCGCTTGAGCTGCTCCTCGACCTCGAAGCACTCCGGCGCCTTGATGTCCTCGAGGTTGATGCCGCCGAAGGTCGGCTCGAGCGCGGCGATGGTCTCGACCATGGTTTCGATGCCGGGCGCGTCGATCTCGATGTCGAAGACGTCGATGCCGGCGAACTTCTTGAACAGCACCGCCTTGCCTTCCATCACCGGCTTCGATGCGAGCGGTCCGATGTTGCCGAGGCCGAGCACGGCCGTGCCGTTCGAGACGACGCCGACCAAATTGGCGCGGGCGGTGTATTCGGCCGCGAGGCCCGGATCCCCGTGGATCGCCAGGCAGGGAGCGGCGACGCCCGGTGAATAGGCCAGGGCCAGGTCGCGCTGGTTGCCCAGCGGCTTGGTCGCCTGGATCTCCAGCTTCCCGGGAACCGGATATTTGTGGAAGAACAGCGCGGCCTCGTCGAGGTCGCTGCGCTCCGGCTTCTTCGACTCGCTGTCCATGACGCGCGCTCTCCCGTGATTCGACGCCGTCCTCTCATAGCACCGGCCGGCGTCGGGCGGATTACGCCGGTGCGGGCAAGCGGATCAGAAGGCGCTCACATAGGCCCCGCCGTCGACGGGGATGTTCTGGCCGGTGAGGTAGCCGGCATGGATCGAGCAGAGGAACGCGCAGACCTGGCCGAATTCTTCCGGCGTGCCGAGGCGTCCGGCGGGAATGTCGGAGACCATGCGCCGCAGATGCTCCTCCTGCGACACGCCCTTCGGCGCGAGGCTGCGGATGCGGTCCGTGTCGAGCTTGCCGGGAAGGAGGTTGTTGATGGTGACGTTGCGGTCGGCGACCGTGCGCGCCACGCCCGCCAGGAACGACGTGAGGCCGGCGCGCGCGCCCGACGAGACGTCCAGTCCCGGCAGGGGCGTGTAGACCGACAGCGACGTGATGTTGACGATGCGGCCGAAGCCGCGTTCGGCCATGCCGTCGATGACGGCCTTCACCAGTTCGATCGGGGTGATCATGTTGCCGATGACGCCGTCCATGATCGCCTGGCGGTCGAGTTCGCGGAAATCGCGCCGCGGCGGCCCGCCATTGTTGTTGACCAGGATGTCCGGGTCGGGACAGGCGGCCAGCAGCCGTTCCTGCACTTCCGGCAGGGAGACGTCGCCGGCGATCTCGGTGACCGAGACGCCCCAGTGCGAGCGCAGCGTCCTGGCCGTCTCGGCGAGCACATCGGCATGACGGCCGTTGACGACGAGGTCGCAGCCGGCCTCCGCGAGTGCCGCGGCGCAGCCGCGCCCCAGCCCCTTGCTCGAGGCGCAGACGATCGCCTTCTTTCCACGTATGCCGAGATCCATCGCTCGTCTTCCTTTCCTTCGGTCGGCCAAGGCTACGCGCCGCGCCGGCCAGCGGCAACCGTCATAAGCCTGTTGCATGAATCGGGGCATAGGCACGCCCAGACAACTGTTGGATCAAGCATGTCCGGCGAAAATCCGCGCCAGGTGCGCACGCTCTTCATTTCCGATCTGCATCTCGGCTCGAAGATCGCCAAGGCCGACTTCCTCCTCGACTTCCTTCGCGAACACGAGGCGGAAACCATCTACCTGGTCGGCGACATCGTCGATGGATGGCGGCTCAGGCGATCGTGGCACTGGCCGCAATCGCACAACGACGTCGTGCAGAAGCTCCTGCGCAAGGGCCGCAAGGGCGCCCGCATCGTCTATGTCGCCGGCAACCACGACGAATTCCTGCGCGACTTCCAAGGCGTGCACTTCGGCGGTATCGAGGTGGTCGACGACATCGTCCACGAGGCCGCGGACGGCCGCCGCTACCTCGTCATCCACGGCGACCAGTTCGACACGATCGTCCACAACGTACGCTGGCTCGCCTATCTCGGCGACAAGGCCTACGACGCCGCGATCATCGTCAACCGCGTCGTCGGCCGCGTGCGGCGCAGCTTCGGCATGCCTTACTGGTCGTTCTCGTCATGGGCGAAGGTGACGGTAAAACGGGCGGTCAACTTCATCAGCGCCTTCCAGGAGGTCGTCGCCGAGCAGGCGCGCGGCCGCGACGTGGACGGCGTCATCTGCGGCCACATCCACCATGCGGCGATGGAGGATATCGGCGGCATCAGCTACATCAACACCGGCGACTGGGTGGAGAGTTGCACGGCGGTCGTCGAGAATTTCGACGGTTCGATGGAGATCCTGCGCTGGACGGGCGCGGCGTTGCCCCTGCGGACGACGCCGGAACGCTACGTGCCGGTGGTGATCGACGGCGGTGCCGCGGCGGCCTGACGGTCGGAACGCACGGGCGAATCGATTGAAACTCGGTTTCGCGGCATCGGCGACCGTGTTATCGAACAACCGCGTCGCGAGTCCCTGTCGGCGCGTGCCGGACCTTCCCCGCCATGCCGCTCCCCCCGCTGTCGCCGGAACAACGCGTCAAGCCCTGCCACTTCGAGTTGCGGGTCGCGCTGATCTTCGCCTTCCTGTTCATCCCGCAGGGCATACACCTGCCGTTCTTCCCGGTCTGGTTGCAATCCAAGGGCTATGACGCCGGGCAGATCGCGCTGATCCTGTCGCTGCCGATGTTCCTGCGCGTCGTCACCACGCCGTTCGTCACCGCCTTCGCCGACAGGGCGCGCGACCGCGCCGACATCCTCGTCGTGCTCGTCGCGGCGTCGCTGGCGCTCGCCAGCGGCTACCTGCTCTTCGACGGTTATGCCGCAGTGCTCGCCATCTCGATCCTGCTCGCCATCGCCTGGACGCCGCATTCGCCGCTGACCGATTCGCTGGCGCTGTCGGGGGTGAGGCGGTTCGGCTCCAACTACACGCGCATGCGCATCTGGGGCTCGAGCGCCTTCCTCTTCGCCAATCTGGCCGGCGGCTTCATCGTCGCGCGCGCCGGGGCAGGGGTCGTGCCGCTGCTCATCGTGATCGGCCTGTGCGGCACGCTCGTCGCGGCAGCGGCGGCGCCACGGCTCGGCAGGCCGCGGATGGCCTCGCCGCTTTCTGCGACCGACCTGCCGGCGACGCCTTCGCTGATGAGCCGCCACTTCCTCCTGCTCGTCGGCGGCGCCGGCCTGATCACGGCGAGCCACGCCTTCCTCTACGGCTTCTCGTCGATCTACTGGAAATCCCTCGGCATCGCCGAGTCGACCGTGGGCTTCCTGTGGGCGTGGAGCGTGATCTGCGAGGTCGGGCTGTTCCTGGTCTTCTCGCGCCTTTTCGGGCATCTGAGCGCCATCTCGCTCATCACCGTCGCCGGCGGGTTCGCCGTCCTGCGCTGGATCGCGCTGCCGCTGGTCTGGCCGTTCGGGCTCGGCGTTTCCGGCTTCTTCGCCGTCCAGGCGCTGCATGCCTTCTCCACCGGCATCATGCTGATCGCCGTGCAGAAGTTCATCGCGGAGGCGGTTCCCGAGGAGCGGACCGGCGCCGCCCAGGGCATCGCCTTCTTCGCCAACGGCATGTCGATGGCGCTGGTCACGCTGGCTTCGGGGCCGCTCTACGGCCGCTTCGGCGCCGGCGGCTTCTTCGCCATGGCCGTGGTGGCGGCTGTCGGGCTGATGCTGATCGCCTTAGCCAGGCGCTCAGCCCCATAGGCGGGCGTCGGGCGGCGAGACGAGCGAACCGTCGTAGACCAGGCCGGGCACGCGGTCGCGGGCGAGCAGGAGCGGGCCGTCGAGATCGACGTAGTCGGCGTCCTGCGCCAGCAGCACGGCCGGCCCCATCGCCAGCGAGGTGCCGACCATGCAGCCGACCATCACCGATAGGCCGAGCGTACGCGCCCTGTCGCGCATGGCGATCGCCTCGGTGAGGCCGCCGGCCTTGTCGAGCTTGATGTTCACCGCATCGTAGAGACCGGCGAGCGCCTCCAGGCCGGCGGCCGTATGCACGCTCTCGTCGGCGCAGATCGGCACGGGATGCGGAATCGTGGCGAGCACGCCGTCGCGGCCCGCGGGCAGGGGCTGTTCGACCAGGGAGACGCCGAGGCGGGCGCATTCCTCGAGCTGCGGCAGAACGTCGGCCTCCGACCAGCCTTCGTTGGCGTCGAGCACGATTCGGCTGCCGGGTGCCGCGGCGACGACGGCGCGAACCCTCTCCATGTCGCCGTCGCCGCCGACCTTGACCTTGAGCAGCGGCCGGCTGGCGTTCGCCCGCGCCTGCGCCGCCATCGACGCGGGGTCCCCGAGCGAAAGCGTGTAGGCGGTGATCAGCGGTTGAGGGGCGTTTGCGCAGACCTTGCGCCACACCGGCGTGGCGGACGCCTTCGCCTCGAGGTCCCAGAGCGCGCAGTCGACGGCGTTGCGCGCGGCTCCCGCCGGCATTGCCCGGCGCAGTTCTTCGCGAGTCATGCCGGACGCGATCGCCGGCCCCATCGCCTCGATCGCGGCGAGCACGCCCTCGACGGTCTCGCCGTAGCGCCGATAGGGCACGCATTCGCCGCGCCCGGCATGGGCTCCGTCCGCGACGGTGCAGGTGACGACCTCGGCCTCGGTCTTCGAACCGCGCGAGATGGTGAAGGTCCCGGCGATGGGAAAGCGTTCTGAAAGGGCGGTGAGCCGGCGCGCCATGCGTGATATCCCGTCGCGGTGGTATTCGAGCCATTCATGGTTCCGTGTCGCCATGAAAGGCATTAAGTTCGCGCCATGATCACCAACGCCGACGCCATTGCAACTGCCGAAGACCTCCGGGCGAGCGTCGAGGTGACGCGCGAGGGATCGACGACGAAAGTCGTCGCGATCGGCGACTGGCTGACCCGCACGATCGCGACGGTAGACCGGCCGCTGCGGGAGCTCGAGGTCGACCAGAGTGCAAGCGAAGTCGTCGTCGACCTGTCGCGAATCGGCCGCATCGACACCGGTGGCGCCTGGGTTATCGAGCGCCTGAGGTCCAAGGTGACGGAGCGCGGCGGCACGGCCGAGATCCGCGAGGTCTCGCCAGCCGCGGCGACGCTGCTGCGCGAGGTCGCGCCCGCCGCCCGGCCCGACGACGCGGCCGCGAAGGAACGCCAGGGCATCGACTGGCTGCGGCCTCTTGCGCTGACCGGCAAGGCCGTGACCGAATCGGGCCTCGACTTTCTCCGTGCCATGAACATCCTCGGCGCGACGTTCTACGGCCCGCAGATGAAGGTCGGCCGCGGCCGGGTTCTCGGCGCGGCGGCATTCGTCCACCAGCTCGACCGGGTCTGCGTCTCCGCGGCGCCGATCGTCATCCTGATCAGCGTCATCATCGGCGCCATCATCTCCCAGCAGGCCGCCTACCAGCTGCGTTATTTCGGCGCGGAGATGCTGGTCATCGACTTCGTCTCGGTCCTCGTGCTGCGCGAACTCGGCGTGCTTCTCACCGCCATCCTGATCGCGGGCCGCTCCGGCAGCGCGATCACGGCGGAGATCGGCGCGATGAAGATGCGCGAGGAGGTCGACGCGCTGAAGGTGATGGGGCTGAACCCGATCGGCGTGCTCGTCTTCCCGCGCCTGGTGGCGCTGATGATCGGCATGCCGCTGCTCACCATCGCTGCTGAGTTCGCCTCGCTGGCGGGCGCGATCGTCGTCGCCTGGTTCTATTCCGACATCACGCCGCTGGCGTTCCTGACGCGGCTGCGCGGCTTCGTCGACATGCCGACGGTGGTCATCGGCGTCATCAAGGCGCCCTTCATGGGGCTGATCATCGGCGTCATCGCCGCGGCGGAAGGCCTCAGCGTGCACGGCAGCACCGAATCGCTCGGGCGCCATGTCACCGCCGCGGTCGTGAAATCGATCTTCGTGGTGATCGTCGCCGACGGCCTCTTCGCCATGTTCTACGCGGCGGTCGTCGACTGATGGCCGCCGTGGAAGCCACACCGCCGCCCGAGCCGGCCGCGCGCGACGTCGTGCTGCGCGCCATCGACGTCACGGTCGTCTTCGGCGAGACGACCGTTCTGGACCGCCTCAAACTCGACGTCGTTCGCGGCGAGATCCTCGGTTTCGTCGGCGCTTCGGGCGCCGGCAAGTCCGTGCTGATGCGCACCATCCTCGGCCTGAATCCGATGCAGTCGGGCCGCATCGAGATGTTCGGCCGCGACGCCTTCGGCCGGTCCGACGCCGAGCGACGCGAAATCGACCTGAGGACAGGCGTCCTGTTCCAGCACGGCGCCCTGTTCTCGTCGCTGACGGTGAAGGAGAACATCCAGATCCCGATGCGGGAGTATCTCGACCTGCCTCGGCCCCTGATGGATGAACTTGCGCGGCTGAAGCTCGAACTCGTCGGCTTGCCGCGCGATGCCGGCGACAAATATCCGGCGCAATTGTCCGGCGGTATGATCAAGCGTGCCGGCCTGGCGCGGGCGCTGGCGCTGGATCCGGAGATCGTCTTCCTCGACGAGCCGACGTCGGGGCTCGATCCGATCGGCGCGGCCGAGTTCGACGAACTGGTCGCCAATCTGCGCGACACGATGGGATTGACGGTCTATATGGTCACGCACGACCTCGACAGTCTGTACACGGTCTGCGACCGGGTCGCCGTGCTCGGCGAAAGACGCGTTCTCGTAGAAGGGACGATCGACGAACTGCTTGCGTTCGATCATCCCTGGGTGAAATCCTACTTCCAGGGCAAGCGCGGGCGCGCCATCGTCCGGGACCAGAGCTGAGGCCTTTCCGCGATGGAGACCCGAGCCAACTACGTTCTCGTCGGCGTTTTCGCCTTCATCGCGCTCCTGGCGGGCTTCGGCTTCGTCTACTGGATCGACCAGTATTCCAAGATCGGCGAGGCGGCCTTCCTGCGCTTCCGCGTACCGGGATCGGCCGCGGGCCTGGACCGGGGAAGCCTGGTGCTGTTCAACGGCGTGCGCATCGGCCAGATCGACAGCGTCTATCTCGACCTCAACGATCCGACCATCGCCATCGCCGACGCCACTGTCGACCGCTCGATCGCCCCGATCACGCTGTCGACGCGCGCCGACATCGCTGCGGCCGGGCTGACGGGCGGTTCGGTGGTCGAACTGCGCGGCGGCGCGCCGGGCGAACCGAACCTCTTCGATGAGGCGAGTCGTCTGGGAGAGGTGGCGGTTATCACCGCCAATCCGTCGGCGGTGACGAACCTCCTGCAGACCGCCCAGGACATCTTCGTCCGCGTCGAGAAGGTGCTGGGCGAACTGGAGAAATTCGTCGGCGACGCGCGCGGCCCGCTGACGGCGACGCTGGAGAACGCGAAGAAATTCTCCGACGCGCTCGCCCGCAACGCCGACGGGGTGGACCAGTTCCTGGAGAGCGTCGCGAAGCTCTCGGAAGAACTCGCCGGTGTCTCGGGGAAGCTGGACAGCACGCTCACCGCCGCCGAGGAACTGCTCAATTCGGTCGATCGCGACAAGGTCGCCGCAGTCGTGGCCAATGTCGAGGAGATCACCGCGAACCTGAAGCAGAGCAGCGAGGAGATGGATACGCTGATGGCGGGCGTGAAGACCGCCATCGGCTCGGTCAACGACTTCGCGGCGAATGCCAACCAGACGCTCGCCAAGGTCGACGGTATCGTCGACGGGGTCGACCCGGCCTCGATCAAGACGGCGATCGCGGATATCGGCGATGCCAGCCGCAACGCCAGCAAGGTGGTCGAGGACGTCTCCAAGGTGACCGGCCGCTTCGGCGAACGGGCCGAGGACATCGACAAGATCATCTCGGATGCGGGCCAGATCGCGGAACGCATCAACCAGGCCTCGGTGCGGGTCGACGGAGTGCTGGCGAAACTCGATTCGCTGCTCGGCTCCGGCGAGGCGGAGGGCGTGATGACGGATGCCAGCGCCACGCTGAAGGAGTTCCGCAAGGTCGCCGAGACGCTGAACGCGCGCATCGGCACGATCGCGGACGGCCTGGCGCGCTTCTCCGGCCAGGGGCTGCGCGAGGTCGAGGCGCTGATCGGCGAGAGCCGCCGCGCGGTGTCGCGCATCGAACAGGCGGTCAGCAACATCGAGCGCAACCCGCAGCGCCTGCTAACCGGCGGGGAAGGCACCGTCCGGCAGTATGACGGGCGGGCGCGGCGTTGAACCGCCGTTGACTTTGGACCCTGACCGCCCCAAGAACCTAGTGATGAAGTGGCGTAGCTCAACGGGGCGGCATATGGGGACCGGCGCGTGACCGTCCGGAAGGCCTGGATGATCGGCGCGACGGCGCTCGCGGTGACCCTGCAGGGTTGCGCGGCGCTGCCCGGCCTCGGGCCGGCACCGCTCGATACCTACGAACTCTCCGCGCCGGCGCCCGAGACGCGTATCCGCAAGCGCCGGACCCAGATCCTGATCGCCGAGCCGTCGGCGCTGAAGGCGCTGGACAGCGAAAACATCGTCATCCGCCCGGCGCCCGGCGCCATCGAGTACCTGAAGGGCGCGCAGTGGGCCGACCGCCTCCCCAAGGTCGTGCAGGCGCGGCTGGCCGAGGCGTTCCAGAAGTCCGGCGCTTTCGCCGGCGTCGGACGGCCGGGCGAGGGGCTCGCCATCGACTACCAGGTCATCGTCGAGATCCGCGGCTTCGAAGTGGCCGTCGGCGGCGACGACCGGGCGCGCGTCGAGTTCTTCGTCAAGATCCTCAATGACCGCAACGGCGTGGTGCGCGCCTCGCGCACGTTCGAGGCGGCGGCGCCGGTCTCGGGCAGCGGCAACACGGCCTATGTCGGCGCGCTCGACCGCGCCTTCGGCGACGCTGCATCGCAGATGGTCGTCTGGGTCGCATCGGCGGTCTGAGCCTGCGCGCCGGCCGTCTGTCGTTCCCGGTATATTTCGCGGATCGAGATCCGGCGGTGCTGCCCTGAACGAGCGGCCGCGGTCCGCCGCGGAGGACCGCGGTCTGGCATGCGGGCGATCGCGCCTTTTCCCTGTGCGCCAATGAAAAAGGCGGGTCGCCCCGCCTTCTTCCAAGCGTCTCCGTCCGACGCCGCCGGGCGTTAGCGCAGGCGTCCGCTGGCGTGGGCGAGCATCGTGTAGACCTTGCCCGTATCGGAGGTGAGATAGGTCTGCGTCATGACGTTCTCGCGGTCATTGCGCCCGATGTCGCGGAGCAGCTTCTCGAAGTCGTCGCAGTAGCGGTCCACCGCCGAGCGGAACTCGGGCTCGGCCTGGTACTTGCGGCGCACCTCGTCGAAGGTCTGCTGGCCCTTCAGCGTGTAAAGGCGACGCGTGAAGACGTTCTTCTCGCCGCGCCGGTAGCGGTCCCACAGCTCGATCGAGGCGTCGTGATCGATCGCGCGCGCGATATCGACGGACAGCGAGTTGAGCGGGTCCGCCACGTTTGCCCCGGTTCGCCGGGCGGGCGCGCGGCCCGTTTCCGGCGCAACCGCCTCGTCGCGGGACGCGCCGCGCAGCAGGTCGCTCACCCAGCCGGCCTGGGCGCCGGCCGGCTCGCGGGTTCGTGCGGGCTCGACAGGCCCGCGCAGGACCGGCTCGGGCCGCCGCTCGGGCGCGGGA
>CALFXR010000012.1 GCA_937958475.1 uncultured Mesorhizobium sp. | reverse complement strand
GCGGTCGCCCGCCCCTTTCCGTCCGGTCGTCCGGAGATCGGTGCTACTTGATCGCCTTGTCGGTGATCGCAGAGGTCCAGGCGCCGGACGGCTCCTTGGCGATGATCTTCTGCGCCACGAGCGCGTCGGCGGTACGCTTGTAGGCGGCCTCGATCAGCTTGCCGTCGGCGTTGTCGATGAGCTTGGCGACTTCGCCCATCATGCGCTTCTGGTGGTTCTCGTCCTGGCCGCCGTTCTCGACGACGATGCCGGCGGCCTCGTCAGAGTTCTCGGTGGCGTATTTCCAGCCCTTCATCGAGGCGCGCACGAAGCGGACCATCTTGTCCTCGAAGGCCGGGTCCTTGAGCTTGTCCTCCATCGTGTAGAGGCCGTCCTCGAGCAGGTCGACGCCCATCGCCGTGTAGTTGAAGACGATCAGGTCTTCCGGCTTGTAGCCGGCGTCGATCAGCTGCCAGTACTCGTTGTAGGTCATGACCGAGATGCAGTCGGCCTGCTTCTGGATCAGCGGCTGCACGTCGAACGACTGCTTGAGCACGGTGACGCCGTCGGGGCCGCCTTCGGTCGACAGGCCGAGCTTGTTCATCCAGGCGTAGAACGGATACTCGTTGCCGAAGAACCAGACGCCGAGCGTATGGCCCTTGAAGTCGGCTTCGGTCTTGATCGGGCCGTCGGCGGGGCAGACGAGCTGCATGCCGGCCTTCTTGAACGGCTGGGCGATGTTGACCAGGCCGACGCCCTTGTCGCGGGCCGCCAGCGCGCCGCCCATCCAGTCGACGATGACGTCGGCGCCGCCGCCGGCGATCACCTGCTCGGGGGCGATGTCGGGGCCGCCCGGCTTGATCTCGACGTCGAGGCCTTCCTCTTCGTAGAAGCCCTTCTCCTTGGCCACGTAGTAGCCGGCGAACTGCGCCTGCGTGACCCACTTCAGCTGCAGCGTGACCTTGTCGGCGGCCCACGCCTGGGCCGCGGCGAGCGACATGGCGCCCGCGAGCATCGAAACCATCAATCTCTTCATCGTCTTTTCCTTTACCCTCTGAAGTTTGCCGTGGCGTCCAAAGGGGCGCCCCGGCTTCGCCTATCCACCGCGGATAGACGGATGCCAGAACGTGACGGCCCTTTCCAGAAGGGCGATCACGCCATAGAAGACCGAACCGGCAAGCGCCGCAACTGCGATTTCCGCCCACACCATGTCGACGTTCATGCGCCCGATCTCGGTCGAGATGCGGAAGCCCATGCCGACGACCGGCGTGCCGAAGAACTCGGAGACGATGGCGCCGATCAAGGCCAGCGTCGAGTTGATCTTGAGCGCGTTGAAGATGAAGGGTGCCGCCGCCGGCAGGCGCAGCTTCACCAGCGTCTGCGTGTAGCTCGACGCGTAGGTGCGCATCAGGTCGCGCTCCATGTGGCCGGCCGCGGCGAGGCCTGCGACCGTGTTCACCAGCATCGGGAAGAAGGTCATGATGACCACGACGGCCGCCTTCGACTGCCAGTCGAAGCCGAACCACATGACCATGATCGGCGCCACGCCGATGATGGGCAGCGCCGAGACCATGTTGCCGATAGGCATGAGGCCACGGCGCAGGAACAGGAAGCGGTCGGCGAGGATGGCGACGACGAAGCCGGAGGCGCAGCCCAGAACATAGCCGGTGAGCACCGCCTTGAAGATGGTCTGGTAGACGTCGGCCGCCAGGATCGGAACCGAGCCGGCGATGCGCACGCCGATCGCCGAGGGCGGCGGCAGGAGAATGAAGGGAATGCCGGCGCCGCGCACGACCGCTTCCCAGATGATCAGGATCCAGGCGCCGAACAGCGCCGGCACCAGGAGCCCGATCGCCGTGTCCGCCGCCCGGCCGACCGGTTTCAGCGACGAGAGCACCGTCGCCAGCCGCCAGGCCATCAGCCAGAGCGCCGCCAGCAGGTACCAGTAGGCGTGGAGCGCGCCGCCCTCGGCTCCGGCGATGCCGGCGACGAGAAGCCAGGCGGCGGCATGGACCAGCACGAACAGCACGGCCGCCTCGACCACCGGGCGGGGTCTGAAGACGATCGCCAGCGCGGCAAGGCCGGCGAGCCCCAGCATGAGCGGGCCGGTGAGTTCGTAGGGATAGGACAGTCCGGACTCGCCGGGGGCGAGCGCGGCGAGTTCCTGCACGGTGTAGGCGGGCGACAGCAGCGTCAGCAGCACAAGGACGAGCGCGGCGAAACCTTGCCAGGGGACGTTCCTGAAGCTCATGCCGGCCGCGCCCCCATCGCCTTCTCGGTGAGACGGCCGGCCAAGCCGACGACGCTGACCAGGATGATGGCGACGACCGAGCCGGCGACCAGTGCCGCGAAGATGTCGATGGTCTGGCTGTAGTAGGAGCCGGTGAGCAGCCGCGAGCCGATGCCCGCCACCGCACCGGTGGGCAGTTCGCCGACGATGGCGCCGACCAGGCTCGCCGCGATCGCCACCTTCATCGAGGCGAACAGGAACGGCACCGATGCCGGCACGCGCAGCTTCCAGAAGGTCTGGGCGCGGCTGGCATGGTAGGTGCGCATCAGGTCGAGATGCATGGCCTCCGGCGAGCGCAGGCCCTTCACCATGCCCACCGCGACCGGGAAGAAGGAGAGATAGGTCGAGATCAGCGCCTTGGGGATGAGGCCGGTGACGCCGATGGCGGCGAGCACGACGATGACCATCGGCGCAATCGCGAGGATGGGGATGGTCTGCGACGCGATGATCCACGGCATCAGGCTGCGGTCGAGCGTGGTGACATGGACGATGCCGACCGCGATCACGATGCCGAGCACGGTACCGAAGGCGAAGCCGAGCAGCGTCGCCGAGAGCGTGATCCAGGAATGGTAGACGAGGCTGCGGTTCGACGTCGGCTTGCGCAGGAAGGTGTTCTCCCAGACGTTGACGACGACCTGGTGCGGCGCCGGCAGCGTCGGCTTGGGCTGGGTCATCGTCTTGACGACGAACTCCCATGCCGTCGGCGTCTCGCCCGCGCGCCGGTCGAGATCGCGCTGGAACGGCGCGTTGAGCGCATAGGTGCCGGCGTACCAGATCGCCACGATCGCGGCGAGGATCACCAGGACGGGAAAGATGCGGGCGTGGAACGACGTCATGGGCGGAAGCCCATTGCCGCTGCCCCTTGCGGGGAGGCGGCGGGAGAAAGAATGCGGTCCAGGGGCTCCTCAATCATCATAGGAATGCCCTGCCCTCAGGCCTTCGCGGACGCGGTGGGCGATG
>CALFXR010000011.1 GCA_937958475.1 uncultured Mesorhizobium sp. | reverse complement strand
TCGAGGCGCCGCCCATGTCGGTGCCCTTCTGCTTGAGCGGCAGCGGGTTCTCGACGTCGCCGAACACCATGTCGCCGCCCATGCCGGCGGTGAGGTTGAGCACCACGTCGACCTCGGCGTCGCGGATGCGCTCGGTCACCTCGCGGTAGAGCGCGACATCGCGGCGGGGCGCGCCGGTCTCGGGGTCGCGGACGTGGCAGTGGACGACGGCGGCGCCAGCCTTCGCCGCGGCAATCGCGCTCTCGGCGATCTGCTTGGGCGAGCGCGGCACATGCGGCGAGCGGTCCTGCGTGCCGCCGGAACCGGTGACGGCACAGGTGATGAAGACCTCGCGGTTCATGGCGAGCGGCATAGGCAATTCTCCTCCGAGTAGCGCCGAAGCACCCCCTCACCGTCCCGGCTCCGCCGGTCCACCTCTCCCCCTGCCCGGGGGAGAGGAGATGCCAATCGCAGAAGCTGCGACTCCTCGCCCTCATGAAATGGGGAGAGGTGGATCGGGCGAAGCCAGAGACGGTGAGGGGGCCACCGGTCGATGTTGTCCAAGCTTCTCCCGCCTTGCACACGCGCGCTTCACATTCTACGAAACAAAAATGCCGAAAAGCGAAACTCGATCGATCTTCTCCGCCGACCCGTCATCGCTCCGACTGACCTTCCTGGTGTTCTCGGGCGCCTCGATCATGTGCGTGGCTTCCGCTGTCGATCCGCTGCGCGCCGCCAACCGCGTCGCCGGCTCGCCGGTGTTTTCCTGGCGCATCGTCTCGGCCGACGGCGCCCCGCCGGTCACCACCGCCGGCCTGCCCGTCGCGGTCGAGGGACGATTCGACCCCGCCTTGCCAACGGACGTGCTGGTGGTGGTCGGCGGCTTCGGCACGCGCGAGCAGGGCACGCCGGCGCTGCTCGCCGGCATCCGCCGCGTGGCGCGACAGGCTCGTGCGGTCGGCGGCGTCGAGGCGGGCACCTGGCTGGTGGGCCGCGCCGGACTTCTGGAGGGCCGCGCGGCAACGACGCACTGGGAGGACCTCGAGGACTTCGCCGCCGCCTTCCCCGGCGCCGACGTGCGCCCCGACCGCTACGTCATCGACGGCCCGGTGTTCACCACCGGCGGCGCCTCGCCGACCTTCGACCTGATGCTGCACCTGATCCGCAGCCGGCTCGGCATGGCGGCGGCGCTCGATGTCGCCTCGGTGTTCATCTACGACCAGGCGCGCGCCGCCACCGACGCGCAGCCGCTCGTCTCGCTCGGGCGCCTCGACGGCTACGATCCGCGGCTGGCGCAGGCGATCCGGCTGATGGAGGCGCATGTCGACGGGCCCCTCACCGTCGGCGCCATCGCGCGGCGCGTCGGCGTCACCGCGCGCACGCTGGAGACCGTGTTCGGCCGCTCGATCGGAGAGACGCCCGGCGCCTACTACCTGAGGCTGCGCCTTGCCACGGCACGGCGGCTGGTGCTCGACACCGCAGAGCCGATGGCCGACATCGCGGCACGCACCGGCTTTTCCTCCGCCTCGGCCTTCAGCCGCGCCTTCGCGAAAGCGTTCGGCAGGCCGCCGGTCAGGATGCGGCGGGGGTGAGCGCGGATTGGCCGACTGGACTGCGGAGTGCTATGTTGCCGGCACGAAAGCGGCCGGCAGGAGGTTCCGATGGGCGAAATCGGCAAGCTGTTCAAGGATGGCGAGAGCCAGGCCGTGCGCATTCCGAACGCGTATCGCTTCGAGGGCACGGAAGTCGAATTCCGGCCCGGCCCCAATCCCGGCGAAGTGATCCTGTCGCCGAAACGGCCGAAGCGGACGGGCAGTTTCGACGAGTTCTTCCGGCTCCGGGCGCTCATCCCACCTGAGGAGCTGGAAGGATTCATGGAGGATCGTGAGCAGGGCGGCCAGATACGCGACGATCCTTTCGAATGAACGTCCGGTTCATGCTCGATACGAATGCAACCAGCGCGTTCATGAGAATGAGCAGCCCGATCCTCGACAGGCGAATAGCCGAAGCCGGCGCAGGACGGCTCGTCGTGTCGGCCATCTCCTATGGCGAAACGCTCTATGGACTTGCCAACAATCCCGGCGCAAAGCGACTTTGGGCGGCGGCCGAAAATTTCCTGGGAACAGTGACCATTCTCGATTGGACGGCGGAAACGGGCAAGCGGTACGGCAATTTGCGTGCCGAAATGCGGCGTATGGGGAAATCTCTGCAGCCGCTCGACATGCTTATTGCCGCCCACGCGCTCGACGCGGGCGCGGTGCTCGTCTCTTCGGACCGCGCCTTCCGCCACGTTCCGGAACTGGCCGTCGAAGACTGGACGGCCTGAGCGCCTACACCCTCTCCAGCGCGATCGCGATGCCCTGGCCGACGCCGATGCACATGGTGGCCAGTGCCAGCCGGGCGCCGCGTTCGCGCAACTCCAGCGCCGCCGTGCCGGTGATGCGCGCGCCCGACATGCCGAGCGGATGGCCGAGCGCGATCGCCCCGCCGTTGGGGTTCACATGCGCGGCGTCCTCGGCGATGCCGAGCTGGCGCAGCACGGCGATGCCCTGGCTGGCGAAGGCCTCGTTCAGCTCGACGACGTCGAAGTCGGTCGGCTTGATGCCGAGCCGCGCGCAGAGCTTCTGCGTCGCCGGAGCCGGGCCGATGCCCATGATGCGCGGCGCCACGCCGGCTACCGCGCCGCCCAGCACGCGGGCGATCGGGGTGAGGCCGTACTTCCGTGCGGCAGCCTCCGAGGCGACGATCAGCGCCGCGGCGCCGTCGTTGACGCCCGACGCATTGCCTGCCGTCACCGTGCCGCCCTCTTTCTTGAAAGGCGTGCCGAGCCGCGCCAGCGATTCGACCGTGGTGCCGGCGCGCGGATGCTCGTCCTTGTCGACGATGATGGGATCGCCCTTCTTCTGCGCGATCGTGACCGGCACGATCTCCTTCGCCAGGCGGCCGTTGGCCTGCGCCGCAACCGCCTTGTCCTGGCTGCGCACGGCGAAGGCGTCCTGCGCCTCGCGGCTGACGCCGAACTCGGCGGCGACGTTCTCGCCGGTCTCGGGCATGGAATCGACGCCATACTGCTTCTTCATCAGCGGGTTGACGAAGCGCCAGCCGATGGTGGTGTCGTAGATCTCGGCATTGCGCGAGAAGGCCTCGCTCGCCTTGGGCATGACGAAGGGCGCACGGCTCATCGATTCGACGCCGCCGGCGATCATGATTTCGGCCTCGCCGGCCTTGATCGCCCGCGCCGCGATGGTGACGGCGTCCATGCCCGAGCCGCATAGCCTGTTCACCGTCGAGCCGGGGATCTCCTGCGGCAGCCCGGCGAGCAGGAGAGACATGCGCGCCACGTTGCGATTGTCCTCGCCGGCCTGGTTGGCGCAGCCGTAGATTACGTCGTCGATCGCCGACCAGTCGACGCCGGCATTGCGCTCCATCAGCGCCTTCAGCGGCACGGCGCCGAGATCGTCGGGACGGACCTGGGACAGCGACCCGCCGAAGCGGCCGATCGGCGTGCGAACGTAGTCGCAGATGTAGGCTTCGCGCATGTCAGACCTCCGGAACAATCAGATCGCCAATGGTGCCTTCGACCGCCAGCGCGCCTTCCGTCAAGGCCTGGAGTTCGTCGAGGCTCATCGACGGCAGCTTCTCGCGCAGGACGAAACGTCCGCCCTTGATGTCGACGACCGCGAGGCTGGTGTAGACCGTCGTCACGCAACCGACGCCGGTCAGCGGCAGGTGGCAGCGCTTCAGCAGCTTGGGCTCGCCCTTCTTGGTAACGTGATCGGTGACGACCCAGATCTGCTTGGCGCCGTGGACGAGGTCCATGGCGCCGCCGACGGCCGGCACCGATCCGGGACCGGTGCTCCAGTTGGCGATGTCTCCGTTCTCCGCGACTTCGTAGGCGCCGAGAACGGCGATGTCGAGATGGCCGCCGCGCACCATGGCGAACGAGTCGGCATGGTGGAAGAACGCCGCGCCGGGGTTGAGCGTCACCGCCTTCTTGCCGGCGTTGATCAGGTCCCAGTCTTCCTCGCCGGCCGGCGGGGCCTCGCCGAAATCGAGGATGCCGTTCTCGGTGTGGTAGATGACCTCGCGGCCCTCGGGCTTGAACTTGGCGATCATCTCGGGGAAGCCGATGCCGAGATTGACATAGGCCCCGTCGGGCAGGTCCTGCGCGGCGCGCCAGGCGATCTGTGCGTTGGTCAGCTTTGTCGCCATCACTTCGCTCCCTCGCGCAGCAGCGCCTCTTCCTGCTTCGGGTCGGCAACCTCGACGATGCGGTTCACGAAAATCCCGGGCGTGATGACCTGCTCCGGATCGATGCCCCCCGGCTCGACGATGCGGCTGGCCTGGACGACAGTGAGCTTTGCCGCCATCGCCATCAGCGGCGAAAAATTGCGCGCCGCCTTGCGGTAGGTCAGGTTGCCCTTGCGGTCGGCGAGCTCGGCCTTGATCAGCGCCACGTCGGCCTTCAGCCAGCGCTCCTGGACATACATGCGCCCCTCGAACTCGGCGACCGGCTTTCCTTCGGCCACCAGCGTGCCGTAGCTGGTCGGCGTGTAGAAGGCCGGGATGCCGGCGCCGGCGGCGCGGATGCGCTCGGCGAGCGTCCCCTGCGGCACCAGTTCCAGGCCGATACCGCCCGCGAGGTACTTTTCGGTGAAGGCGCGCGGATCCGACGAGCGCGGGAACGAGCAGACCATCGTGGCGACCATGCCGGCGTCGATCATCGCGGCGATGCCGATGGCGCCGTTACCGGCGTTGTTGTTGATGACGGTCAGGTTGCCCGGCGAACCGGTCCGCCTGTAGCGATCGACCAGCGCATGGATCAGCTCGATCGGAGCGCCCGCTCCGCCGAACCCGCCGATCATCACCGACATGCCGTCTTCGATGTCGGCGATGGCGTCCTCGATGTTCGGGCAGACCTTGTTCATCGTCCCTCCCCCGCGCCGGGCCAACAGCGCCAGGCATCGCCCCGCTGCGCTCATGCCGTCCGGCAAGAAGTTCGCATTGCGAACATATGTTTCTTATGCGATACTTCGATAGATGAACCGAACCGCCAAGTCAACGGAACGGGACCGCCCCGCCGAGCGCGACCTCGTCGGCTCGCTCGGGCGCGGCCTGGGCGTCGTCGAGATCCTGGCGGCGCATCCCGACGGGATGACGCTGACCGAGATGGCGGAAGCGGCGGGACTGACGAGGGCCGGCGCCCGGCGCTTCCTGCTGACGCTGGTGGCGACCGGCTATGCGGTGCAGGCCGGCCGACGCTTCTCGCTTTCGCCGAAACTGATCTCGATCGCACGCACATGGATGTCGGGCGCATCGCTGTGGTCCTTCGCGGAGCCGCTCATGCGCGAAGTTGCAGGGGCGCTGAACGAATCCTGTTCCGCCGCAATCCTCTCGGGCACCGACGTGGTCTACGTCGCTCGCATCCCCGGACGGCGCATCGTCAGCGTCACCCTGCATGTCGGCACGCGCTTGCCGGCTTACTGCACGTCGATGGGACGGGTACTGCTCGCCGGCCTGCCGCGGGCCGAGCGCGACGAATTGCTGGCACGAACCGAATTCCGCGCCATCACGCCGAAGACCCTCACCGACCGGGCAGCACTCGACCGCGCCATCGATGCGGCGGCGCGCGACGGCCATGCGGTCGTCGACGAGGAACTGGAACTCGGGCTGCGATCGATTGCCGTCCCCATCCGCGACCGCAGCGGAACGACGGTCGCCGCGATCAACGTGCCGAGCCAGGCCGCGCGCATGAGCGTGGACGACATGCGGCGCGACATCCTGCCCATTCTCAAGCGCGCCGCGGTGCGCATCGAGGATTATTTCGTGGTGCAGTAGCGCCGTCGGCCGTCAGACCACGATCTCCTGCTCGAACCGCCTGCCGCCGAGCCCGCGACAGGCCAGCGCCAGCGGCGGGCGGCCCCGGCCGCTCCACTGCTCCCGCGCCGAGAGCGTGACGCTCTCGCCGTTCCACGACGCCCGCACCAGGATCAGCGCGGCGTCGCGGTCGCGATAGCCCCAGCCGATGCCGTCGTCGAAGAAGATCTCGCGTTCGGACGCGTCGGTGCCCGACCCGGCGAACAGCGTCAGCTCGACTTCCGCGGCGTCGTGCGGCGCGAACTCCGGCCATGCCTTCGCCAGCGGCAGCACGGCGCCGGTACGCACCAGCAGCGGCAGGCGCCCGAGCGGCGCCGGCACGGTCACCGTCCTGCCGCCCGCATGCACCGCGCCCGTGTGGAAATCGTGCCAGCCGCCGTCGACCTGCGGCAGGTAGGCCGAAACCGCGGTCGCCCCCTCCTCCACCGCCGGCACGACCAGCACGTCCGGCCCGAGCATGAAGGCGTCCATGTCGGCCCGGCATTGCGGCTCGTCGAAATGATAGAACGGCGGCGTGATCACCGGCTCGCCGGTCAGATGCGCGCGCCAGCAGCATTGGTAGAGCCAGGGCAGAAGCCGGTAGCGCAGCGCCAGCGCCTGCTTGACGAGTTCCGTGTTCTCCCGCCCGTGCATCCACGGCAGGTTGGTCGGCAGCGACAGCTGCGGCTTCCACGAGTTCATCACCGCGCGCGGGTGCACGCTCATCATCTCCACCCAGCGCACCAGAAGCTCCGGCCCCGGCGCCGGCCCGTCGAAGCCGCCGATGTCGTGGCCGGTCAGCGGCATGCCCGACAGGCTCATCGACAGGCCCTGGCGGAGGTTCCATTTCAGCGTGTGCCAGCTGGTGCGGTTGTCGCCCGACCAGGTCTCGCCGTAGCGGGCAATCCCGATCGGCCCGGCCCGCGAGATGGTGTAGGGGCGCTTGTCGGGCTCGCGCGCCAGCGTCGCCTCGAAGGTCGCCCGCGTCATCAGCAGCGCGTGCACGGGCCTCACGTCGATCGCCGGCAGGGCCGTGCCGAAGCCGGCGACGGTCGCCTCCTCGTCCCACAGTTCGCACTCGTTGTTGTCGTTCCAGGCCGCGCCGAAGCCGGCGTCGAGCACCTGCCCGGAGATGCCTTCCTTCCACCACTGGACCGTCGCCGGGTTGGTGAAGTCGAGCGATGAACCATTGCCGCCCCAGAACATCTCGACGGCCGGCTCGCCGTCGGCACGGCGCACGAACCAGCCCTCCGCCGCCGCCTTCGGATAGGCCGGGTGCTCGGTCAGAAGCACCGGCTTGACGTTGGCGCAGGTGAAGAAGCCGAGTTCGGAAAGCTGACGGAAGAAGCCGGCGCGGTCGGGAAATTTCGTTTCGTTCCAGGTGAAGACGTAGCGGCGGCCGTCCGCCTTCGTCGTGTAGCCGGAGCCCGAATGGATGGCGCTGATCGGAATCTTCTCCGCCCGGCAGCGCTCGGCGAAGGCCGTCATCACCTCTTGCGCGTTCGGCGCATCGGCATGGTGCATGGTGGTGAAGGCAAAGCCCATCGCCCGGCGCGGCTGGAAATGCGCCCGGCCGGTCAGCCGCATCAGCCGCGGGACGATGTCGCGCACCTTCGGCCCGGCGACGACGTAGTAGACGAGCCCCTTCTCGGCGGCGTCGACGTGCCGGTAGTGCGGATGGTAGTTGGAGTGCTCGGCGCCGAGGTCGAAGGTGATCTCGCTCATCGTGTCGTAGAAGAGGCCGACCGCACCGGCCTCGCCGTCGGCGATGACAAAGGGCGCGTGCTTGTAGAGCGGGTCCTGCGTCTCGGCGTCGTAGCCGAGCGCGTCCGTCTGCAGGCAGCGCAGGCGGCGGCCGGTATGGTCGAGCGGCCCGGTCTTGTCGCCCAGTCCATAGTGCCGGTCGCCGAGCGCACGCGACTGGAAATGGCGGAACAGGCCGCGGCGGGGGAACCACTGGTAGGCGCCGGCCTCGCGGTCGGCGAGCACGGTCTTCCAGCCGCTCCCGTCGCGATGATCGAAGACGAGCCGCAGCGGCACGCCGGTGATGGAGATACGCCAGTCGCCGGTGCTCAGCACGGCCGCGCCGTCGCTGTTCGCCATGTGCTGCGGCGGGACGACGAAACCGTCGCGCGACAGCCGGTCCCTGCCCTGCCAGGGCACGTCGCCGTCGGGCGCGATCATCCAGGTGCGGTCGACGGCGAGCCCGCCGTCCGGAACGACCGCGACGCGGACCAGCCAGTCGGAGAGGATGTCGACGTGCAGCGTGAAACCGCCCGACAGGGGCACGGCGGCGCCGGCGGCCGTGGCGGAGACGGGGGCGTTGGAGGCGAGGAAGGTCATGCTTGGCTCCCTCCCGCACCGTCGAGGCAGAGCGGTCGCCGGTGGATTCCCCCACCTCTACCCGTCCCCACAAGGGGGAGGGGGATACCCCAAGGCTTCCGTTTGTCGCCCGAAAGCCGCAGCCTAAACGACCCCCTCCCCCTTGTGGGGACGGGTAGAGGTGGGGGTATTGCAGGCAAACCACGCCTCTCGGTTCTCGGAAGTAGTCGATCTG
>CALFXR010000010.1 GCA_937958475.1 uncultured Mesorhizobium sp. | reverse complement strand
CCTGCGGGCAGAAGGCGCGCAGCCACATGAAGTCGCCGGCCTCGACCTCGACCCAATCCTGGTTGAGCCGGTAGACGGCCTTGCCCTCGAGCACGTAGAGCCCGTGCTCCATCACGTGCGTCTCGGCGAAGGGGATCACCGCGCCGGGCTCGAAGGTGACGATGTTGACGTGCATGTCGTGGCGGACGTCGTCGGGGTCGACGAAGCGGGTGGTAGCCCAGCGCCCGGCGGTGCCCGGCATCGACAGCGGCACGATGTCCTGTTCGTTGCGGAAGAAGGCCTCGGGGACATCGATCCCGTCGATCTCTTCGTAGCGCTTGCGCACCCAGTGGAAGCGCGCCGGCTGGCTGCCGCCGTTGGTCAGGGTCCAGCCCGAGGCCGGCGGCAGGAAGGCGTAGCCGCCCGCCTGGAGCCGGTGCGCGGCTCCGGCCAGCGTCACCGTCACCTCGCCCTCCATGACGAAGAGCACGCCCTCGGCGCCGGCATCCGGCTCGGGCCGCTCGGAACCGCCGCCGGGCAGCACCTCCATGATGTATTGCGAGAAGGTCTCGGCGAAGCCCGACAGCGGCCGCGACAGCACCCAGACGCGGGTCTTGTCCCAGAAGGGCAGGTTGCTGGTGACGATGTCGCGCATCACGCCCTTCGGGATGACGACATAGGCCTCGGTGAACACGGCGCGGCCGGTCAGGAGGTCTGTCTGCGGAGGGTGTCCGCCCGTCGGTGCGACGTAGAGAGGCCCGGGCATGTTTGGTCCTTTATCGGGGCAGGATGTCCTGGAGGCGCAGCAGCGCGATGCGTTCGACCTGGCGGCACGCGGTTCCGAACTCGGTGGCGCGGTCGTTGCCGATGCGGTGTTCGAAGGCGGAGAGGATGTCGCCCTTCGTCAGTCCGCGCACGGCGATGATGAAGGGGAAGCCGAAGGCGGCGACATAGGCCGAATTGAGCTCGGTGAAGCGCGTCCGCTCCGCGTCGGTCAGCGCGTCGAGGCCGGCCGAGGCCTGCTCGGCGGTCGATTCCGCGGTGAGCCGTTTCGCCAGGGCGAGTTTTCCCGCTAGGTCGGGATGTGCTTTCAGGACGCCGAGCCTCTCGTCTTCCGACGCCGTGCGGAAGACGCGGCAGAGCGCGTTGTGCAGTCCGCTGGCGCTGTCGTGGGCGGGGCCGAGCTCGAGGCCGAAGGCGCGGTCGGCGATCCACGGCGAATGCTCGAAGATGCCGCCGAAGCGGGCGACGAAGCTTTCGCGGTCCATGCGCGAGGGCCTGAGCGCCGGCGGCCGGTAGGGGTGGTGCGTCCGCCAGTGGCGGGCGATGTCGATCCGGCGCGGCAGCCAGACCCTGTCGTGGCCCTTCACGTAGTCGATGAAGCGGGCGAGCGCGGCGGCGCGGCCGGGGCGCCCGGCCAGCCGGCAGTGCAGGCCGACGCTCATCATCGCCGAACGGCCGGCGCGGCCTTCGGCGTAGAGCGTGTCGAAGGCGTCCTTCAGGTAGGCGAAAAAATGGTCGCCGGTGTTGAAGCCCTGCGCGGTGGCGAAGCGCATGTCGTTGGCGTCGAGCGTATAGGGGATGACGAGTTGCGCCGGGATCGCGTTGCCGTGGCCGTCGTGGTCGAGCCAGTAGGGCAGGTCGTCGTCGTAGGTGTCGGAGATGTATTCGAAGCCGCCTTCCGCCGCCGCGAGGCGCACCGAATTGTCGGAGGTGCGTCCGACATAAAGGCCGAGCGGCCGCTCGCCGGTGACCTCGGCATGCAGCGCGATCGCCGCCTCCAGGTCGCGGCGCTCGTCCTCGATGGGGTGGCTGCGGTAGTCGATCCACTTCAGCCCGTGCGAGGCGATCTCCCAGCCGGCCTCCTGCATCGCCGCCACCTGGTCGGGCGAGCGGGCGAGCGCGGTGGCGACACCGTAGCAGGTCGCGGGCACGTTCGCCTCGGTGAACATGCGGTGGAGCCGCCAGAAGCCGGCGCGGGCGCCGTATTCGTAGATCGATTCCATGTTCCAGTGGCGCATGCCGGGCCACGGCTGGGCGCCGACGACTTCGGAGAGGAACGCCTCCGAAGCCGCGTCGCCGTGGAGCACGCAGTTCTCGCCGCCTTCCTCGTAGTTGACGACGAACTGGACGGCGACATGGGCGCCGCCCGGCCAGCCGGCGTCGGGCGGGTTGGGCCCGTAGCCCCTCATGTCACGGACGTAGCGCATGTCTCCTCCGCCACCGGCGCCGCCGGATCGCTCTGCAAGGATAGCCGAGGCGGCGACCGAGGCATTCCCCCCGATATTTTTGAAACTCTTTTCCGGGCCTTCCGCTTCCGCCACCATAGCGCATATCCTTTAATCGCGGCTTGGATTGTGTCCCCGCCGAGAGTGCGGGTGAGGAGATCGGAATGGCTGACGGCGCCGGCGGCAAGCTGACCACCCATGTCCTCGACACGGCGACGGGAAAGCCGGCGGCGGGAATGACGATCGCGCTCTATCGCGTCAGCGGCAATTCGCACAGGAAGATCAAGGAGGCCGTCACCAACGCCGACGGGCGCTGCGACGCGCCGCTGCTGCAGGGCAAAGAATTCGCGACGGGCAGCTACGAACTGGTCTTCTTCGCCGGCGACTATCTTCGCGCCGGAAACGCCGGTCTGCCGGATCCGCTGTTCCTCGACCAGATACCGATCCGCTTCGGCATGGCGGAGCAGAAGCACTACCACGTGCCGCTGCTCGTCTCGCCCTACGGCTACTCGACATACAGGGGCAGTTGATGGCCAGGCAGAAGGTCCGCTCCGAACTCCGCTTCATCCTCAACGGCGAGGACGTGGCGATCGCCGACGTCGCGCCCGACGCGACGCTGCTCGACTATCTCCGGCTCGACCGGTCGCTGCGCGGCACCAAGGAAGGCTGCGCGGAGGGCGATTGCGGCGCCTGCACCGTGCTCGTCGGTCGGCTCACCGGCGGCGCGCTGGCCTACGAATCGGTCAACGCCTGCATCCGCTTTCTCGGCTCGCTCGACGGCACGCATGTCGTCACCATCGAGCATCTCTCCGGCGGCGACGGTCGCCTGCATCCGGTGCAGCAGGCCATGGTCGACTTCCACGGCTCGCAGTGCGGCTTCTGCACGCCCGGCTTCGTCATGTCGCTCTACGCGCTGTGGATGCGCGATTCCAAACCCTCCGACGAGGCGATCGATAAGGCGCTGCAGGGCAATCTGTGCCGCTGTACCGGCTACGAGGCGATCGTGCGCGCCGCGCGTGCGATCTCGGACTACGGCAAGGCGGCGAAGGACCCGCTGGCCGTCGAGCGCAAGGCGATCGCCGCGCGGCTCGCCGCGCTGCGCGACGGCAGCCGCGTCGAGATCGGCGAGGGCGACCGCCGCCTGGTGATCCCGGCCGATGTCGACGATTTCGCCCGCGTGCTCGAGGCAAATCCCGCGGCGACCGTCGTCGCCGGCGCGACTGACGTCGGGCTGTGGGTCACCAAGTTCATGCGCGAGATCGGTCCGGTGGTCTTCGCCGGCGGGCTCGACGGGCTGAAGTCGATCGCCGAGACCGACGGCGTTCTCACCATCGGCGCCGGCGTCACCTACACGGAGACGCGGGAGACGCTGCGCCGTCGCATCCCGGCCTTCGGCGCCCTGGTCGACCGCATCGGCGGCGAGCAGGTGCGCAACATGGGCACCATCGGCGGCAACATCGCCAACGGTTCGCCGATCGGCGACACGCCGCCGCCGCTGATCGCGCTCGGCGCGACGCTGGTGCTGCGCAAGGGCCGCCGCCGCCGCGAGATTCCGCTGGAAGCCTTCTTCGTCGCCTACGGCAAGCAGGACCGCCGGCCCGGCGAGTTCGTCGAGGCGGTGAAGGTGCCGCTGCCGGCGCGCGGCGCGAAGTTCGCCGTCTACAAGGTCACCAAGCGCCACGACGAGGACATCACCTCGACGCTCGGCGCCTTCCACCTGCAACTGGCGAAGAACGGCACGGTGAAGGCGATCCGCATCGCCTATGGCGGCATGGCGGCGACGCCGAAAAGGGCGGCGGCCGTCGAGGCGGCTCTGATCGGGCGGCCATGGACCGAGGCGACCGTGACCGAGGCGATGGCCGCGTTCGCCGCGGACTTCACGCCGCTCACCGACATGCGCGCCAGCGCCGAGTACCGCGCGCTCGCGGCGAGGAACCTGCTGATGCGCTTCTACCTGGAAACGTCGGGTGGGGCGGCGCCGTTCACCGTCAAGCGGCACGAGGCGGCCTGAGATGAACCGGCACGCTCCCGACCTCAAGGCCGCGACCATCCTCGGTGGCGTCGCCACCGACCAGCGCCACGATTCCGCGCACAAGCACGTCACCGGGCAGGCGGTCTACATCGACGACATGCCGGAGCCGGCGGGCACGCTGCACGGTTGCCTCGGCCTGGCGACGGTGGCCCACGCCACGATCCGTTCGATGGACCTTTCCGCGGTGCGCGCCGCGCCGGGCGTCGTCGACGTGCTCACCGGCAGGGACGTACCCGGCGAGAACGACATCTCGCCGACCGGCCGCCACGACGAGCCGGTGCTCGCCGAGGGCAAGGTCCAGTTCCACGGGCAGCCGATCTTCTGCGTCATCGCCGAGACGCGCGAACAGGCCCGCCGCGCCTGCCGCCTCGCCCGCGTCGAATACGGCGAACTGCCGGCTGTCCTCGACGTCGCGGGCCTCGATCCCGACCGCGATGCGCTGGTGACGCCGCCGCTGACGCTCAGGCGCGGTGACGCGGCGGGCGCGATCGCAACGGCGCCCCGTCGCGTCAAGGGCCGCATGCGCATCGGCGGGCAGGACCATTTCTACCTTGAAGGCCAGATCGCCATGGCCGTGCCAGGCGAAGACAGCGACGTCACGGTCTACTCCTCGACCCAGCACCCGAGCGAGGTGCAGCACATGGTGGCGCATGCGCTCGGCGTGTCTTCGCACTCCGTCACCGTCGAGATCCGCCGGATGGGCGGCGGCTTCGGCGGCAAGGAGACGCAGGGCAACCAGTTCGCCGCGCTCGCCGCGATCGCGGCGAAGAAGCACCGCCGGGCGGTGAAGATCCGCCCGGACCGTGACGACGACATGACCGCGACGGGCAAGCGCCACGATTTCGTCGTCGACTACGAGGTCGGTTTCGACGACGAAGGTGCGATCCTCGGCGTCGACTACATCTACGCCGCGCGCTGCGGCTTTTCCTCCGACCTTTCCGGGCCGGTCACGGACCGGGCGCTGTTCCATTGCGACAACGCCTATTTCCTGCCGGCGGTGCACGCGCGGTCGGCGCCGTTCTACACCAACACCGTCTCCAACACCGCCTTCCGCGGCTTCGGCGGCCCGCAGGGCATGGTCGGCGCCGAGCGTGTCATCGACGAGGTCGCCTTCGCCGTCGGCAAGGACCCGCTGGAGATCCGCAAGCTGAACTTCTACGGCGCGGCGGGAGACGGGGCCGGCCGCGACGTGACGCCCTACCACCAGACGGTGGAGGACAACATCATCCACCGCATCGTCGCCGAACTGGAAACGAGTTGCGACTACGCCCGCCGCCGGCGCGAGATTTCCGCCTTCAACAACAACAGCCGCTGGATCAAACGCGGCCTCGCCCTGACGCCGGTGAAGTTCGGCATCTCGTTCACCGCCACGCAGTACAATCAGGCCGGCGCGCTGGTCCATGTCTACACCGACGGCTCCGTGCACCTGAACCACGGCGGCACGGAGATGGGGCAAGGGCTCTATACCAAGGTCGCCCAGGTCGTCGCCGAGGAATTCCAGATCGACATCGACCAGGTGAAGATTACCGCGACGACGACCGGGAAGGTGCCCAACACCTCGGCGACCGCCGCCTCGTCGGGCACCGACCTCAACGGCATGGCGGCGCAGAACGCCGCGCGCCAGATCCGCCAGCGTCTCACCGACTTCGCGGCGGACAAGTACCAGGTGCCGGCCGACCAGATCGTCTTCCTGCCCAACCGCGTGCGTATCGGCAACCAGGAGATCGCCTTCTCCGAACTGGTCAAGCAGGCTTATTTCGCGCGCATCCAGCTCTCTGCGGCCGGCTTCTACAAGACGCCGAAGATCCACTGGAACCGCGACAAGGGCGAGGGCCACCCGTTCTATTACTACGCCTACGGCGCCTCGTGCTCGGAGGTCACCGTCGACACGCTGACCGGCGAATACGTGGTCGAGCGGACCGACATCCTCCACGAGACCGGCCGTTCGCTCAACCGCGCCATCGACCTCGGCCAGGTCGAGGGCGGCTTCATCCAGGGCATGGGCTGGCTGACCACCGAGGAACTGTGGTGGGATGCCAAGGGGCGACTCAGGACCCACGCGCCGTCGACCTACAAGATCCCGCTCGCCTCCGACCGGCCGAAGGTGTTCAACGTCGCGCTGGCCGACTGGCCGGAGGCGCACGAGCCGACGATCCATCGCTCCAAGGCCGTGGGCGAGCCGCCCTTCATGCTGGCGATGTCGGTGCTTCACGCGCTCTCCGACGCGGTGGCCTCCGTGGCGGATCACACGATCTGCCCGCGCCTCGACGCGCCGGCGACGCCGGAGCGCGTGCTGATGGCGATCGAGCGGCTGAAGGCCGGGGCGTAGCCGCCGGGCTCGGTGGGCGCTATCTTCTCGTCATGTCTTCGCTCGTCGGTCTCTCACGCTTCCTCGACGCCGCGCCCGACGCGGCGCTGGTCGAGGTCGCCGAAGCGCTCGGCTCGACGCCGCGCGAGGCCGGCGCCTGGATGATCGTCTCGCCGGAAAAAACCTACGGCACGATCGGCGGCGGACAGCTCGAGTTCATGGCCATCGACAGGGCCCGCGCGCTGCTCGGCGCCAGGACGGACCAGACGGATGTTCCCCACGCTTCCGCGATCCTCGACGTTCCCCTCGGCCCCGAGATCGGCCAGTGCTGCGGCGGGCGGGTGAGCGTCTCCGTGCGCCGCCTTGACAAGACGCTGCGCGAGGCGGTGATGCGCCGCGCCGAGCGGGAGGACGCCGGGAATCCGACCGCGCTCGTCTTCGGCGGGGGGCATGTCGGCCATGCGCTCGCGGCGGCCCTGGCGCTTCTGCCGGTTCGCACGGTCGTGGTCGAGACGCGCGCCGAGGCGCTGGACGACATGCCGCCCGGCGTCGAGACGAGACTGACCCCGGTTCCGGAGGAGATGGTCCGCGAAGCGCCCGCAGGTGCGGCCTATGTCGTGCTCACCCACGACCACGCGCTCGACTTCCTCATCGTCGCGGAGGCGCTAAACCGCGAGGACGCAGCCTATGTCGGCATGATCGGCTCGAAGACCAAGCGGGCGACCTTCCGCAGCTGGTACCTGAAGACCGCCGGCTGCGGCGAGGCCAGGCTGGCGCGCCTCGTCAGCCCGATCGGCGGCGAGACGGTGAAGGACAAGCGCCCTGCCGTGATCGCGGCGCTCGCGGCCGCCGAGATCGTCGCGGCGCTGGTGCGGAGGAACGGTGAGGCTGGGCCGGAGACGGTCCCGGAGGCCTGAAACGGCCGCCGCGCTCAGGCCATGATTTCGGTCACCGGCCGGCGCAGGGACTTCGGCATCGGCGGGGCGTAGCCGTAGCGGACCACGAGGTCCGGGCGGCGGCCGAGACCCAGCCATTTCGCGAATTCGGCGCGTACCTCCGGCACCTCGACCGGCTGGTTGACGAAGGCGTTGCGGATGCCGAGCGCAGTCGCCTGCAGGGCGAAGCGCTGGTAGCTGCGGCCGACCGACACCCAGCCGGCCTTGCCCTCCTCGCGCGCCACGAAAATGGCGATGCCCGCGGAGGAGCGGATCTGCCGGCTGTAGCGGTCGTTCTCCGACCCGGCGGAGAAGATCCACGGGAAGACGAGCCGGCCGAGCCAGGCCGGCGTCGTCGGGTTGCCCGACGCTGCCGAATAGAGGCCGTCGCGGGTTTCCGCGGCATGACCGGCGTTGAAGCGCAGCCATTGCGTCAGCTCGGCGACGAAGGCCGGATCCTCGACCTGGCGGGTGTTGCCGGCGACCACGTAGTCGAGGACGGCGTCCATGCGCGAGGGATCGGCGATCATGACGACGTCGACGCCGTCGACGCGGGCGGCTTCCGCGATCTGGGCGAGATCGCCGGCGGGCACGGCGCGGCCGTCGAACTCGGAGCGCGTGCACTGGCGTTCGGGGATGGCCACGAACAGCGGCGTCTCGGCCGCCGGCGCAGGCTCCAGAGCGATCGCGACGCTGCCGTCGCCGGTCGGGTCGAAGCCGACCGTGGCGCGCCGTCCGCGCGCCTCGGCGGCGATCGAAAGGTTCTCGGCGGCGCAGCCCAGGCTGACGAAGAGGTGATGGTCGTCGGGATCGACGACGGGCGTACGGCGCGCGAGGTCGGGAAGGATCGTCACGGCGTTCTCCGTCGTGGAGAAGCGCCAGGGCTGCGTATTGTGGCTGTTGGCGGCGAGCGTGGCGTAGCGGACGAGTTCGGCCATCCCGGCGTCGGCGGCGAGCGTCGCCCAGGTCTCGGCCGCCGCCTCGTCCCAAGGGTCGGGGCCGCCGCCGCAACCCGCCGCGGGCAGGGCGAGCGCCGCGCCGCCCGAAAACAGCAGATTCCGCCTCGAAACCATCGGCATGTCTCGCGCCCCCGTCTCAGTCCCAGGGAGCGGACACTAGCGGCGTGGGCTCGGCCGGCCTTGTCCTGCATCAAGAACGCGGCGCCGGCGCGCGACCATGCCGCTACCGGCCGGCCAGGAGATTGCGGATCAGGCGCTGGCAGCGCTCGGCCATGAAGTCGAGCAGGAGCCGCACCTTCGGGTCCTGCAGCTTCTTGTGGGGATAGACGGCGGCGAGTTGCACCGGGGTGGGCGGTGTGTCGGGGAGGATCACGTTCAGCCGGCGGTCGCGGATGAAGGGCTCGACCTCGAAGCGCGGCTTGTTGACGATGCCGCGTCCCGACAGCGCCCAGCCGGTCAGCACGTCGCCGTCGTCGGAATCGAAGGGGCCGTGGACGTCGAGCTTGGCGATGCCGGCCGGCGTACGCAGCGTCCAGCTGTGCTCGCGCATGCCGGGATAACGCAGCATCAGGCAATCGTGCCTGCGGCCGGTCAGTTCGCCCGGCTCGGTCGGCTCGCCGCGGGCGGCGAGATAGGCGGGCGAAGCCACCAGGACCCGCTCGCATTCCATGATGCCGCGCATGCGCAGGCTGGAATCCTCGATCACGCCGAGCTTGAAGGCGACGTCGATGCCCTCGCGCAGGATGTCGACATTGTGGTCGGACAGCCGCAGGCGCACCTCGATGTCGGGGAAGCGGTCGTGGAAATCCGGGATGCCGGACGCGATCAGGCGGCGGCCGAGGCCGAGCGGGGCGGTGACGCGGATGGTGCCGCGCGGCTGGCCGGACAGCGCGCTGACCGCGGCTTCCGCCTCGGTGATGGCGTCGAGCACCTGCTTGGCGCCGCTGTAGAAGACGTTGCCGTGCTCGGTCGGCATCAGCTGGCGGGTCGTGCGGTTGAACAGGCGCACGCCGAGGTGCTTCTCCAGTTCCTTGATGCGGTTGGAAGCGACGGCCGGCGAGATGCGCATGTCGCGGCCCGCCGCCGACAGGTTGCCCAACTCGACGACGCGGACGAAGACGGCGATGTTGTCGAGATAGGCCATGCGCGGACCGTGCGGGACTGTGAGGCGGCTTATGTTTTCGCCAAGGTAGTATTTTCCATTTTTTTTTGAAAGTCATCGCGACGGCGGGCCCTTTTCGATTGCGCCGCAGGCCGTAAAGTCACCTGGGTCGAAGTGCGCGAGGGCGGCGGCATGATGGATTTCGCGATCTTCTGGGACTGGCTGAGCTTCGCCATCCGCTGGCTGCACGTCATCACCGGCATCGCCTGGATCGGCTCGTCCTTCTATTTCGTCGCGCTCGACCTCGGGCTGCGGCAGCGGCCGGGCCTACCGGCCGGCGCCCATGGCGAGGAATGGCAGGTCCACGGCGGCGGCTTCTACCACGTCCAGAAGTATCTCGTGGCGCCGGCGCAGATGCCGGAGCACCTGACCTGGTTCAAGTGGGAGGCCTATTCGACCTGGCTGACCGGCTTCGCGCTGCTGTGCGTGGTCTACTACGCCGGCGCCGACCTGTTCCTCATCGATCGCAACGTGCTCGACGTCTCGGCCCCGGTGGCGATCGGCATATCGCTCGCGTCGATCGCGCTCGGCTGGATCCTCTACGACCTGCTCTGCAAGTCGCCGCTCGGCGGCAACGACACGACGCTGATGCTGGTGCTCTACGCCATCCTGGTGGCCATGGCCTGGGGCTACACGCAGCTGTTCACCGGCCGCGCCGCCTTCCTGCACCTCGGCGCCTTCACCGCGACGATCATGTCGGCCAACGTCTTCATGATCATCATCCCCAACCAGAAGATCGTGGTTGCCGACCTGATCGCCGGGCGCAAGCCCGACCCGAAATACGGCAAGATCGCCAAGACCCGGTCGCTGCACAACAACTACCTGACGCTGCCGGTCGTGTTCCTGATGCTCTCCAACCACTACCCGCTCGCCTTCGCGACCGAGTTCAACTGGGTCATCGCCTCGATCATCTTCATCATCGGCGTGCTGATCCGCCACTACTTCAACACGGTGCACGCCAGGAAGGGCAACCCGACCTGGACCTGGCTCGCCGCGGCGGTGCTGTTCGTCGTCGTCATCTGGCTGTCGACGGTGCCGAAGGTGCTGACCGGCGAGGCGAAGGTTTCGGCCGCCGGCGAGGCCTTCATCGCCTCCGCCCACTTCCCGGCGGTGCGCGACACGGTGCTCGGCCGCTGCGCCATGTGCCACGCCGCCGAGCCGGGCTATGACGGCATCTACCACGCGCCGAAGAACGTCGTGCTGGAGACCGAAGAGGGCATCGCCGAGCATGCGCGCGAGATCTACCTGCAGGCCGGGCGCAGTCATGCCATGCCTCCCGGCAACGTCACCTTCGTCACGCCGGAAGAGCGCGCGCTGATCGTCGCCTGGTACGAAGAGGCGCGCGCCCGATGACGCGGCTCGTGCTGCGCGGGCGCACGCTCACCTTTCTCAGGCGGCCGGACGGCGTCGACGACCTTTCGGCGCTGCGCTACGAGGAAGACGGCGGGCTTCTGCTCGAGGGCGGGCGGATCGTCGCCGCGGGCGCCTATGCCGAGGTGGAAGCGCAAGCCGGCGCGGACGCCGAGATCATCGACCACCGGCCGAACCTGATCCTGCCGGGCCTGATCGACACCCATGCGCACATGCCGCAGATGCAGGTGATCGCCAGCTACGGCGCCGAACTGCTCGACTGGCTCAACAAGTACACTTTTCCGGAAGAGACGCGCTTCTCCGATCCGGACCATGCGCGGCGCATCGCCGGCCTGTTCCTCGACGAATTGGTCCGCCAGGGCACGACGACGGTCGCCGCCTACTGCTCGGTGCACCGGCCGTCTGCGGAAGCGTTCTTTTCCGCGGCGCATGCGCGCGACATGCTGACAGTCGCCGGCAAGGTGATGATGGACCGCAACGCGCCGGACGGGCTGCGCGACACGCCGCAGTCGGCCTATGACGACACGAAGGCGCTGATCGCCGCCTGGCACGGCAAGGGGCGACAGCTCTATGCGGTGACGCCGCGCTTCGCCATCACCTCGACGCCGGAGCAGATGGAGGTGGCCGGGGCGCTGATGCGCGAGCATCCCGACCTGCACATGCAGACGCATCTTTCGGAAAACCACGCCGAGATCGCCTTCACGCTCGAGCTCTACCCCGAGGCGCGCGACTACACCGACGTCTACGAGCGCTACGGGCTGCTCGGACGGCGCGCGCTGTTCGGCCACTGCATCCATCTTTCCGAGCGCGAGGCGGATGCGCTGTCGGACAGCGGCTCGGTCGCCGTGTTCTGCCCGACGTCGAACCTGTTCCTCGGCTCCGGCCTGTTCGACTACCAGCGCTACCGGCGGCGCGGCCGGCCGCTGCGCACGGGAATCGCAACGGATGTCGGCGGCGGTACCAACTATTCGATGCTGCGCACCATGGACGAGGGCTACAAGGCGATCGCGCTCTCCGGCGAGAAGCTCGATCCGCTCGGCTCGTTCTGGCAGGCGACGCGCGGCAACGCCGAGGCGCTGTCGCTGTCGAACCGCATCGGCACGCTGGACGTAGGAAGCGACGCCGACCTGGTCGTGCTCGATTCCGGGGCGACGCCGGCGATGCGCATCCGCCGCGAGCGCATGACCAGCCTTGCGGAGGAACTGTTCCTGCTGCAGACGCTGGGCGACGACCGCGCCGTGGTCGAGACCTATGTGTCGGGGCGGCCGGCGAAGAGCGTGCTCGACGGGCTGGCCGCCGCGCCGGTGTAAACGCCGGGCCGCAGGCGGGCCTGCCGCGCCGCGCCGGGGGAGGGACACGATGAGCGAGCTGGACGCCAAGGCCTTCCTCACCGCCCTTTTCGATGCGGCGGTCGCCGCCGCCGATCCGGAGATCACGATCAGGGACCACCTGCCGGCGCGGCCGAAGGGGCGCACGATCGTGGTGGGCGCCGGCAAGGGTGCAGCACAGATGGCGGCGGCGTTCGAGAAGGCCTGGGACGGGCCGCTCGAAGGCACGGTGGTGACCCGATACGGATACGCCGCACCCTGCGACCGGATCGAGGTGCTCGAGGCGGCGCATCCGGTCCCCGACCAGGCCGGGCTGGCGGCGGCGCGGCGCCTGATGGAGCGGGTCTCCGGCCTTTGCGAGGACGACCTCGTCGTCGCGCTCATCTGCGGCGGCGGCTCGGCGCTGCTGCCGGCGCCGGCGGGAGAACTCACGCTCGACGACGAGATCGCGGTGAACCGGGCGCTGCTCGCCTCGGGCGCGCCGATCGCGGCGATGAACGCGGTGCGCAAGCACGTCTCGGCGATCAAGGGCGGCCGGCTGGCGGCCGCCGCATACCCGGCGCGCGTCGTCACGCTGGTCGTCTCCGACATTCCCGGCGACGACCCGGCGCTGGTGGCGTCCGGGCCGACGGTGCCCGACCAAACGACCCGAGAGGACGCGCTCGCCATCGTCGCGGCGTATGCGATGAAGCTGCCGGCGGCCGTCATGGCGCATCTCGCCTCGCCCGGGGCCGACGCGCCGCGGCCGGACGATCCGCGCTTCTCGCGCAACACGGTCGCGGTGATCGCCTCGGCGGCGCGGTCGCTGGAGGCCGCGGCCGAAACCGCCGGGGTGCAAGGGATCGCGGCCGTCATCCTCTCCGATTCCATCGAGGGCGAGGCGCGCGACGTCGGCGTCGTTCATGCCGCGATCGCCCGCGAGGTGGCGGCGAAGGACCGGCCTTTCACGAAGCCGGTCGTGATCCTGTCGGGCGGCGAGACCACGGTGACGCTGCGCGGCGCAAGCGGCGGCCGGGTCGTCGGCAGGGGCGGGCGCAACAGCGAGTTCCTGCTCTCCTTCGCGCTCTGCATCGACGGGCTGGCGGGCATCGAGGCGCTCGCCGCCGACACCGACGGCATCGACGGTTCGGAGGACAATGCCGGCGCCTTCGCCGACGGCACGTCGGTTTCGCGCATGCGCGCCGCGGGCCTCGACGCCAGGGCCGCCCTCGCCGGCAACGACGCCTTCACCGCCTTCGCCGCGGCGGGCGACCTGTTCTCGCCCGGCCCGACCGGCACCAACGTCAACGATTTCCGGGCGATCCTGGTACGGTGAAGGGCCGCCCTCGTCCTTCGAGGCTCGCTCCGCTCGCACCTCTGGATGAGGACGGGGCAATGAAGGCCGGCGCCGCCCCTCACCTGCCTGCCGGCATC